>NZ_JAVMKF010000235.1:0-3240 GCF_031732815.1 Accumulibacter sp. | reverse complement strand
CGTCGCCGTTGTTGGCGATGCGGTCGGCCCCGACGATCACCGCATCGACCTCGCCACGCATCAGCAAGAGGCCGGCGGCGTTGTCGGCGATGACCGTGTGCGGCACGCCGTGCTGCTTCAGCTCCCAGGCCGTCAGCAGGCCCTGATTGCGCGGCCGCGTTTCCGAGACCCAGACGCGCACGTCGATGCCGGCATCGAAGGCGGCATAGACCGGCGACAGCGCCGTGCCGTGATCGACCGTGGCCAGCCAGCCGGCGTTGCAGTGGGTCATGATGTCCAGCCGGCCGTGCTTCTGCGCCAGTGGCTTGAAGAGTTCGAGGCCGTGCTGGCCAATGGCGCGGTTCTGCGCCACGTCTTCGTCGGCAATGGCGGCGGCCTCATGCCAGGCGGCCAAGCTGCGTGCAGCAGGGGAGAGTGGCTTGATGTGCGCCTCGATCCGCGCCAGCGCCCAGTGCAGATTCACCGCCGTCGGCCGCGTCGCGCCCAGCGTAGCCACGGCGGTGGCGAGCGCGCCATCGTCGGCCCGGTGCTGCATCGCCAGTGCCACACCGTAGGCGGCCGTGGCGCCGATCAGCGGCGCGCCGCGCACCTGCATGCTGCGGATGGCGTGCGCTGCGTCTTCCAGCGATGCGAGGCGCAAGGTCCGATAGTGGTGGGGTAGCGCCGTCTGGTCGATGATCTCGACAACCGGCTGCGCTTCGACGCGCCAGATGGCGCGGGTGGGGGTGCCATTGACTTTCATGCCCGGCATTTTACAGTGTGGCCTTCACTTCTTAGCCCTGCCGCCATGCTCAATTCGCCCGTCGCCATCGACTCCAAGCTGCCCTGGGTCGGCACCACCATCTTCACTGTGATGTCAAAGCTTGCCGCCGACTGCGGGGCGATCAACCTGTCGCAGGGGTTCCCGGACTTCCAGGCGGATCCCTCGCTGTTCGATGCCGTGCATCGCGCCATGCTCGCCGGGCGCAACCAGTACGCACCGATGGCAGGTACGGCGGAACTGCGCCAGGGCATCGCCAGCAAGGTGGCGGCGCTCTACGGCATCCGCTACGACGTCGACACCGAGGTGACGGTCACGGCCGGCGCCACGCAGGCCCTCTTCACCGCCATTGCCGCCTTCGTGCGACCGGGTGACGAGGTGATCGTCTTCGAGCCGGTGTACGACAGCTACGTGCCGGCGATCGAGACCGTCGGCGGCAAGGCCGTCTATTCGCGCCTGAAGTTTCCCGACTACCGGCCGGACTGGAACCACGTGAAGTCGCTGATCGGCCCGCGCACGCGCATGATCATCGTCAATACACCGAACAACCCGAGCTGCAGCCTGTTCACGGCGGATGACATGGCGACGCTCGCCGAACTGACGCGCGACACCGACATCGTCGTGCTCGGTGACGAGGTCTACGAGCACATCTGCTACGAGGGGCAGCATCAGAGCCTGTGCTTGCATCCGGAACTCGCCGCGCGCAGCATCGTCGTTTCCTCCTTCGGCAAGACCTACCACATCACCGGCTGGAAGATCGGCTACGTCGTAGGCCCGCAGGCGCTGATGACCGAGTTCCGCAAGGTGCACCAGTTCAACGTGTTCACCCTCAACACACCGGGCCAGCTGGGCCTCGCCGAATACATGCAGGACGCCTCGCGCCACCTTGGGCTGGTCGATTTCTACCGGCAGAAGCGCGACTTCTTCCGCGAGCAGCTCAAGGGTTCAAGGTTCGAACTGCTGCCCTGCCGCGGCACCTACTTCCAGCTGGCCCGCTATGACGCGATCTCGCAGAAGCCGGACCGCGAATTCGCCGAATGGATGGCGCGCGAAGTGGGCGTGGCGGTGATCCCGGTGTCGGTGTTCTACCACGACGGCCACGACGAGCATGTCGTGCGCTTCTGCTTCGCCAAGAAGGACGAGACGCTGGCCGCAGCCGGCGAACGGCTGCGGCGCGTCTGAACGCTCAGGAGGTGGGCTGGGCGGGAGTCCGCATCAACCCCATCCAGCCCATGACGGCGTAGACGAGGATGGTCGAGCCGATCATGCCGATCCCGTAGACGAGACCGATCAGCAGCCAGTCGATCGGGCCGCCGGCATCGGAGAATCCCGAGACCGAGAACTGCGCCATCATGACCAGCGCTACTCCGCCACCGAGCAGACCGAACAGCTCCGCAGCGACCAGGCGGCGGCTGTAAATTTTCCGCTCACGCAGGACCAGTGCGGCAAAACCGGCGAGTCCGGTGACGGCGAGCAGGATCAGCAGCCACAGTTGCGGGCCGAGCATTTCCTGGAATACGGCGAGGAGGACCAGTGGATCGAGTTCCTTCATGTTTTTTCTCCTTGTCAGCTGCGTCCGCGCAGCATCGCGAGATAGGTCGGCTTGAGTGCCATCGTCTTCATGACCCACGTGATCCAGAGCTCTTCAAGCGGCGCAATGACGCCGGGGAACGAGGGCACGAGGTTGTCGTTGTAGTCGAACTCGACCAGCATCGCCTGCCCGAGGCGAGTGATCAGCGGGCACGATGTATAGCCGTCATACGTGGCAGTGGACGTTTTCTGCTCGATCGTCGCGACCAGATGGTCGACCGCGACCGGCACCTGCCACTTGACGCTGGCTGCCGTTTTTCCCTTTGGCACGCCGGCGACGTCGCCGATGCCGAAGACATTGGCAAAGCGCTTGTGCCGCAGCGTCGCCTTGTCCACCTCCATCCAGCCGTCGGCGGCGAAGATGCCTTCCTGCCAGCGCAGCGGGCTGTTGCGCACGGCGTCCGGGGCGCGCATCGGCGGTACGACATTGATGAAGTCGAAGCCGATCTCCTGCGGCCCCTGCGGCGTCTTGAAGGTGACGACCTTGCGACCGGGATCGATGGCCAGGAGGACGTGCTCGTAGCGTGTCTTGATGCCGCGATCCTTGAAAAGCATGCGGACCTTCTCGGAAACGATCGGCACGCTGAAGAGCACCTTGTTGTGTGCCGCATAGATCAACTCGGCCTTGCCGCGGTTGCCGCGCCGGCGAAGATGGTCGTCAGTGAGGAAGGCGTACTTGAGCGGTGCTCCTGCGCACTTCATTTCAGTGGCTGGCCGGCAGAAGAGGCCGACCCCAGGGGAGGCAACCCGGTGAATCGGGCTGGTGAATCTGGCGCGCGCCATACGGCGGCGCCCGTTCATGAGAGAAGCGTTATTGGCGGGGGGCAGCGGCTACCGGCCGTGCCGGATCAGATGCCGCCGCTCTTCGTCGCCCAGACGAGCAGGACGAT
>NZ_JAVMKF010000234.1:0-19193 GCF_031732815.1 Accumulibacter sp. | reverse complement strand
CCTTCAACCAGCGCAGCGTTGACGACATCCTGGCGATGATCGCCACCGTCGGCCGGCTGGTCGGCGCCGAGGATAAGGCGCTGGCGATAGTGGCCGAACTGCAGGCGATCATCGACCGCGTGCGGGCCGAGGGCGCCACGCTGGCGAAGAAGCCACGCGTCTATTTCGAGGAATGGGACGAGCCGCCGATCAGCGGCATCCGCTGGGTCTCGGAGATGATCGCGCTGGCCGGCGGCGAGGACATCTTCGCCGAGCGCGCGCTGTGCCAGTCGGCGAAGGAGCGCATCATTGCCGATCCGCTGGAGATCGTGCGACGGGCGCCGGATATCATCATCGGCTCATGGTGCGGCAAGCATTTCCGGCCGGAACGCGTTGCCGCCCGTGACGGCTGGGCCGCGGTGCCGGCGGTGGCGAATGCGCAGATCCACGAACTGAAATCGGCGGTCATCCTCAATCCCGGTCCGGTGGCGATCCGCGAGGGATTGCCTGCCTTGCTCGACCTCTTCCGTGCGTGGGCGGATTCAGGCGCTGTCGCGCAGACCGGCGTCGATCGCTGACTGGATCCCGGCCTTGTTGGTGACGATCGGGAAGGCCTCGGAGAGAAGTCGGCGCACGAATTTTGGTGTTCGTCCGATGTTCGATCGATACTCGAACGACGAGTGTTACGCGGTGAGTTGCTTCAGCACGTAGGGCAGAATGCCTCCGGCACGCAGGTACTCGACCTCAACAGGGGTATCAACGCGCAGCCGAGCTTCGATACGCCTCTCGCCCCCAACAGCAGCGCGGATGACGAGAGTCACCGCCTGCTGTGGCCTAACGCCTTTCTCGATACCAACTACGCCGACAATCTCGTCACCCGCGAGGCGCAGCTCGCCGCAGTCAGCCGGCAGCTGGATCGGCAGCACCCCCATGCCGACGAGGTTGGCGCGGTGGATGCGCTCGAAGCTCTTCGCGATCACGGCGCGCACGCCAAGCAGCGCGGTGCCCTTGGCAGCCCAGTCACGACTCGATCCGGTGCCGTATTCCTCTCCGGCGAAGATCACCGTCGGCACGCCTTCGGCGCGGTAGCGCATCGCCGCCTCAAAGATCGGCAGCACTTCGCCTGAGGGCTGGTGGCACGTGAAGCCGCCCTCGATGCGTGTTCCGTCGGCCTTCGGCGGCAGCATCAGGTTGCGGATGCGCACATTGGCGAAGGTGCCGCGCAGCATCACCTCGTGGTGGCCGCGACGCGCGCCGTAGCTGTTGAAATCGGCGACGGCAACACCCCTCTCCTGCAGGTAGAGGCCAGCCGGTGATCCGGTCTTGATGTTGCCGGCCGGGCTGATGTGGTCGGTGGTCACCGAATCGCCAAACACCGCAAGAATGCGTGCGCCGACGATATCGCCGGCAAGTGGTCTTGCATCGGCGAGGAAGGGCGGCTCGGCGATATAGGTCGAGGCATCCCAGGCATAGCGCACGCCCTGCGGTGCCGGAATGTCCCGCCAGAGCGGCTGTGCATCGGAGAGGTCGCGATAGCGGCGAAGATAGGCACCGGGTGCCTGCGCATGGTGCAGCAGCGCAGCCACCTCGGCAGGACTCGGCCAGATGTCGCGCAAGTACACCGGCTCGCCCTGGAGGCCGCGCCCAAGCGGTTCGCTGGCCAGGTCGACATCAACACGCCCGGCAATGGCAAACGCCACCACCAGCGGCGGGCTGGCGAGGAAATTGGCCTTGATCGCCGGGTGGATGCGCGCCTCGAAGTTGCGATTGCCGGAGAGCACGGCGGCGCAGACCAGATCGTGTTCGGCAAGCGTCGTCTCGATCGCCGCATCGAGCGGGCCGGCGTTGCCGATGCAGGTGGTGCAGCCGTAGGCGACAACGTGGAAACCCAGCTTTTCCAGCGGCTGCAAAAGGCCGGCCGCGGCGAGATAGTCAGTGACGACGCGCGAACCCGGCGCCAACGACGTCTTCACACGTGGCTTCACGGAGAGCCCGCGCGCCACCGCTTTCTGCGCGAGCAGACCGGCCGCGAGCATCACGCCGGGATTGGAGGTGTTGGTGCACGAGGTGATCGCTGCAATCAGCACGTCGCCGTCGCCAATGTCGGCCACGGTGCCAGAGGAAAGCGCCAGCGCGTGCCGCCTGCTGAGTTCCTCTGCCGACCGTTCGTAGCCGCCCGTTGCCGCGGGTGCAGAGAATAGCTCGATGAAGCGCTCGCGCAGCGCAGGAAGTTCGATGCGGTCCTGCGGCCGGCGCGGCCCAGCGACGGCGGGGCGGATCGCCGTGAGGTCGATGACGATGTCCTCGCTGTAGTCGATCTCGCCAGCTTTCGGCATGCCGAACAGGCCCTGTGCCTCGAAGTAGGCAGCGAACGCCGCCACCTCCTCCGCGCTGCGGCCGGTAGCGGCGAGGTAATCGACGGTAACCGCATCGACCGGAAAGAAGCCCATCGTAGCGCCGTACTCGGGTGCCATGTTGGCGATTGTCGCGCGGTCGGGGAGCGAGAGCGTCGCTGCGCCCTCGCCGAAGAATTCGACGAACTTGCCGACGACGCGGGCGCGGCGCAAGCGTTCGGTGACGGCGAGCACCAGATCGGTGGCGGTAACGCCCTCGGCCAGTCGGCCGGAGAGATGCACGCCAACGACATCCGGCGTGAGGAAGGCGACCGGCTGCCCGAGCATCGCCGCCTCGGCCTCGATGCCGCCAACGCCCCAGCCGACGACGCCGAGGGCGTTGATCATGGTCGTGTGCGAATCGGTGCCCACCAGGGTATCGGGGAAGAAAACGCCGTCCGCCTGCCGCAGGCCGCGCGCCAGCCATTCCAGATTGACCTGATGCACGATACCGACACCCGGCGGCACGACGCGGAAAGTGTCGAAGGCCTGCATGCCCCACTTGATGAAGCGGTAGCGCTCGGCGTTGCGTTTGAATTCGAGCCGCATGTTGAGATCGAGCGCATCGGCGCTGGCCTGATGGTCGACCTGTACCGAATGATCGACGACCAGATCGACCGGTACCCGCGGCTCGACGCGGCGCGGATCGGCACCGGCGCGCGCCGCGGCTTCGCGCATCGCGGCGAGATCGCAGAGCAGCGGCACGCCGGTGAAATCCTGCAGCACGACACGTGCGACGACGAAGGGTATTTCCTCACTGCGTACGGCATTAGGCTGCCAGTTTGCCAGCGCCCGCACCTGCGCCTCGCTAACCCGTCGGCCGTCACAATGACGCAGCAGCGATTCGAGAACGATGCGCAAGGAGACCGGCAGGCGCGGTAGTCGCTCGCTTCCGATTGCCTTGAGGGCGTAAAACTTCCCCGACTGAACCGCTCCAAAAGAGAAGGAGCGGAGTGCAGAGAAAGGATCGAGAGACTCGGACATAATTTTCTCCTTGCCGAAGGTACGCGATGTTCCAGAGCCTTCAATCAATCTTTCCCCCCCCTTGAACCGGGGTCTTGACCATTGATCTCGCAATTATGCATCTGACGCACACGACCTAGCCGCGGGCCATTGGCGATAATTCCGGGATGGCCAACCTTCTCGGAAACAAGCTGAACCGCATCATTCGTGAAATCGCCTACGCCAAGGGCGAGGTACTGACTCACAAAATCGCGGCTGAAAAAGCTAAAGACAGGATCAAGCTGGCCGCCGCTGAACTCAAGGCGGCCCGCTCCGAGATGCGGCTTGCAGAAGCAAGGGTTGCTGCGCTACGGCCTAAGCTCGGGGAGCAAGCGGATATTGCGGCCGATGAGATTCGAGCCATCCGGCATTGGCCGAAGCTCCCGACTACTTCCTACGGCAAGATTATCAAGGAACTCGTTCGCTATCTTCAACAGGACGGCGAACCGAAATCCACCGGAGAGATCGTCGTCCACCTGGTCAGGAAATTCGGTCTGCCGGTAGGAACCAACGCCGAGCGCGCTGAAACGAGCAGTTCGATCAGAAAACGGCTTCGCAAGCTTGTCCAACAAGGCGTTGTCGCCCGGTATCCGGAAGAAACGGTTTTAGACGGCCACTCCGTTGCCCACTGGCATTGGATTGGCGCTCCCTTGAAATAGCAATTCCACCTGCCTGCGGTTGCCATGGCAGTAGTTGATCCAATCCTTCGATAAGCCCGCCCTGCTCACTCGGGAGAACAGGTCGGCCAGTTGGGTACGTGTGTCTTTCCGCCGGACATCTTCGCGCCAGGCGGTTTCCGTCGCGTAGTCGAGCATGTATTTCGGCGTGACACGGTGGTAGATGCCGATGCACGCCCGACGCATCCTGCTGAAGAAGCTTTCTGCCTGATTCTCGTTGTAGCCCTCGTCGGAGGAAAACTCCTCCGAGTGATTCACTACCTCGTGGGTATAGCCCATCAGCCTCACGTTGCAATAGGCGTGCAATTCATCCGTCCGGATCGTAGACGGCGTGGCCACATGCTGCCTGATGAGTGCTTCGACATCCGTGTTGTTTTCGGAGCGGCATACCGCCACAACTGTTCGCGTAGCGCCTTTCCCGATCGGTTTGCCGTTGTACTTGTTGATGGCCCCGGTCGTTTCCGGAGAAATCTCTCGCAACACGATGATGATCCGCCGGTTCGGGTGAAACGGAAATGCCGACCGCGACGCCTTGCTGCGGTGCTGGGCATATTTGTTCGGAACGGCCTTCTTCTTCGCATCGGGCTTTCGCTTCTTGCGCCCCTTCCGCTTCCGGCCGGAGAAGTGGCCGCCATCGATCTCCACGACACCTTCCAGTTGATCCTGGCTGGTCGTGAGCATGATCGCTTCGCGCAGCTTGTGCAGCAGGGTGAACGACGTTCTGTATTGGCCGCCGATGATCCGCCGGAGCGCCAGCGCCGCCAGACCTTTCTGGTTGATCACGAAAGCGAATAGCGCGAGCAGCAGTTTCCGGTAGCTGAGCTTATGGTCTGCGAGCGGCGTGCCTGATGTCACCGAGAAGGTGTGGAAGCAGTGCTTGCATCGCCATTGCCCGCGGGTGCGGATGTTGTAGTGGCGGTCGATGACGCCGCACTCCGGACAAACCTGTTGGTCCTCGCTCCCCCAGCGCAATTCAGCCAGGAACATTCGAGCCTGATCGTCCGTCATCGCACCGATCGACTCCTGGGTGATCGTGATGGCGCCGGCCGACAGCCAGAAATGCGCGGTCATGACGGCACACCGATCCAGGATTGCGAAGGGGCATGGGAAATACGATCCATGCCACCACACTACCGATCCGGGTATGGTGTTTCCGAATTATCTTCTTGCTATGAAAGCAACCAGAAACCTGGCGTCCGTAAGGGATTGCTTGGACGGATTAGCCCCGGATAACGGTCGGGGAGGTCAGCGGGCGGAGCCGCCAAAGAGCAGGTTCGGTGAGGCTGGCGCGAACCCGTAAGCGCCAAACTGAAATTTACCGCACAGCATCACGTCCGGTCAAGCGGCCGTCCGTATATCGGATTCCGTTGAGCTGGGAATTCGCTTCCAGCCGTGATAGTTTTAGCCATTTTTCATAATCGTATTGACTATTGGCGAGCGAACCAGTGGCGGTCATCGTTGACTGCCATAAGGCACGTGTAGTGTTGAAACTTCACGAGTGGCGGCCAGACCTCGACAATCATCGACCAAACAATCACCCCCCTCTTTCTCTCATGATCTTCCCGACCCTCTCCACCTCAGTGCGCAGCACAGGCGCTTATGTTTGCGTCTGCATCGAAGGCCTCGTTTTTGCGATCATCGCCGGCCTCCTTGTCTTTTCGGCTACCGCCCGCGCCGAAGTCGCCCTCCCCAACGGCGAGTACCGAGAAGAGATCGAAGACCTCCGCGTTCAGGTCCTCGGCGGCCCGATCCGCGTCACCCGCGACTACGTCTTCGACCGCTGGCAGATCAATGCCAGATGGAACCCCCTCAAGTTCAACCTCGACGCCCTCGACGGCTCGGTCAAGAGCATCGACCGCAACAGCGCCCTTTTCGAAAGGCGAGGCGACGCCTGGGTGTTCGACGCCCGCGCCCTCATCCGCAAGGCCCCGGTCAGCGTCCTCGCTCCCGGCGCCGGAGAGGGCAGCGCCCCCGCCAGCCTCGACGGCGCCACGAATTCGGCTAACCTCGCCGGCGGACTCCCCCTCGCCACCCAGCCCGGCTACCGCTGGTACCAGCGCGGCGGCCAATGGATCGACTACGACCAGAACGGCCGCATCGTCGCCTACGGCGACAGGAACGACCTCCGCGTCTGGATCGAATACGGCAGCGGCCCCGACGCCGACAAGATCAAGAAGGTCCGCGACCACTTCGGCCGCACCGTCCTCACCTGGATCTGGAGCGGCGACCGCCTCACCGAAATCCGCGACAACCCCGCCCTCATATCAGGCAACAACGCCCCCCCGCGCAGCATCAAATACCAATGGAGCGGCGCCCAGCTCACCGGCGTCACCGACGTCCTCGGCCACACCACCACCTACACCTGGGAAGGCAAACGCCTCAAGACCGCCACCGACCCCGAAGGCCGGGTGCGCAGCCTCGGCTACGGCCCCACCGGCCGCATCGCCAGCGTCACCGAAGCCGACGGCGCCACCACCGGCTACCTCTACGACTACAACAAGACCAAACGCGAGTTCTACAACCGCATCACCCATCCCGCCACCGCCGCCGGCGTCAGGATAGAAGAACGCTGGTACGACAACGACGGCCGCCTCATCCGCAGCGACCTGAACGGCAAGACCCAAAGCACGCTCACCATCGACACCGCCAACCGCACCCGCAGCAGCACCGACGCCCAGGGAAGAAGCACGGTCACCACCCTCGATGAATTCGACAACGTCGTAAAGACCACCTACCCGGACGGATCGAGTAGCCGCGCCCGCTACTCCGCCGCCCACAACGGCCTCCTCGAAGACACCGACGAACTCGGCATCAAGACCACCCACGAGTACGACAGCAAGGGCAACCGCACCCGCACCACCGAAGCCCTCGGCCTCCCCGAACAACGCATCACCGACTACACCCTCAACGCCTTCGGCCTCATCACCGCCATCACGCGGAAGGGCGGGGCGGTCACGCTCCCCAATGGCGGTAGCGCCAGCATCGAAGACAGCACCGTCCGCTTCGAATACGACGCCCAGGGCAACCCGGTCAAACTCACCGACGCCGAAGGCAAGCTCACCCAGACGAAATACAATCTTGCTGGCCTGCCCATCGAAGTCACCGACGCCCGCGGCAAAGTCTGGAAAGCCGGCTACAACGCCCGTGGCCAGGAACTCAGCCGCACCAACCCCCTCGACCAGACCGCCACCAGAACCTGGACCAAGGCCGGCGACCCCAGGAGCGAGACCGACGCCGGCGGCAACACCACCGCCTGGACCGTCGACGCCCGGGGCCGCCTCACGCAAACCACCAACGCCCTCAACCACACCCGCAGGCAGGAATACGACGCCCTCGGCCGCCCCACCGCCCGTATCGACGAAGCCGGCAGCCGCCTGCTCGAACTCGCCTGGGACCTCGACGGCCGCCTCAAGGAAAGCCGTGACGGCGCCGGCAACACCACCGCCTACCAGTACGGGTCGGACGGCAAATCCCCGCTGCCCACCCGCATCCAGTTCCCCGGCTTCGCCCGGCAACTCGCCTACGACCCGCGCTACCGCAACACCGAGATCAAGGACATCCTCTCCGAAGCGGTCTCGTACTCCACGAAACAGGACTACGACCTCAAAGGCAACCTCACCAGGATCACCGACCGCAACGGCAAGGTCACCACGCTCGCCTGGGACGGCCTTAACCGCCTCACGCAAGTCACCGACCCAATGAGCGGTGTCACCCGCTACGCCTACGACCAGCGCGACAACCTCCTCACCGTCACCGACGCCAACGGCAACACCACCCGCTACGCCTACGACGGCAACAACCGCCGCACCAGCGAAACCCGCCCGCTCGGCCAGACCCAGACCTACACGTACGACGACACCGGCAACCTCACCCAGTATCAGGACGCCAAGGGCAACCGGCTTCAATACACCTACGACGCCGCCGGCCGCCGGGTCGAAGAGAAACACCTCCCCGCAAACAGCCAGACCGCAACCCGAACCATCACCTACAGCTACAACCCCGTCGGCAGCCTCACCGGCTACACCGACCAGAACAGCACCAGTGGTGCCGTAGCCCACAGCGCCCGCTACACCCTCGATGCCCTGCAAAGGAAGACCCAGGAAACGATCACCATCGGCGGCAACAGCCACACCCTCACCACCACCTGGACGCCGACCGGCCAGAAGGCCCGCCAGACCACGCCGGGCGGCCTCACCGCCGAATACCGCTACGACGCCAACCAGCAGCTCGCCGGTGTCAGCCTGCCCGCCGGCCAGCTGAGCATCGCCGAACGGCAATGGAACGCCCCGAAGAAGATCAGCTTCCCCGGCGGCAGCACCCAGACAAGAGACTACGACGCCCTGTTGCGCCCGACCCGGATCAAGCTCAACGACCCCGGCCAGGCCACGAAACTGGATTACGCCTACACCTACGACGCCGAATCCAACATCACGAAGAAAGCCACCGAGCACGGCAGCTACGACTACGCTTATGACGACCTCTACCGCCTGACCGCGGTGAGCAACCCGAGCGGGCTGCCCAACGAGGAATTCACCTACGACAAGCTCGGCAACCGCCTCACCGACCGCCGGACCAACGGCCTCCTCGCCACCAACACCTGGGAATACAACGGCAACAACCAGCTGCTGAAGAGCTTCACCACGAATGGCGACCCGGTCACCCACACCTGGGACGACAACGGATCCCTCACCAGGAAGCAGAGCACGAGCAGCGAGCCGACCGACAACCAGCAATTCATCTACGACGCCGCCAACCGCCTCGTTGAGGTGAAGGACAGGGACGGCAACACGGTTGCGACGTATCAGTACGATCCGTTCGGCAGAAGGATTGCGAAGACCACCACTGGAAACACGACCTTCTTCCTCTACAGCGACGAAGGCCTGATTGCCGAGGCGACGCCGACGGGGAGCATCGCGACCGAGTACGGCTGGCAGCCCCAAAACATCTGGGGTACCGATCCGCTCTACATCAAGACGACGAAGACCAACGGGCAGAGCCCCGAGATCTTCTACTACCAGAACGATCATCTGGGCACGCCGCAGAAGGTGATCGATGCGCAGGGGAGCATTGTTTGGGAGGCGAAGGCGCTGGCGTTCGGGGAGACGACGGTTGCTCAAGGAGCAACTATCGCGAACCCGCTCAGGTTCCCGGGGCAGTATGAAGATCCCGAAACACGAATGCGGGATAACTGGTTCAGGACGTATGACTTCCAGGGTGGAAGGTATGTGCAGAGCGATCCGATTGGGCTCGCTGGGGGAATCAATGTCTATGGCTACGTAAAATCAAATCCGCTGGTTGGATTGGACCCACTAGGACTATACGTCTACGGTATTTACAACCAAGCCACGGGACAACTTACGCTACATGACCTTGAGACCGGCGAGTCTGTTTCTGGGAGCTTCGGTTCCGGAGGAAGACCATTCGGCGATCCAATCCCGAATGGAAGTTATGATCTCCTCCAGCACCCAGACCCGGACTACTTCAGGCTAGAACCCGCCGATGATAGCTACGGTGACGATAAGCAATCACGCACAGGCAGGAAAGAATTGAGACTACATCGACCTGGACGAACGACGGGCTGCATCGCGGCTGATGATGATGACTCTTGGAGAAAAGTGCAAAAACTAATTCAGAAAACGAAGACTGACAACGTTACCGTAAAAAGCAAGTCTCGAAGGCCGGGGGCTCCGCCCAATGAGCAACTATTTCGGTATGGGCGAATTACCGTGATCAACTCGTATTAAAAATATGCATATGACAAATAGACCGTTGGTGCGCAACTTAGGAATCGTTGCTATAGCATTCGGCTTAGTTGAACTAGTGCTCGTTCTGGAACGTTGCTGGGCCGCTGTGATGAAGGCCTTTAAGTTCAATTTTGATTTTAAATCTCCGATATATTTGAACCTTGATACGGTAGCTACGTTCTATCTGCTCGCTGCTCTTTTTTTTGTGGTTTGCTGGTTCGGAAGCGCTCAGTCTAGGCGCGCGTCGCTCAATCAGAAGCCGTTCCGCATTGCTATCGCGTTTAATCTGATATCAGTATTCCTTCTGACCCTTCTGGTTGCAGTAAACCTTGCTCGACTGAGTTGAGAAAGACGCTCCATCCCGTGCGCAGAAAAATGGTTGCGAGATCGCTGTTACTTCTTGCCTTGTTGTTCTCAGGAGGATACATAGCATGTTCATCAGCTTTCGAAGACGCCCTGTTGGAACTCAAATCTGGAAATTATGAGACAGCGAAGTCGAGACTTGAATTGTTGGCAACGCTTGGCCATGGCCGCGCTCAGTTTCTGGTTGGTGAAATGTACGCATATGGTTGGGGGGTAACTCGGGACCGAGATACGGCGATAAAGTGGTTCAGGCGAGCCGCATATCGATCCGATGGCATGCAAGATCCCGCTGCTTATGCAGCTCACTATGTCGGTCGGAATTTTCTGGAAGGGTCGAGCGTAGAAACAGATACTGCGGAGGCCGCTTGGTGGTTGAAGTTTTCAAAAGATGGTGGGTACGTCGAAAATAACAACAGATAGCAATGTTCCACTCCGTTCATCTGCGTGCACCTCCGGTGCTGCGAATAGACGTGCGGTTCGCCTAGCCTTACTCCGCCTCGTCGATAACTGCCGTTGTCGGATCTCATCGAGCGAGATTCAGTCGATGCCGTAGGGATCCGCAATGATGAATCGAAAACCCATATTGTCGTTTGGCCAGAGCGCAAACATGCGCTTGGCCAACGAAACACCTTTGTCGGTGTTGCGCTCGGCAAGATAGGCCAACACCAGCCCGTGTGCCAGGCGATGAAATGGCCGGTTGGCTAGGCACACGTACGGCATCAACAATTCCTTGGCCTTGTGCTCGTCAGCACACTTGGCAATCATCTCGAAGATTGCCGCCACCAGCGGTTCCGCGAGGCTGATGGCTTTGCTGTTCTGGCCAGTATGGACATAGGTACCGACCTGGAAGGCGTATCCGTCGACGAATGCCGGTTCCTGCTTGGTCAACTTGGCGGCAAGACGAAGCAGTTTGTTGAGCGATTGCTGCGAGTAGTCGTCGAAATCGCCGGTGAGCCCGCCTTCCATGTCGCAGGCCTCGTCAAATTCCTCTGTCACCGCGTACAGGGGGTCTTCCTCGGAATAGTCGGCGACCGGTAAGCGCAACTCAGCATAGGCCATCCTTTTAGGCTTCTTCGGATTGCCATTGAGGTCGTACATCTCCCAGGACTCGATACCCTGGTAGGCGACACACAAAGCGCCGAGTCCAGAATGATCAGGCTGCTTCTGATCGGTCACCTTGTAGGCCTCCGACATTGCGTGAAAGCTCGGATAGCCGTGGGTTCTGGCAATCAACTCATGAAAATCGGCGAGCTTGCCGCCATCGGGGTGCTCTGTAATGAAGGCAGGAAGCAGGCGGCGAAGGTTCTTCGCCTGTTTTTTTGCTTGTTCAATCGACATGATCCATTCCATAAACTATGGCGGTGACAAGGTAGTAAGCCCGCTTTCTACGCCACGTATAACGCCAAGGTTATGAACATGGAGAGAGGGAAATCTTAATTCCGGAACCCATGAGGTTTCGCCGTTGCGGGCGGCAGGCAGTCCGTGATGCCTCCGCCCATTATGCGTTGCCAGAAAGGAGTGTCAAGACGGCAGCAATGCGGGCAGTGATATGATTCACATGGGCTATGACAAATTCAAGCGTTGATGAAAATCGCTCTTCATCCGATGTATGTCTAACCCGATCCGATCCGATTGATTGGAGCTATATCCAGATATAGACCGCCTCACTTGAATTATGGTTGTTTCTCCGATGAGCTACTACTTACCCGCGAAAATCCCGGGCTATCTATTGAGGCTGAGCCACCACTATGCTGGAGATACTGACAATGCGACGCTGAAGTCGCTGATCGATGCAGCTCGGGTTTATGTCGACGAGGGGATCCAGTACGACAACTGGGATGGTGGTACTTATGGGCACGACGTGCGGCTATATCTACCGCTTGAGGCATTGGCTGCCATTAGCCCTAAACAGCAGGAAAAACTCACCGAAACACTCACACGGGATCTTAGAGGGATCGCACCACAGCGCCCGGGCGAGTTCATCAGCACCGTAGTTTTTGAACTGAACGACGAGAACGATGCTGATTTCCAACAGGCCGTATCGATCTGCGAAAAGCCAGTGGTGTCGCCTGATGCACTTACGATATGGAAGCCAAGTTTTGTCCGAGTATTCATCACTCACCGCGATGAGCATAAGGCAGCAGCACAAGACCTCGCTCAGGCTCTTGAGGGGTATGGCTTCTCATGCTTCGTAGCGCATGACACGATCGCGCCAATGACAGAATGGCGACTGGAGATAATGCGCGGACTCGAGACCATGGAAGTCATGCTTGTGTTTCTGACCGACGATTTCCACGGGAGCACATGGACCAACCAAGAGGTCGGGTACGCTCTCGGTGTTGGAACGCCGATCATATGCGTGAAGCTTGGGAAAGCAGATCCTGCAGGCTTTATCGGCCACATCCAGGCGATGAAGGCGAAGCTTGACGAGCCAGACGACGCAGCCGCCAGACTGTATCCGCTTCTCCGGGACGCACTCGGTGCACGGACCCGCTTGCAGACCGGAGTGGTAAAGGCATTCGCTGAGTCGCCCAGTTGGGGTGAAACGACCATCAGGTTTCAACGGCTGGAAGCCGCTGTCGAAAAACTGACTGACGGCGAATTACAGATGATTATCGATGCCTACTATCGAAACGATCAACTTTATGGCGCGACATACTTGACCCACCAGAACAATCGTCGCCTACGAACGTTTCTGGAAAAAACTACAGGAAACGAATTCGACATCCACGGAAGGAAGATATCACTTCGGCGAAGCGATGCGCCGGACGAGATCCCATTCTAAGAATTTGCCATCGTTCGTGGATTCTGCGATTTATCGGACTGTTCTCCTCTTCAGTCGCTCCTCACCGATGGGGTGCGTGCACCTACATCCGCCGAAGTAAATGCCGCGTTTCTGGAAATAGGATTGAGACGAAAGCATCGTATCGTCGATCGGCTTCAGTTCCATCGTTTAGGTATTCCAAGAACCGACTCACCGTCACAGCTTGGTTCTTTGTGGTCTCTGGCGTGTAGGCTTGCCACGTCTTCAGAAAGAGCCTCCGCAGAGGGTGCGTCCCGTTCTGCCCGCGCGTGAGTGCTGCTGCGAGGACGTCATAGACCGAGGCCAAACGATTTCCAACTGGCCGGCCAAGCTTGAACGAAAGGAGCACGGGCAGGATGCCTTTCCGGTTCCAGAACTGCCAACTGAGGCCGGGAGCGAAATCTTCGTGCCAGTATCGATAGCGGGTAAGTCGGTAACAAGCGCTGAAGACCGCGTCATGCAGATCTGCCGGCGCCCCCGCATCGTAGTATCTCAGCGCCAACTCAAGGAACTCGTCCAGGGCGTCTGCCCAGTTTGCCTCAGTATTGAAAGACTCCCTTGAGAGCTGCGCTTTCTTGATCTGTTCCCATCGGCCGTGCCCGCGAAGATGGCCCTCGACCGAGGCCTGATCTGGATCACTGAAATGACCACCGCGCACCTTCTCGATGCCATGACGAGCCATCAATGTGACGGTGACTTCGTCCTCCATCAGCTCAGCTGCACGGCCATCCTTGGTACCCGTGCAAATGGTGTGCAGAATCTGCCGCGGAACATGTAGCTTGGTCCATTCCGAACCTTCTCCGGCAAAGTGCTGCGCCATTCTGTTGCCGACGTCCGACGTAAGGCCAACGTAGAAGCAGCCATCGGCGAGCGCCAGAACATAGAGGTAGATATCGACAGGCTCTGGGGCGCCGCACCAATTCACCGGCTTCGCCTTCCTCTCGGCTTTAAGCTCGATATGTCGTCCGGCGAGCCGCACGAACTCGTCTGCGTCCGCGTCCGGTATTGAACGTCCGATGATTGATTGCTTCCACCCGCTCCCGGGTGGCCAGGCAACGCCGAGTAGGGCGAGCTGCCGCCTGGACAATCCGCCTCGGTCGCTCGTACCGGCTTGAATCAGTTCAGCGGTGATTTCCACAACGTCCTCTCTGCCGCGTGTGATAGTCGATCTTTTCTCCGGGGCTGAGCGCGATTAAAATCGTTCGGCATAGTCACAGCGGCACGGAATTTTGCCAAATTCGATAGGTGCGTGAATGGACATTATCACAGAGGTAAGGCGGTATTTCCGGCCGCTGACCATCCACCCGTGGCGAGCGGCGTGGCGAGTTCGGCACCGTGGCCTGCTGGTCGCCTCTCCACTTGGCTTACCGACCTCATCGAGACCGGTAGCGCGGGAAGAAGGGCATAATTGCCAACGTTTCGCCCACGTCCGAAACGGAATTGGCTTTCCATAGCGGACGGCCATCACGCTTGCATACCGCCTATCCGCCCTGGCAAGATCGTTTCCCGGCGCCAAACCGAGAAGTAGCGGAGCCACCGTGCCGCCGGCGAATGATCGGAAATCGACCGGTGCCTACAGCCCAATTCCCGCAACGTTTGAACTTGTCATATAGCTAACAGCAATGGCAGGATTTCGCACATGACTTCCTCCCGCTTGCAAGCTGCTCAATCTGGCAACGGCACACCATCGCCCTCCCAAAATTGCCGCCGAGTTCTTGATTTTTGGCACAAGGTCGAGTTTTTTATACCGTACGATCTTGAGAAACAGATCCTTGATCACGAAGACAAGGACTGGGCGGTACGCCGTATCACTGCAAAGCACTTGGCTTCTATACAACCACAAAGCTGCGGTGACCTGTGGGACGTTCCGCGAGTTCCGGCAGGAAAGCGGCTTTCTGGCTTTGAACTCTATTTGGGGATTTTCGACAAGGAATTGCTGAACAGGTTGGTACGAGCCACCTTGCGGAATCAGCCTTCGGAGCTTGAAGACAACGAGGACTTTGAGCGTGGCGATTACGAGGGGCTGACCTGTTTTGCCAAGGTGGCGCTCAATGTGCTTGGAGAACCTCAATGGGACAAAGTGTCGGTATCGACCGTGCCTTGGGCTCTTGGCCGATTGAAGTCATTCGGTCTCGGAGGATTGGACTTCGATGACTTCCAGTCGAATCTCAAGACTCTGCAGCACGAGCTCGCCGATTTCCAGACCCAAAGGTTGAAAGATCGGTCAGCTGGACCGCAAAAGGACGACGGCAGTCCTTCGGCCCCCCTGCCGCTCGTTCGCACTGAAATCGAGCAACTGGTAAAGATTTTCTGTTCCTGGGCGGACTTCACACCTGACTCCTCGGAGTTTCCGGTGGTTGTAATCCGAGCCCGAGCCGCCAAGGAATCAAAGAAGAAGGATCAAGCGGCCGCCGAGAGTCCTACGCCGAACTCGCCATCGCGGGATAACCCTAGGCCTTCTAGCACCGACAATGACGATCCAGATGACGATGCTGATACCGATGATCAGATCGACATTCTGAATAGCTTCTACGCGAAAGACATCCAGCGCGTACTGAGAACGCTTGCCTCCGAGAGCCTTCCGCCCCCGCTCCTTGCCTACCTTACTCCAGTGCCCGCCTCCAAGCGGGTTTCGGTCTACTCGGAGAATGGTTGTATGCGAATACGCGCCAGGCTCCATCCCGGCAAATTACCGGGGGGACACTGGTTAGGTGAGCCTGGGCACTATATGAGCCTCATGCAGCAGTTCGCGATTAACGAAGCCACTGAAGCGATGGAAGTGAGCGGCATCTTCTCGGTCAATGGACCACCTGGCACGGGAAAGACGACGCTCCTGCGCGATATTTTCGCCGAGGTCATTACTCAACGAGCGCGGGTGCTTGCCGCTCTCCCCAGTGCTCGGGACGCATTCGAAGCAGCCCCTGCTGTTTCCGTTGAGTTTGAAGGGGGCACTTCGACGCGCATCTCCCGCTTGAAACAGGAACTGACCGGGTTTGAGATCGTGGTCGCATCAACGAATAATGCGGCCGTTGAGAACATTTCGCGTGATCTTCCCAAGGCTAGTGCCCTTGGCAGCCAGAAGGTCAATCGGCGAAAGGAGCTGGCCTGGAGGCATGGCAACGGGACTCCGAAGTGGACCTATTTGCAGCCAGTGGCTACCCAATATGCAGCTCGGAATGAAAAGGGGCAGTTCGACCAACTATCCGTCGACGATAGCCCGTGGGGACTAATTGCCTGTGCCTTGGGAAATCGGACGAACAGGCGACGGTTTTTGGATGGCGTATTTGGGAAAGCAGTCAAGGATGGAGAGAATCCCCCGAAAGGTTACGATCCACAACTCCATAAATCCATCTGGGAGTGGCGCGAAGGTTATAAAGGCCCAACTTTCTCGGAGGCAGCCAACCTGTTTCGGAAGGCGGAAACCGACGTCTCGAACCGCCAGGCGAGTCTTGCTGAGTACGTCAACGCTCTCGAGCAGACGGCAGGTTTGACTCTCGATGGCTACACGTCGAATGAACGTCAATCTGTTGATGTAGCCGAGGCAGCTTGGCAGTCGGCGCAGGCGGATTTGCAATCGATCTCGGCAGAATTGGCTTCCGTCACCAGCCAATTAGAAACCATTGACCGGCTCAGGCTTCGGAACGAAAGCCCCAAAATCTCAATGCTTAAGTGGCTATTCAGCAGCCAGTCGCGGCGTGAGCATCGCGCTGCTGCAACAGCGTTCCAGGAGAAAAAACAGCGTTATGACGCGATGGAAACTGACGCTCTCCTCAAAAAGATCGAGTTTGAACCGAAATTACTCCCTGCCAGATCGGCAAGCGCAGCTGCCGATTCCGCGCGTAAAACAGCCAAGAATTACCTGCAGCAGCGAGAGGCACGATGGAATGAGCTGCAATGCGCGATAGCGGCTCTTGGCCCTCAATTTCCGCTGGTGGAGGCTCAGTGGCACGCCGGTAGCGGCATTGAAGGCGCCGAGACACAAATACAAGGGCTCTGGCCTGATCCTGAACTAAACCTCCGCCGCTCCAGACTATTCGCAGCGGCGCTTACTTTGCACGAGGCATGGCTGGCGGAGGTATCCAAACAGCAGGGTGGGTTCGGCGGAAACCTTTTCGCTATTTCCTCACTTCTTGGTGGCAAGCGCTTGCTGGAGTCCGATCACGCCAAGCCGATCTGGCAAAGCTTGTTCATGATGGTTCCTGTGGTGTCCAGCACATTCGCCTCTATCGCCAACCAATTCCGGGAGCTTGGGCCTGGATCCCTGGGCTGGCTGTTCATTGATGAGGCAGGACAAGCGGTGCCGCAGGCGGCTGTCGGCGCACTTTGGCGCTGCCGGAAGGCAATGGTGGTGGGCGATCCATTGCAGATCGAACCCGTGTTCACCGTGCCCGCGAAATTGATCGAGGAATTGGAGCGATGTTCGGGAGTTGCCCAGGAAAACGTCGCTCCCCACAAACGCTCGGTCCAGAATTTGGCGGACGAAGCTAACGTTTTCGGGGCACATGTGGCCGATAGATCAACGGAGTCTGGAAATACTTGGATTGGTAGCCCACTACGTGTCCATCGTCGCTGCTCTGACCCGATGTTCAACATCGCCAACGAGATTGCCTATGAGGGCAAGATGATCTTCGGAGCGGAAGATCGGCGGCCTCCGAGTGACTCGCTCAACTTGGGAGATAGTGCCTGGGTTCAGATTTCCGGTGCCACGGAGAACAAGCAAGTCGTTCCTGGACAAACTGAACTGGTTGCAGAAGGATTGGTTGAGCTTGCCCGATCAATCGGCGACCTTCCCCCGATATACGTGATATCGCCGTTTCGCCGGATAGCTTCCATGCTGAGGGCCAGGCTAGCCGACGTAGGCTGCTGGTCGGGAGTTTTCGGCAACGATGGTAAGCCACTGACAAAATCGGCAGTGCGCAAATGGTGTAAGTCGCATATTGGTACGGTCCATACCTTCCAAGGGAAACAAGCCTCAGTGGTTTGGATGGTTCTCGGATGCGATGAGAAATCGGAGGGGGCCGTGACCTGGGCTTCCAGGAAGCCGAACATTCTGAATGTCGCTTTAACGAGAGCAGAGCACCGTTTCTTCATGATTGGCGATTTCGACGTCTGGGGATCCAGAACGTATTTTCGTTATCTGGTACCTCCCGACGTTGCTCGGATTTCACCCTCGGATTTCATGGAGAGAATAGGAACTATCCAGAGCAGAACACAAAATAAAAATGGCCCCACACCGTGAGGTGTAGGGCCGAAGTGGTTGTGTAGCAAATCTAGTCCGGATCCGAGTAAAACTGCGCTCTCGTGTCCTCAAAACCCGCACTCCAATATTCTTGGACCTCAGGATAGGCTTTCAACTCCTTGGGCAACGGAGGCCAATCAGCCGGCTGCGTCAAGATGCAGAGATCCCGAAGATAGGTGCAGAAGTCATGAGCTGCTGATCTCACGATCGAACGAATCCGAATTAACCCCAAGGCCACGCCATATTGCTTCGGGTCGCTACGGTACTGCTCAAGATAATTGCAAGCTATTACCAGCTTCTCCTCGTACGACGCTTTCCAACGGAGCGCCTCGTCAACCGGGATAAAGTGATTCGGCAACACGAGAAATCGCTTTCCGTGGGCTTGGGCTTGCTTCACGAGTGGAAGAAGTAGTGCTGCATTCATGGTGTTCTCCAAAATAAATGGGGCACCACGCCCCGAACGGGAAGTGGCATTCCCGTTCGGATTGAAAACCTAGTCACACCTAATCCCGCGAAATTTCGTTGTGTTGGATTGGGCTGGCTAGGGAGACCAGCTTAGGCAAAATGCGCCATATGCTGATTGAAGCGACTCATAACGCAGAGTCGTGGGCGTTGGTCTCTCACGAGACAAAACCGTTACCTGCAAGCGTTGTTGTTACAAGCCAGATTTAGGATGGAAAAATTGGGCGTCGGTTGATGGCGAAGGAGTCGTTCGTCTACCGACAAAGGCAGGAGCTGCACATCGCGTATTGAATGATCGCCAACCAATGACGTAATCGGCCAAGTTAAATCGGTGTGATGACTTTTCTCGACACCCGCTTTCGCAGGTTCCGAGAGAAGGCCAGTCATCGACTGGCTAGAGCGGCCCCTGAGCACAAAACTGGGCTAACCGTAACCGATTGATTAACCTAGTTTTGTGCATCAGATACATAATTGCGATTGATCTCCACGTTAAGAAGACACGCTGTCCGCGATATAGGTTCCCTCGGCATT
>NZ_JAVMKF010000233.1:0-19214 GCF_031732815.1 Accumulibacter sp. | reverse complement strand
TCGGCGTCGAGGTGGTTGGTCGGCTCGTCGAGCAGCAGCATGTCGGGCTTCGACAGGAGGAGTTTGCACAGCGCCACGCGCCGCTTTTCGCCGCCCGACAGCGTGCCGATCGACGCCTCCCACGGCGGCAGGCGGAGGGCGTCGGCGGCCAGTTCGAGCTGGTTGGCCAGATCGCTGCCGGCGCCGGCGAGGATCGCTTCCAGGCGTGCCTGCTCCTCGGCGAGCTTTTCGAAGTCGGCATCGGGTTCGCCGTAAGCGGCATAGACCGCAGCGAGTTGTTCCTGCGCAGCGAAGGCTTCGCCGAGGCCGGACTCGACTTCCTGGCGGACGTTGCGCGCCGGGTCGAGTTCGGGTTCCTGCGGCAAGTAACCGACCTTCAGATTGGGCATCGGCGTTGCTTCGCCAATGATGTCGCGGTCGACGCCGGCCATGATGCGCAGCACCGTCGATTTGCCGGAACCGTTCAGGCCAAGCAGTCCGATCTTGGCGCCGGGGAAGAACGAAAGCGAGATGTCCTTGATGATCTGTCGCTTGGGCGGCACGATCTTGCCCACGCGAAGCATGGTGAATACGTATTGAGCCATGGCCTTGGCGGTCGTCGGTCCGCGGGTGATGAGGGTTGAACAGGCGGTGCACGGGCGCTCGGGCAGCGCCGGCAGAAGCGCGCAGCGGACAAGGCTGCGCAGCCCTCAGTCTACCCGAGTTACCCGAGTCCGCCGCCGTTTGGCTTCGAAAAAAGCGCTTGTCGGGCAGCGCATCGAGCGCGACGTCAGCTTTCTGGCCAACGCCGCTGGTGGCCGCCCGGCCTACTTGTCGACGAAGGCGCGCTCGATGACATAGTCGCCCTGCGCGCCGATATAGGGCGAAACCTGGAAGCCGTGTTGATCGAGCAGCGTGCAGCAGTCCTTGATCATCGCCGGGCTGCCACAGACCATTGCGCGATCGCGCTGCGCATCGAGCGGCGGCAGGCCGATATCCGAGAACAGCTGACCGCTCGCCATCAGATGGGTGATCCGCCCCTGGTGCAGGTAGGCTTCGCGCGTCACCGTCGGGTAGTAGATCAGGCGTCCGCGCACCAGGTCGGCGAAGAACTCGTGCGTCGGCAGTTCGCGCTGGATGAAGTCGCTGTACGCCAGATCCTTGATCCATCTGACGCCGTGGATCAGGATCACCTTGTTGAAGCGCTCGTAGGTCTCGGGATCCTGAATCAGGCTGATGAATGGCGCCAATCCGGTGCCGGTGGCGAGCAGGTAGAGATGTTCGCCCGGCCGCAGGTCGCGCAGAACCAGCGTTCCGGTCGGCTTGCGGCTGACGACGATCTCGTCGCCGACCGCCAGATGTTGCAGCTTCGAGGTCAGTGGCCCGTTCGGCACCTTGATACTGAAAAACTCGAGGTAGTCGTCGTGATTGGCGCTGGCAATGCTGTAGGCGCGCGTCAGCGGACGACCTTCCTGCGGCAGACCGATCATGACGAACTGGCCGTTGATGAAACGCAGCGCCGGATCGCGCGTCGTGCGGAAGCTGAACAGGCTGTCGTTCCAGTGATGCACCGAAAGAACGCGCTGGGAAGAGTAGTTGCTCATTGGCGTGGGCCTGGGCTGGCGATGGTGGACGACACGCATCGTAGTTCGTCGTATTCTGTTTGCAAAACAGATTTTCTGGATAATCCTTAGCGATTTTGCCTCTAACCAAACGCCATGCGATTCACCCTGCGCCAGATCGAAGTTTTTGTCGCCGTTGCCCGTCACGAAAACGTTTCGCGCGCTGCCGAAGAGCTTGCTCTGTCACAGTCGGCCACGAGTGCCGCGCTCGGCGAGCTCGAACGTCAGTTCGACACGCAGCTCTTCGACCGCTTCGGCAAGGCGCTGCAACTGAACGAAGTCGGTCAGACGCTGCTGCCGCAGGCCATCGAACTGATCGAGCGGGCGGCCGCCCTCGAGCAGGCACTCGCCGGGCGCAGCGGCTACGGCCATCTGCGCCTCGGCGCGACGCTGACCATTGGCAACTATCTGGCGACGCTGATCGTTGCCGACTTCCTCAAGCGCCACCCGGAAAGCACGGTCGGTCTGGCCGTACACAACACGAAGACGATCGTCGAGCAGCTTGCCCGGCACGAGCTCGACCTCGGCCTGATCGAAGGACACTGCCGCCATCCGGAACTGCTCGTCGAACCCTGGGTCGCCGACGAACTGGTCGTCTTCTGCGCGCCCGGCCATCGGCTCGCCAGGCGCGCTTCGGCGACGCTCGACGAACTGGCGGGCGAAGCGTGGATCGTTCGCGAAGCGGGTTCAGGAACGCGCGAGACGCTCGATCAGGCGCTGCGTCATCATCACGCGCCGCTCGCGGTGCGTCTCGAACTGGAACATACGGAAGCGATCAAGCGCGCCGTCGAATTCGGTCTGGGAATCGGTTGCATCTCGCGCCTGGCGCTGCGCGAGGCTTTTCGCCGCGGTAGCCTGGTTGCCGTCGAGACGCCGGAGCTTGATCTGCGCCGGCACTTCCATTTCGTTCGCCATCGGCGCAAGTTTCAGACCGCCGGCATGCTGGACTTCATCGCCTCGTGCCGGGCGCTGAGCGCGGGCGTTGCGCGCAGCGACCAGATCGAGTGGCCGTTCATTCCCTGAAGCGGCGTTGCCGGCTTGCGCCGGCGCAGGCCGGCGGGGAAAGCACATGAGCGGGATCGGCGCGGCGCGCGCCGAACGGCCCTCTACTTCTTCAGGCTGTCGCGAATCTCGCGCAGCAGGATGACTTCCTCGGCGACCGCCGGCGGGGCTTCCTCGACCACCGGTTCGCTCTTCTTCAAGCGGTTGACCTGCTTGACCATGATGAAGATGATGAAGGCGAGGATGATGAAGTTGACCAGAATCGTGATGAAGCTGCCGTAGGCGAAAACCGGCACCTGCGCCTTCTTCAGCGCGTCGAGCGTCATCGCGGTTCCCTCGGGGACCTTGCCGAGAACCAGGAACATCCCCGAAAAATCGAGTTTGCCGCCCATGATCCAGGCGATGAACGGCATGATCAGGTCGCCGACGACCGAATCGACGATCTTGCCGAAAGCCCCGCCGATGATCACGCCGACGGCGAGATCCATTACGTTGCCCTTCATTGCGAATTCTTTGAACTCCTGCAGCATGCTCATCCTGTGCTTCTCCTTGAATTGAATGATTTGTGTTATTGGGTTGTGTTGCGCGGGCGGCGATTATAGAGGCCCGGCGCAGCTTGCGGGAAGCCCCTTACAAGCTGCGCAGCCGTTCTGCCGCAGCGGCCAGCGTCTCCTCCTGCTTGGCGAAACAGAAGCGAACGACGCCGTCGTCGCGTCCATCGTGGTAAAAGACGGACACCGGAATCACCGCGACGCCGGCCTCGCGCGTCAGCCAGTGCGCAAACTCGACATCCGGCAAAGCCGAGATCCGGCGGTAGCGCGCCAACTGAAAATACGTCCCGCCACACGCTAACAGATCGAAACGCGAATCCTGCAAGAGTGTGCGAAAGAAATTACGTTTGCGCTGGTAGAAGTCGGCCAGTCCGAGATGGCGCGCAGCCTCGCGCATGTAGTCGGCGATCCCCACCTGGCACGGTGTATTGACTGTGAAGACGTTGAACTGATGGACCTTGCGAAACTCGTTCATCAGGCGGGCCGAGCCGACGACATAGCCGATCTTCCACCCCGTGATGTGATACGTCTTGCCGAACGAAGAGACGACCAGGCTGCGCGCGGCGAGTTCCGGCCGGCTGCTGACGCTGTGGTGTCGCGCGCCGTCGAAGACGATGTGCTCGTAGACCTCGTCGGCGAGAACGACGATGTCGGTGCCACGCGTCAGTTCGGCCAGGTGCTCAAGATCCTGCGCCGACCAGACGGCGCCGGTCGGGTTGTGCGGCGAGTTGATGATGATCATGCGCGTGCGCGGGCCGAGCAGCGAACGCACTTGCTCCCAGTCGGGTCGGTAGTCGGGGTAGGACAGCGCCGCGTAGCGCGCCTCGCCGCCGACGGTTTCGATCGCCGGAACGTAGCTGTCGTAGACCGGTTCGAAGACGATCACCTCGTCGCCCGGGCGGACGAAAGCGGCGATCGCGGTGAAGATCGCCTGTGTCGCGCCGGCGGTCACCGTCACCTCGCTCTCGCTGTCGTAGCGCACGCCGTAGAGCGACTCGACCTTGTCGCTGATCGCCGCGCGCAATTCGGCAACGCCGGCCATCGGCGGATACTGGTTGCGCCCCATGCGCATCGCCTGCAGCGTGGCTGCGAATAGCGAATCGTCGGGCTGGAAATCGGGGAAGCCCTGCGACAGGTTGATCGCGCCGCAGTCGGCGGCAAGTCTGGACATGATGGTGAAAATCGTCGTGCCGACCTGCGGCAGCTTGGAATCGATGGCAAGGGAGGATTGGGGCATGGCGGGCAAGCGGTCGAGGGAACAACGATCGGAAGCGGGCGAGGACGGCGCTGAAGCCGCTGATGGCGCGCACGGTAAGCGAAGCGGTGGGCGCGGCAACAGCGTGCCGCGCGCGCCATAGTCTAGGTGATCTGGCCCGGCGTGCCTACTCCCGGCGACGGCGCCGCAAGAGGTTCGATTTCAGCCGGCGCAAGGTATGCCGGCCGGGCTCAGAAAGCGACGCGCAAGCCGGCTGTGCCGCCAACCTCGCTCTGTTCCTGGCGTACTTCGCCCGTCAGCGCGGCATAGGCATACGCTGTGCGGCTCAGTCGCCAGGTCCCGGCCAGCCGTAACTGCGCAAAGCTGCGCCCGACCTGCGGCGCGCACAGCGCGAATTCGCTGCCGGCGAGGCTGGCGTGCACATTCGCACGCAAGGCGCTGCCCCAGTCCTGGCCAAGGCCCAATTGCACTTCGTAGGTCAGCGCGGCATTGAGCGGGTCCTTGTCCAGCGAAGCGGCAGCCAGACCGAGCATGGCGCGCACGTTCGTCGCGTTGTAACGGCGCAGATGCAGGGCGGCCGGCGAGTCTCCCGCTTCGTCGGTGGCCTGTCGCGTAACGTGCTGGGCGAGCACGCTGGCGAAGGGCTCGACGACCGTCACTGCCACTTCGAACGGCTTGCGCAGCGTGCTGCCGGCGAGCCACGTGGCGCCACCCTGGTCGGTTTTCAGGCGCTCGCCGCCGCCCAGCGGGTCGGCGCGCCGGCTGGTCCACCGACTGCGCCCATAGCCGATCAAACCGTCGAGGAGATACGCGTCGGCGCGGTACTGACCGTAGGCAAAAAGCACATTCTCCTCGACCGAGCCGGCGCCATGCGTTTGCGCAACATTCGTATCGGCGTGCGCCAGGCCGATTCCCGCGCGTACGCCGTCCGCCTCGAACAGATCGCCGCCCACGGCAAACTCGGTGCGCGTGGCGCGCAAGCCACTCGCTGAGCGATCGCCGCTCCAGTGGCCGCGATCGCCGCCGACCTCAATCCACAGCGCGCGGCGCGGCGTAGCGTCATCCGATGCTGGCGCAGGCGCGTCGGCCGAGCGAGCGCGGGTTGCGCCGAGTTGGCGGCGCAACGCAGCCTGCACCCGCGGCCCGGTGCGCGGGGCAACGGCCGCCAGCGCGGCATGCACTTCGCCCGGCAGCGTGTTCAGCGCGCCCGGAATCTGCTCTCCGGGGAGTCCGCTCAGCGCGTACAGGAACTCGCTCTGCGCCGAGTTGGTGTTGCCTTGCTGATCGGCGACGCTCAGCCGATCGACGGCATCGGCCGCCGCGCGGCGATTGTCATTGGCGCTGCTCAGCACGCCACTGTAGGCCGCTGGCGCGACGCGCAGGTCGATGCTGCGGTTGCCGCGCACATCGTAGAAGGCGAGCAGACGCGTGCCCGCCGCCAGGCCTTCGGCCTCGGCGACCGAGGCGAAACGGCCAACGATTCCACCTTCCGCGCTGACGATGCGGAAGCTGTCGCCGAGTTGCGGAACGTAGGGGACATAGACCTCGCTGCCGCTGAGCGCGCGCAGCCGGGGCTGCAGCCGGGCGCCGCCAGCAATGAACTGATTGCCCGCTCCGGTAACCAGCAAGCGCGAATAGTTGCCCGGGCCCGACGCCGTACCGCGTCCGTTGATCTCGGCTTGGAAGGTCGAACCGGGCAGCATCTCGACCGTTCCAGCGACCGTCAGCGTCGCCGGCGAGTTGCCCGGGGCCAGCGTTCCGCGCACGCTGACCGGCCCACGCAGCACGCCGTCGCCGCGCAAGAGCGCAGCCGGTTCAATGCCGACGCTGCCGGCGAGTTCGCCATTCACTTTGAGTTCGCCCTGCTCGACGCAGATGCCGCCGGCCAGAGTCGCCGCACCACGCAGGTTGAGCGTGCCGCCGCCGGTCTTGACGACGCAGCCACCGGTCGTACCGGCGATCGTACCGGTCAGAGTCGTTGTCGTTCCTGGCGCAACGTCGAGCAGCGCGCCGCCGGCCAGCGCCATCGTCTGCGGCGTCGCCAGGTCCAGGCCAAACTTCAGCCGTCCGCCATTGAGCGCCACATCGCCCCAGCCGAGCCCCCACGCGTTGTTCACCTCGACCAGACCCTCGTCGATCGTCAGGCCGCCGGTCCAGCCGCTGCCCGGCGTATGATCGCCGGCGTTATCACCGGCGAGCACCAGTGCGCCGGCGCCCTGCTTGATCAACCGGCCGCTGCCGGACACGCTGCCCGTGCTGGTCAGCGTTGTACCAGCATCGGTGATCAGGGTTCCCCGGGCGCCGACATAGATCGTGCGCGCCGTCGACACATTGGCCGAAGTGCGCAGCGTCCCGTCGTCCAGGCCGAGCGGTCCGGCCGCGTTGCCCAGGCTGCTGTCGGCGGCAATCCGGACAAGCGCGCCGCTGCCGATCAGCGTACCGCCGGCGTAGCGGTTCGTCCCGCCGAGCGTCACCGCTCCGCCGATCACGGCAAGCAGGCCGGAACCCGAAATCTCTCCGTCGAAACTGCCGCCGGCGCGCCATAGGACGAGGTCGTTGGCACCGAGCAGGACCAGACCATTGCCGGTCAGGCTGGCCAGCCAGGCGGCCCCCGAATGCGGGGACAGATCGAGAACGCCGTGATTGACGAAAGTCGACTGACCGGGGAAAGCCAGCCCGGAAAGCGCCAGCACGGCGCCGGGAACGATCGTCGTCGTGCCCGTAAACCCGCTGCTCACCCCGGAAAAGACGTGCAGGCCGCGCAGAATCGAAATCTCGCCGCTGCCCTGGAAGTCGCCGCTGAAGACCGGGTTGGGATAGCGGTCGGGCCCGGCCAGCGTCAGCCTGCGGTCGCCGAGCACGACGCTGCCGCTCCCGTCGAGTGCTTGCAGGGTGACGCCGGCGCTGCTGCCCGAAATGTCCAGCGTCCCGCCGTTGAGGATCCGCTCGGCCGAAGCCAGATCGCTGCCGCCCTGCACGGCGAGTGTTGCCCCCGCCTCAATGGTCACCTGGCCAGGCGCCGCATAGGCGCCACAAAGGTCGACCCGGCCGCTTCTCACCCGGAACCAGCCGTCATGCGCGACGCTGCCGCAGAGTCGCAGTGTCCCGGCGCCGTCCTTGACCACCGATCCCGGGCCGTCGACCGATCCCGCGTTCGTCAGCGTACTCCCGGCATCGATATTGAAAGCGCCATCGCGGAACAGGAGGTGTATCGCACGCTGCATCGAAAAGTTCGAAGTGGCGCGCAGCGTGCCACCGTAGAGGCGCAGCGCGCCGCCTGGATCGCCCAGGTTGGCGTCACTGCCTACACTGAGGGTCGCGCCATCGTTGATCGTCGTGCCACCCGCGTAGGTGTTGGCGCCGCTGAAGACCTGGTTGCCGGCCTGCACGCGCACCGCGCCGGGGCCGGCGATGACTCCGGCAAACGTGCCGTCGGCGGCAGTCAGAACCAGCTCGCCGACGCCGAGGAGCACCCGGCCATCACCCGAGAGCGCCCTGATCGCGGTACCGTCTGCTTTCTGAGCGAGGTCGAAGCTCCCGTCGTTGCGCACCTCCGCCGAGTCCTCGATGCTTGCGCCAGTGGCCAGCGCCAGCGTCGCTCCGCGACTGATCGTCGTCCGGCCAGTGTAGGTGTTTCGCCCGCCGAAGGTGCTCACGCCAGCTCCGCTGAGCGTCAGCGGGCCACTCTCGTTGCGCTGGTCAGCAAGCGTGCCGGTGAACAATACGCGATTGCCGTTGGCGTCTATCGTGCCGCCACGGTTGCTCAGCGTGAAGCCCAGATCGATCGTCGGTACCGGGCTGTCGATGCGCAGGACGCCCCCGTCGAAGGCCGGCAGCAAAGTGTCGCCAAGTGCGCTGGCGAGGTGCGTCGCCTGCGTCGAATCGATGCGGGGAAACGTTTGCAAGGCAAACGACGACTGATAGCGCAGCGATCCGAAGCTCCACCAGTTGCGGATGTTCTCGTCAAACTGGACAAAGTCCGCAGCGAAAGCCATCACCTCGCCGGTCCCGGAGTATTGCGCCTCGAGGACGGTAAATCGGCCGCTCAGCGTATTGTTGCCACGCCCGTTGCCGGAAAAGGAGAGGCCGGGACTGGACACCGCCTGGAAAGGCCAGCGCTCTGCCGACGGGTAACGGCCGGGCGTCAGCGGCGCGCCGTAGGGGGCGGCGAAGTCGAGACTCCAGTCGCGTGTTGACCAAAAATCAGGGTTCATCGCGAAGTCATTGATGGCAAATTGGACACCCTGATCGTAAGAGCGCGTCGCGGTAAAGCTGAAGCCGCTCCCGGTGGTCGGCGTGATCAGCACGCTCTCGCCCTGACCAACCCAGCTCATGGGCGAACTGACAAAGGCGAAAGCGGTCTCCGCCGTTGTTTCGCCGGCCCAGAAGAATGACGCGCAGGCGGCCATTCCGGTCAGCCCGCAGCGCAGCGTTGCTTTCATGTCCATCCGCCCCGGTCTGCTCTGTTGCGATGCAGCAAGTCCATGCCTCAGCCGGAGAATACCGCTGCTTTGGCTTGGCGGACAAGGTAAACTTGCGCCGCCGTGAGTTCCTTGGCCAGCGCTCCTGGCGGTCCTCGACGGCCAGGCCAGCGGCGGGCGCGCTGCTTCGGCAAATCTTTCGCACCAACACGGAGTATTGACAAAATGCCCATCTACGAATACGCGTGCGCCGCCTGCGGCAGCGAGTTTGAAAAGCTGGTTCGCGAGTCCTCGCCGGCAGCCGAGTGCCCCAACTGCCACAGCACCGACTTGCGCAAGAAGCTGTCCGCTTTTGCAGCGCTGAGCAGCGCAGCGGCACGCGAACTGCCCGCAGCGTGTGGCAGTTGCGGCCACCCGGACGGACCCGGCGCCTGCCGATTTCAGTGAGCGCACGGCCGGGGCGGGCCAAGCCCGGCGTATAATCGGGCTCCGTCTTCGCCACCAACGCCATCGTGTCCGACCGCATCGCCGTACTCGCGCAGCACCTGCTGCCCAAGCAGGCTCTGACCCAACTCGCCGGACGCCTGGCGGCGAGCAACGCGGGCAGCCTGACCACCGCCGTCATCCGCTGGTTCATCGGGCGTTACGACGTCGACATGAGCGAGGCGGCCGAGCCCAATCCGGTTTGCTACCCGACGTTCAACGACTTCTTCACACGTCCGCTGCGTGACGGCGCGCGCCCGCTCGCCGAGGCGGATTTCGTCTGCCCGGTCGACGGGGCGATCAGCCAGTTCGGTCGCATCGAGCGCGACCAGATCTTTCAGGCCAAGGGGCATCTTTACTCGACCGCCGCACTGCTCGGCGGCGACGGCGAAGTGGCTGCTGCCTTCGTCGATGGCGATTTCGCCACGCTCTACCTCAGCCCGCGCGACTACCACCGCATCCACATGCCGGTCGCCGGTCGCCTGCGCCAGATGATTCACGTTCCGGGCGAGTTGTTCTCGGTCAATCCAGCCACCGCGCGCGGCGTCGCGGGCCTTTTTGCGCGCAACGAGCGCGTCGTCTGTCTGTTCGACGCCGACTTCGGCCCCTTTGTGTTGACGCTGGTCGGCGCAACGATCGTCGGCAGCATGGCAACCGTCTGGCATGGGACGGTCAACCCGCCGCGCAGTGGCGAAATCCGCTCCTGGGCTTACGACGACCGCCGCATCGAACTCGCCAAGGGAGAGGAAATGGGCCGCTTCATGCTCGGCTCGACGGTCGTCATGCTCTTCCCGCGCAACACGCTCGCCTTCAACCCGGACTGGCGCGCGGCGCGCCCTGTCCGCATGGGTGAAATGATGGCAAAGCGCACGCCCAACGGCGCCTGAACAAGCGCGCCGGGGTTGGCACGCGCGGCTGGCGGCGAGTTGCGCACCGCCCGGCCGCGCTCAACTCGATACTCAGACGGCAGAACGACGCCGACGCGCCGCGTACAGGCCAAGCAGGCCCAGCCCGAAGAGGGCGAGCGAAGCCGGCTCGGGAACGCTCGGGCCCGGCTGGAAGTTGCTGCGCAGACCCATCACGCCGTTGATTTCGTTGTCGCCATCAGCCAGCAGCGCACCCGGACCACCCCAGATGATCGAAGCGTAGCGGAAGGTATCGGCGGTACCCGTGCCTACCGCATAGACGAAACCGTCCCAGACGACGCTGCTGTCACTGTAGATACCTTCCAGCCAGACGCGCTCGGTCACCGCCTGCGTCCAGGTGATCATGTCGTTCGACAGATAGACGGTGGACTCGATCGCCTCGAGCGGCAGCGGGCCATGGTCGATCGAGTTGAAGACGGCTGCCTTGCTCGCCTGGAAACCGAGATCCCAGACGCTGTTGCCAATCGTGTTGTCCGTCTGGATCCAGTGCTGGTCGATGGCGCTGCCACCGACAGCAGCGCCGGCACTGCCGAAAGAGTAGTTGTAGGTGCCGTCGTTGCCGTCGCTGACGCCCGCCTGATCGAGCGAAGTGCCGTATGCGCCGTAAAGCGGGTTGGCGACGACATCGACACCATTGAATTTCTTCAGCGTCGCCGCAGCATAGCCGGTGGCATCGAAATTGCCATCGTCGAGCAGGTTATTGGCGATCACGGCTTGGCGGTTGGCCAGCGTGTTCGATCCGTAGTACAGCCCGGCAAAGGTTCCGACGCTTGCTCCCTGCCAGGAGCGTGCGTCATCGGGGTCGGTCAGCAAGGCAGCTTGCGCGGCGCTGGCGGAAAACAAGGCGAGCGACACGGCGACGATGTTTTTTTTCATCTGGGAATCCTCCGTTGGGGTGATGCGAGAGACTGGTAAGCGAAATGCGGAAAATCATGAAACGTGCTCGATGGCCAACGCCGAGACATTTCTCCGCGGTACCAAGCAGTTTGCGTGCCAGTTAATATTTGGACTGTATTCATTGATGTTTTATCCGGCACATGGCGGCTGGCAGGCGACAGCGTGCGGTCGTCGCGGGTGCTTGCAGTACTCACTTTGTAAAATTTTTCGACGGCGCGGCAAGCCAGGCGGGTGCTCCGCCAGCGCATGAGGTGGCTGACGCCGACGGGAATACGTCGCCGCCAAGCCGCCGGCTGCTCGGCAAGCTTGGCGCCGGTGCTATCATTTTTTCTTTTTTTCGCCGTTCGCCGATGAGTCTCTACCGCTTGAAGCCGCGTTTCCAGGCCTTGTTGCGCCCCTTCGCCCGCTTGCTCTACCGGTTTGGCGCAACGGCCAATCAGGTGACGCTGACGGCTTGCGCTGGCTCGCTGCTGGTCGGCGGCGGGCTCGCCCTGAGCGCTTCGTCTGGGCAGACTGGCTGGTTTCTGCTGCTGCCCGGATGGTTCTTCCTGCGCATGGCGCTGAATGCCATCGACGGCATGCTCGCCCGCGAGTTCGGCCAGCGCTCGAGGCTGGGCGCGTACTTGAACGAGTTGTGTGATCAGGTGTCGGACGCGGCGCTGTATCTGCCTTTCGCTTTTCTCTCGCAGGCGGGCGGCGCGCTGCCGATGCTCGTCGTCGTCATCGTCCTCGCCAATCTCGCCGAGATGGCCGGCGTCCTGGCGATCGGCGCCAGCGGCGAAAGACGCAACGACGGTCCGCTCGGCAAGAGCGATCGCGCTTTCGTCTTTTCCGTGCTTGGCCTGCTCCTCGCTTGCGGCGTCCGTCCCGGGGAATGGCTGGCGTGGGCGCTGGCGGTGATCGCCGTGCTGCTTGTTCTGACCATCGTCAACCGCGTGCAGCGCGGCCTCGCCGAGAGCAGCGGCAGCGTTGGCGCGGATTCCCCGGCCGAGCAGACGAGCAGCCCGATCAGGCAAGGAGAAACGTGATGCGCCAGGCGCAGGAACTCGAGTTTACGACGCACGATGGCACTCGGCTGTTCTACCGCCACTGGCCGGCAGTCAACGGCGGTGACGCAGCACCGACGCTCGTCCTGCTGCACCGCGGGCACGAGCATTCGGGTCGCCTGCAGCATATCGTCGACGAACTCGCACTCGATCACTTTGCCTGCTTTGCCTGGGACGCGCGCGGGCACGGTCGCTCGCCCGGGGCACGCGGCGACAGTCCGAGTTTCGCCGCGCTGGTCAAGGATCTCGATTGCTTCGTGCGCCATCTGCAGACGGCGCACGGCGTCGACGGCGAGCGCCTGGCACTGATCGGGCAGAGCGTCGGAGCGGTGATCGCAGCCACCTGGGTACACGACTACGCGGCGCCGATCCGCTGCCTGGTGCTTGCTGCACCCGCGTTCAAGGTGAAGCTGTACGTTCCGCTGGCGCGCGCCGGACTGACCCTGCTTTACCGCCTGCGCGGCAACTTCTTCATCACGTCCTACGTCAAGGCGAAGTTCCTCAGCCAGGACACCGAGCGCATTCGCTCGTACGACGAGGACCGGCTGATTGCGCGGGCGATTTCGGCGCGCGTTCTGCTCGGTCTGCTCGCCGCGGCCGAGCGCATCGTCGACGACGCGCCGGCGATCCGCCTGCCGGTCCAGTTGCTGATCCCGGAGAAGGACTGGGTGGTCTACCGGGCGCCGCAGGAGCAGTTCTTTCGCCGCCTTGGCTCGCCGCGCAAGGAGTGCCACGTCTTGCCCGGTTTTCTGCATGACGCGCTCGGCGAGCGCGACCGGCGAATCGCGCTGGCGCACGTGCGCGACTTCGTCGAGCGCGTCTTCGCCAGCCCGGCGACGGCCGATTCGCTGCTGCAGGCGGATCGCGACGGTCATACGCGCGCCGAGGAACTGCGCCTGCGCCAGCCGCTGCCGGCGTTCTCCGTGCGCCGGCTGGGCTTCGCGCTCACCCGGCTGGCCATGCGCAGCCTCGGACGCCTGTCGGAAGGGATCCGCATCGGCCTGCACAGTGGCTTCGATTCGGGTCGCAGCCTCGACTACGTCTATCGCGACCAGGCGCGCGGCGCGCTGCTCGTCGGCCGGCTGATCGACCGCGGCTACCTGAATGCCATCGGCTGGCGCGGCGTGCGCATCCGCCGCGCTCATCTGCTGCAGGCGATGGCTGCCGCCGCGCAGGCCGTGCACGCAGCCGGTCAGGCGCTGCGCATCGCCGACATTGCCGCCGGTTACGGACGCTACGTGCTCGACGCCGTCGACCGCTTGCGCGAACGCCCGGCGTCGATCGTCCTGCGCGATTTCAGCGCGGCGAACGTCGCCCAGGCGCAGGCGCTGGTCGAGGAAAGGCATCTGGCCGACATCGCACGCTGCGAAGTCGGCGATGCCTTTGACCAGGACGCGCTTGCCAGCTTGCAGCCACGGCCGAACCTGGTCGTCGTTTCCGGGCTCTACGAGCTGTTCTCCGACAACGAAGCTGTCTTGCGCTCGCTGCGTGGCCTGGCACAGGCGGTCGAGGCGGGCGGCTATCTGATCTACACCGGTCAGCCGTGGCACCCGCAGATCGAAATGATCGCGCGCACGCTGACCAGCCACCGCGGGGGGCAGCCGTGGGTGATGCGGCGCCGCAGCCAGGCCGAACTCGACGAACTCGTGCGCACCGCCGGTTTCGCCAAGGTCGAACAATGGATCGACGACTGGGGGATCTTCACCGTTTCGCTGGCCCGCCGCCGGTGACCGGGGAAAGCCGGCAGCGCCCGGCGGGCGAATCGTCCAGCGCCTACCCCTGGCTGCGCGCGCTTGTCTGGCTGCTCGTTCTGGCGCCGTTCTTCTTCGCCAGCTACGGCCTGGCTACCTGGCTCAGCGCGCGCCGCGGCGAGGTGCCCGTGATCGTCTTCGCCTGGGAGCAGCACATCCCGTTTCTGCCGTGGACGATCGTTCCCTACTGGCTGATCGACCTCCTCTACGGCATTTCGCTCTTCCTCTGCCCGACGCGTCGCCGGCTCGACACGCACGCCGCCCGTCTGCTGCTCACGCAGGTCCTGGCGGTCGCCTGCTTTCTCGCCTTTCCCTTGCGTTGCAGCTTCGTGCGCGGCGAGGTGGACGGCGTCTTCGGCTGGATGTTCGCGGCGCTCGACAGCTTCGATCAGCCGTTCAATCAGGCGCCCTCGCTGCACATCGCCTTGCTCGTCGTTCTTCTCGCCATCTACCGGCACGCCGTGCCGCGCGCCTGGCACGCGCTGGTCTATGCGGTTGCCGGTCTGATTGGCGTTTCGGTGCTGACCACCGGGCAGCATCACTTCTTCGACGTTCCGACCGGCGCCTGGCTCGGCTGCTTCGTCCTCTGGCTGCTGCCCGATGATGGGCAGCGCCGCTCGCCTCGAGCAGCGCTGACGCGCGATCCCCGGCGTCTACGTCTGGCGCTGATCTACCTGCTCGCCGCCCTGGCCAGTGGGCTGCTCGCCGGCGGCTTCGGTGGCGTCGGGCTGTGGCTGCTCTGGCCGGCTGCCGCGCTCGGGCTGGTCGGCTTGATCTATCTGTTCTGCGACGCCAGCGCGTTTGCCAAGGGCAGCGACGGTGCGCTGCCGCCGGCGGTCGTCTGCCTTCTGGCACCCTACCTGGCCGGCGCCTGGCTCAATTCGCGCTGGTGGACGCGGCGGGACAAGCCGGCCGACGAGGTGGCGCCGGGAATCTTTCTCGGCCGCCTGCCGGGCCGCGGCGATCTGCGTCAGATCGGCGCCAGGGCGCTTGTCGACCTGTGCGCCGAGCTGCCGTGCACGACGCCGGGCGTGACCCACATCGTCGTTCCGCTGCTCGACCTGGTCACCCCCGACTGCGACGAACTCGAGCAGGGCGTCAGGGCGGTCGAACAGGCGCGCGCCGCCGGGGGTCCGGTGCTCGTCTGCTGCGCGCTCGGCCTGGCGCGCAGCGCCGTGGTGCTTGCTGCGTGGCTGCTGCGCCAGCGGCTGGCCGACACGCCGGAGGACGCGATCCGCCGCGTACAGGCAGCTCGCCCGGGTGTCGTTCTCGGCACCGCGCAGCGCGCGCTGCTGCAGCGCTGGCAGCAGTCGCCCGACTGCCGCGCGGCGCCGCCCGCACGGCCGACATCGGCGGCATGATCGAGCGCGCCGCCTGGCCACTGATTGGCGGCCTGGCAACCGTCCTCGTCGTCGCCTCGCTGGTCGGTCAGATCCTGCGCGTCGTCGTTGCCCACCGCCAGGCGCACCCGCTGATCGACAACCTCAACCGGCGAATCGCCGCCTGGTGGGTCATCGTCAGCGTCTTCGGCCTCGCCGTGCTCGCCGGCCAGGTCGGCATCACGCTGCTCTTTGCGCTCGCCTCGTTCGCCGCACTGCGCGAGTTCATCATGGCCGGCCGGCCGGTTGGCGCACCGCGCGGTCGGCTGCTCGCCGGTATGCTGCTCGCCATCGCGCTGCAGTACGCGCTGGCGGCGAGCGGAGAAGCGCTGCTTTTCGCGCTCGGCCTGCCGAGCGTGCTGCTGGTCGGCGTCGTCGCCGGCAGGCGGCGCGCGAGCTGCGCGGCAAACGCCCGCCAGGCGCCGCTGGCGAGTGGGCTGCTGATCTGCGTCTACGCGATTTCGCATATTCCAGCGCTGCTCGCGCTGCCGTCCACCGACGGACCGGGGAAGGTCTACCTGCTTGCTTTCCTGATCGTCATCGTGCAGGCGAGCGACGTGCTGCAGTACGTCTGGGGGAAACTCGTCGGCCGCCGGCCGATCGCTCCGCGCATCTCGCCCGGCAAGACGCTGGCCGGCACGCTTGGCGGCATTCTGAGCGCCAGCCTGCTGGGCGCCTGCCTGTCGTCGCTGACGCCGTTCGCACCGGGCAAAGCGGCGCTGCTCGCGCTGCTCATCACGCTGCTCGGCTTCGCTGGCAGCCTGCTCCTCTCGGCGAGCAAGCGCCAGCGCGGGATCAAGGACTGGGGTTCATTGCTGCCGGGGCACGGCGGCATGCTCGACCGCCTGGACTCGCTCTGGCTGCCGGCGCCGGTCTACTACTATCTGTTGCGCGCGCTCTGAGCGCCTCGCCGACACCACAACCAGGTCAACAGCGCGCCCATCAGCAGGCCGCCGAGCGCGGCGCCGCCCGCAGCCAGCCGGATGGCCGATTGCGCCTCGGCCATCAAGGAGTTGGTGAACACGTTGGCGGACAGGTGCAGGGCAACGACCTGCCAGCGCCCGTCGATCTTCGCCGAGGTCGAGGTCCAGTTCGAGTCCAGCCTGAAAGGTCCGCGCGCGACCGGAAAGAACTCGTCTGCCATCGTTCCGTCGGCGACCGCCACTTCGCCATTGCCGAAGAAACGCGCCGAAGCGCCGAGCTTGGCGGTGGTCAGATAGCGGTCGAGAATGCGCTGATCGCCCTTCACCATACGCTGGTAGTAAGCCCGGATTTCGTCGTGCCCACGCGATACCTCGCCGTTCAGCCAGGTGACCGTCGCCTGCGGATGCATCTGGGCGACCATGCGCTCGACATCCTGCGCATTGATGCTGGCCTCCATCTCGCGGAACAGCCTGATCAGCGCCTGACGGTCGGCGGCATGAGGATCATCGGCGGCGGTCGCCAGCGACACGCCGGCCGCCAGCAGAGCCAGGAAGAACGAACAAATCATCTGGAGCAGCGCGCGCATGGCACCTCCCGTTGGCCGGCAATAAGACTGGCATGATAGCCCGCCCGCGCAGTGCGTGCCAGCAAGGCGAGCACTGCGCCGGCCTAGCGCTCGAGGCGGCGAACCCAGAACAGCTCGTGCCGGCGAACCGCTTTGCGGAAGAACTCGTTGTCGCCGGTCGCCGGCCAGCGACGGCCGGCGAGCAGCGACTGGATCAGGCGACGCAGGCGTGCCTTGCCCGCCAGCCGGCCCTGCAGGTCGTGCTGCATGGCCAGCGCCAGCGCCTTGTCGAGCTGTTCGGCCGGACTCAGGCAAGGGCTCCACACGCCGTCGGCGGGCAGCGTGGTCAGTGCCGGCGGCAAGGCGATCCCGCCGCCGGCCGGGCCCATCGGCCAGCGATCATTGTCGTGCAGGTGATTGGCGTAGAGCAGCGCCAGCCTGGGTGGCACGCGCACCTGCCCGATGGCCTGCAGCAGCGCCGCGCTGCTGGCGACATGATCGGGATGCGGATCGAGCTCCGGATGTGGCATGACGACGACGCGCGGGCGGAAGTGTTCGAGCACGGCAACCAGGTCGGCGATCAGGTTGGCGCCGGTCGGTAGTCCGTCGGCGTCGGCCGGCAGTGCGAGCGCGTTGTGCCGGCGGGCGGGTCGGATGTCACCCTCGCCCGACTCGCGCGAGGCGAAGATCTGCTCCGGCGCGGCGAGCATCGCCGGCAATTGCAGGCAGTAGTAGCCGAGTTGCACGCAGTGCTGTTGTGCGACGCCGCCCCAGAGCGGTACGGCCAGGCTGTCCCAGGTGCGCAGGCGGCCTTTCAGGCGCGCCGCCTGCGCTGCGTCGAGGCCAAGACGACGGTAGCCACCGGCCTCGACCTCGCCTTGTGTGAGGGTGACGATGCGCACCTCGCGCGCCCGGCTGTAGAGGCCGAATGCCGCCAGCTCGGCATCGTCGGCGTGCGGCGCGACGAGCAGCAGGCGCTCCTGCGTGTAGTCGGGATTGGCCAGCACGTACAAGCGCGCCGACGCGGCCAGCGTGCAATGGTGCGCGACGATCGGCAGGTGCCCGCTGGCAAGCCGCGCCGCCTGCCCGGAAAGGTTGAGATAGCGCCGACCGCAGGCGGCGCGTTCAAAGTCCTGCCGGTCGTCACCGATGATGACATATGGGTCGAGCAGGCGGCCAGCCAGGCGGCTGCGCAGGCGCACTTCGAGGATCAGCGTCTCGCCCGCCGGCAAGGCGGCCGACAAGGACAGCTCACCGTCGGCGAGGACGACTTCCAGACAAGGCGTCTCGGCTGGAAAGTCGTAGCCATAATCGGCCCGCGGCGAATAGAACAGATGGTCGGCGAACCAGGCTTCGTGCGCGATCCAGCCAGCGAGCAAGAGCAGCGGCGGCAGCCACCAGGCGTAGACGCCGCCGACCGCGAGCAGCGCGAGCAGGCTGACCAGCACGAGGAGCCGCTTGCGCCGTCTATGCCGGGCGAGCAACTGCTGCTTGCGCGCGGCCGTCATTGCACGCCGTTGTCCGCCGCGCCGGTGTCTGCCGGCCGACCGGCTAGCGCTGATAGACTGCTACGCGGTGACACCAGCGATCCTTGTACGGACGATCGGCGCGACCGAAAGAGAAGCGCAGCGCCTTGTGCCGGGCGCGCGCTTCTTCCCAGGCGGCGAGCATGTTGATGTAGGTCAGCACGCTGCCCGGGCTGAGTTCTTTCGCTTGCGGATCGACGCCGCCGTTGATGTACTCGACCGACAGCCAATGCGGAGCCTCGACGCGGTAGATGATCTGAATCGCCACCGGCCGATCGTCGTACAACAGCAGCGAGCCGGTCATGAACTCGCGCAGCAGGTCGAAGACTTCCCCCAGATACGCCTTGCCGCGTGGTGCAAAACCCCAGCGGCGCTGAAAAAGATCGGCATAGATCATTGCCTGCTGCATCGGCGACAGGTCGGCCAGCGCCTGCCGGCGGCCGCCGGCTTCCTCGAACAGGCGCAATTCGCGCCGCTGGTTGTAGCGGAACTTGGGAGAATACTCTTCCGGCGAACGCACCAGGGCCAGACCCTCGGCCTGCGGCTGCAGTCCGCTGATCTGCGCGGCGTTGACTTCGGAGACGTAGCGCATCCGCTGGCGGATCGGCACGCGTGCGTCGCTGGCAATCGGCAGGATGACTTCGGCGTTGCCGAGGTCGAACAGGTTGCGCCGGCCGCGCTGCTTGAGGACTTCCTTGGCCAGCGCCAGATGCCCGCCCCAACAGGGAATCGCCGCCAGCAGTTGTTCGCCGGCAAACCAGCCGAGGTAGCGCACCGGGATGCGCGCCAGGCAAGACAGGCGCCCGACGATCTCCGGATGCGTTGCCACGCTGCCGCCGAACTGATGCCACGCTTCGTCATACTCGTCGGCATCGATTTCACGCCAGCCACGCTCGCGCCAGCGGCGGAACAAATCCAGCATCGCT
>NZ_JAVMKF010000232.1:0-3279 GCF_031732815.1 Accumulibacter sp. | reverse complement strand
GTCGCCGAGGCGTTGATAGACGGGCAACTCTTCTTCGCGGCGGATGCGCAGCGCTGCGTCGACTTCGCCGCGCGCTTGCAGCGTATCGGCGATGCCACTGCGCGCGATCGCTGCCTCGCGTTCGTTGCCGCTGGCGTCGAACGCTTGCGCGGCGTCGCGGTACGCCGTCTCGGCGGCGTCGATCTCGCCGCATCGTTGCCAGCGCCGTGCCTGCCGCAGCAGCGCGCTGCCGCGAGCGGATTCAGTGCGCGCGCTCTGCGCCAGTTGCGCCAGATAGTCGTCTTGCGCCGCGGACTCGCCGAGCCGTTCGGCGCAATCGACCGCTGTCATCAGCAAGCCGCTGCTCGCCGCGTCGCCGAGCCGTGCCAGCGCCGGCTGCACGACGTCGTCGTACGCGCTGCGTGCGTCGTGCTGGTGGTGAAACAGGTACGCCGCAGCCGCCTCGGCGGCGGCGGCGAGCAGGGCCGGCGGGCAGTCGTCGCTGGCGAGCGCCAGTCGCGTCAGTTCGCACGCGCGCGCGTCCCAGGCGAATTGCCCATCGGCTTGCCGCCAGGCGGCGGCGAGTGGCGTCAGCGCGGCGCTGGCGATGCGCGCTGCTTCGTCGGCGCGCAGCGTCGGCAGCAGCGGAGTCGCCAGCGCGTTGGCCGCGGCGTGCGCGTCGCCGTCGATTTCGCCCCAGTCGTCGGCGAGGCCGAGTGCGAGCAGGCGCGCCAGCGCGCGTTCGGGGGCGGCGACGCCGAGCGCGCTGCCGGCGGCGTGCAGCGCGGCGAGCGGCAGCGGGAAGTTTTCGGGGAACGCACTGCACGCGCGCAGTTGCTGCGCCTGCTCGTCGGCGAGCGCCTGCCGGTAGCTGGCGAAGGCCATGCGCTGGAAGAAGGCGGCGACGGCGTTGGCGGTTTCGCCGCCCGCGTGCGCCAGGTGCGCGAGTTGCGGCGGCGGTTCGCCGTGCCGCTGGTAGTGCTCGATCGCCGCCAGCGCGGCGGCGAGCGCGGCGTTTTCGCCGGCGAGCAGCGGCCGTGTGAGGATGGCCTGCAGGCCGGGGTTGCCGGCGGCGACGTGCAGTACGCGCGCTGCCAGCGCGGCGGGAACGGCGGTGGCGCCGGCGGTGGCCGCTCGGCCCGCCGCGTGCAGGCGGTACGCCGCGGCGAGCTGCTTTTCGCGTTCGCGCTCGTTCATTGCTTGCAGCGGCACGACCGCCAGCGTCGCCGCCAGCTCGCGCCCGCCGGCGTCGGGCAGCGTGCAGCGGTAGCGGCTGGTGAGCAGCAGCGCCGAGGCGTTGCCGTCGGCGCGCGCGTGCGCGAAGGCGGTGACGATGGCGAGCAGCAGCGGCCGGTACGCGGCCTGCACGGCGAGCGGTGCGGCGGTGGGCAGCGGCGTTTCCAGGATGCGTTCGAGGTCGTCGATCACCAGCAGGATCGGCTGTGCGGCGAACGGTGCGGCGAGCAGCGCCGCCAGCGCGTCGGCGAATTCCGGCGCGCTCTGCGGCGGCTGCGCGAGGCGTTGCCGCCAGTCGCGCCAGAGCGCGCGCTGCTCGCCGGGCAGCGCGGCGAGCAGGCGGTCGAAAATGGCCAGCGCGTCGTAGCGTTCGAAGACGACCACCGTGCGCTGCTGCGTACACCGGCTGGCGATGCGCGCCGCCAGGCTGGATTTGCCGAGGTTGCCCATTCCGTGCAGCAGCACGCCGGCTCGTTGCGTATTGTGCAGTTCGCGCAGCGCGTGCTGCAGCGCGCGCCGGCGGCCGACGAAAGCGGCCGGCGCCGCCACCGGCGAGGCGCCGCGTTCGCTGTCGAGGAATTCGCTTGCCGCGCGATGGCGCAACGGCGCGTGCGCCAGGCCGGCGCCGGTGAGCGCGCCGCCGCCGTGGCGGCCGAGGTAGAGGCGCGCCAGGTGCCAGTGGCCGCCGCGCTGCGCGTCGGCGCGCTGCTGCTGGCGCAGCGCCTGCCGCGCTTTCGCCGCTGCGTATACCGTGCTGCGGTGCCGCGCCAGTTCGCCGTAGAAGACTTGCGCGAAGTCGATCGCGTCCTGGTCGGCGACCGAACCGTCCCAGCCGACGACGTTGGCCACGCCGGCGCGGATCAGCTCGCGCACCAGCGGCGCCAGCATTGGCGCGCGGGCCGCGTTGCCGCTGCCGTCGGCGTGGCTGCCGGCGCGCTCCGCCGGCGCGCGCTCGCCGCTCTCGGCGGTGCGGCAGGCGGAGAGGAAGAGCAGCGGCAACTGGCTGGTGTCGCCGATGGCGTCGACCAGGTCGCCGGCGCTGGCCGGCAGCAGGTCGCCGTAGTCGTCTTCGAGCGCCAGGTAGGCGCCGTGCTGCGGGTCGAGGTCGCCGTGGCACGAGAGATGCAGCGCTTCGCAGCCGCCTTCGTCGGCCAGCCGGCGCGCGATGCCGGCGGCGCTGCCGCTTTCTTCGACGATCAGTTGCGGCCGCGCAGCGGCGCTGACTTTTTCGATCGCCTGCGCGATCGCCGCTTCTTCGGCTTCGAAGTCGAGTTCGTCGGCCTGCCGCGGCGCCGCGGCCATGAACAGCAGGCGCAGGTCGCGCCGCTGCGCCGGCAACGGCTGCGGCACGCCAGTCGGCAGCACGCCGATCCTCCGGCTGACCAGAAAGAGCTGCACCGCGTCATCGGCGAGGTGGCCGTCGGCGCTGGCCAGCAATTCCCACGGCGCTTCGAGCAGCGCGCGCGCCAGCGGGCTGTCGCCGTCGTCGACGCGCACTTCGAGCACGCGCGCGCCGGTGCCGCGCAGCCAGGCGTCGGCGCAGCCGTTGCCGTTCAGCCAGTCGAACAGTTCGCGGCCAATGGCAGGCAGCGCGTCGTCGTCGTGCGCGCGCAGCGCGCGCTGGTAGCGCTGCGCGCAAGCCGTCAGGCAGGCGATCGTCGCCGGCGCCGGCCGCCGCAACTCGGCAATCGCCGACGCGCCGCCCACCCCAACAGCCGCCGCGCCGCCCGCCGCATCGGCGCCGGAACCAGCCTGCGCAAACACCTGCAAAAAGCAATCCGCCCCCAGCGGCCGCAGCAAGGCATGCATGCGCGTTCTCCACTTTCCCTGAAGGCAGCAATGCTACGCGACAAGCGCCTGCTATAGCAAAGGCTTCGCGGCCGTCGTCGAGGTCGCCGCGCGTGCGGGCCAGGACGTATCCTTGCGCTGCGTCGCCGCGCACGCGATCAGCGGTGGCGAGGGTGCCGGATGCCGCTTGCAGGCGCAGCGCCGGCGTACGCGGGAAGGCAAGCTCGGACACTGCCGTGCGCCACGCCGGAGGATAGGAGAGGGTAGGAAAACCCA
>NZ_JAVMKF010000231.1:0-19432 GCF_031732815.1 Accumulibacter sp. | reverse complement strand
GATGCGGATGCGGATGCGGATGCGGATGCGGAGTCGGCGCGCGCTGCCGGCGGGGCAGGGCTGTGGCAGACGCTGCTCGCGCGTCTCGGCCACACGTGGACGATCGCCGACCTGCTGCAGCATCTGACCGGCGAGGATCTGCGCCAGGCGCTGCACGCGCCGTTTATCCGCCACCTCGCGGCGCACCTCGATCGCGGTCTGGCGGCGTGGGCGAACCCGGCGCGCGAGCAAGGCTTCTTCGCGGCCTGGCGAGCGAGCGCCGGCGTCGACTGGCAGTGGGAGCTGAACGAACTCGCCTGGGCGCGGCGCGAAATCGCACAACTCGCCGCCGACCCCTGGCAGACGATTGCCGATGGGCTGCGCCGACTGGCGGTCGATGAGGCGTGCTGGCCGACGTATCTGCAGCATCTGGCCGGCGAACTTCCCGGCTGGGCCGGCATGTGCCACTGGCGCGCGACGCATCCCGCCGCCAACGAGCCGCCGCTCAGCCTGTGCGACTTCCTGGCTGTGCGCGTCGTGCTCGAATGGCTTTACGCGGAGCAACTCGTACGCCGCATCTGGGGTCTGCCGCTCGATCTGGCGGCGCTCGGCGAACACTTTGCCGCGCACCCGGACGAACTCGCGCTGCGCCACGCCTACGGCGAGGGAACCCTGCCCGACGAAGTGCTCGACGCGCTGTCGCCGCTGCTCGCTACGGCGGCGGGTGGACCGGACAGCGGCTGGCGCCGCCTGGCCGGGCACATTGCCGAAGCGGGCGGCCTCGCCGGCGACGACGGCGATGCGCAGGCGCGCGCTGCCTGGCCGCTGTTCTCGCTGGTGCTGCGTCTCGGACTGAGTGGGCGCGAATTGCGCGCCATGCACGCCGCCGGTGCCGCCGACCGCCTGCTCGCCGGCATCGCCTGGCTGAACGACGAGCGGCGCGGACTGCTCTGGCTGCTCGCCTACGAGAACCACTACCGGCAGCAGATTTTCGCCGCGCTACTCGCCAATCACGGCCGCACGCCAGCGCTCGCCGGCCTGGCGCAGGCACAGTTCGTCTTCTGCATGGACGATCGCGAGGAGGGTACGCGCCGCCATCTGGAGGAAGTCGATCCGGCTTGCGAAACCTTCGGTGCCGCCGGTTTCTTCGGCGTACCGATGCTCTGGCAAGGGCTGGACGACGAGGCGCCGACGGCGCTCTGCCCGATCGTCGTGCGCCCGACGAACAGCATCCGCGAGGTCGTCGGCGCGGGTGCGGTGGCCGCGTATGAACGCCAGCAACGCCGGCGCAAGCTGCGCCTGCGCTGGCAGGAGCGTCTGCAGCAGGGCACCCGGCGCGGCGGTTTGCTGGGCGCCGTGCTCAGCCTGCTCGCCGGTCCGCCGGCGCTCGCCGCGCTGCTTGCGCGCACCTGGGCGCCGGGCCGCTTTGCGGCGCTCCTGGCGCGCCGGCGTGAGGCTTACGAGCCCCCGGTGGCGGGCGATCTGCAACTGACTGCCGAGGCCGGCGAGGCCACGCGCGAGGCCGACGCCGACGCGCCGCGCGTCGGCTTCAGCGCCAGCGAACAGGTGGCGCGCGTCGCCGGCTTCCTGCGCACGATCGGTCTCACCGAGCACTTCGCGCCGCTCGTCGCGATCGTCGGGCACGGCTCGGACAGCCGCAACAACCCGCATCTTTCGGCCTACGACTGCGGCGCGTGCTCGGGCCGCCACGGCGGGCCGAACGCGCGCGTTTTTGCCGCGCTGGCCAACCTCCGGGACGTGCGCGCCGGACTCGCCGGACAGGGAATTCATATTCCCGAGCAGACGTGGTTTATCGCCGCCGAGCACAACACCTGCGACGAAAGCTTCGTCTGGTACGACCTTGAAAAGCTCCCGCCGGCGCAGCGCCCGGCGTTCGAGCAGGTGCGTCTGGCTTGTCAGGAAGCGACCCGCCGGCACGCGGTCGAACGTTGCCGGCGCTTTGCTTCGGCACCGCGCGATCCGTCACCCGAGCAGGCGCTGCGTCACCTCGCCGATCGCCGCAACGATTTTGGCCAGGCGCGTCCGGAACTCGGGCACGCGACCGTGGCGACGGCTTTCGTCGGCCGGCGAGCGATGAGCCGCGGCGCCTTCTTCGACCGGCGCGCCTTCCTGATTTCGTACGACCCGCTGCCCGATGTCGATGGCCGCATCCTCGAAGCGACGCTGCTCGCCGCCGGGCCGGTGGGCGCCGGGATCAATCTCGAGTACTACTTTTCGACCGTCGACAACGAGCGTTTCGGTTGCGGCAGCAAGATCATGCACAACCTGGCCGGTCTCTTCGCCGTCATGCAGGGCGCAGCGTCCGATCTGCGCACCGGACTGCCGCTGCAGATGGTCGAAATCCACGAAGCGATGCGCCTGCTGGTCATCGTCGAGCAGACGATAGAGATTCTGACGGCGATCTACCAGCGCCAGCCGCCGCTGCAGGAACTGATCGGCAACGGCTGGATCCTGCTCGCCGCCAAGCACCCGCAGCGCGCCGAACTGCACGTCTTCGATCCGGCCAGCGGCTGGACGCGGGCGCTGCCGACCGGTGCGCCGGCCGACTCGCCGTCGCCCGCGGCGTCGCCGGTAGCCGGGGCGAGCGCGGGCTGGCCGGCGCTGCCCGAGGTCGACACTTCGACCGACTGGTTCGCCGGCCAGCGCGAACCTTTGCCGCCGGCCTTGTTGCGTCGCCCGCTGGCGAGCCGTGCCGCGCTCGTCGACGCGGCCGGGCGCCAGCCGTGAACGCGGGCGAATTCCTGCCGGCCGCCTGCGCGGCGCTGGCGGCGACGTCGCAGGCCGTCTGGCTGGTGCCGCTGCTGCCCTTGCTCGCCGCCGGCGTGATCGGCTGCCGGATGCTGCTGCGTCCGCAGGGCGACGCGGCAGAGCCGGCGACGGCCAGTCTGGCCAGCGGCAGCGCGCTTGCCGCGCTCGTCGCGCTGATCGTTTTCGACCTCGCGGCAATCGGTGGTTGCGCGCCGCAGCACGTGCTCGCCGGCGACTGGCTGCGCATCGGTCCGGTGCCGGTGCGCCTCTCTTTCCTGCTCGACGCGTACAGCCTGCCGGCGGCGACGCTGGTGACGTTGATCAGCACGCTGACGCTGCGCTTTTCCGCCACCTATCTGCATCGCGAGGCCGGTTTCCACCGCTTTCACTGCGGGCTGGCGCTGTTTCTCGCCGGCATGCTGCTCATCGCGCTCGCCGGCAATGCGGTCCTGACCTTCGTCGGCTGGGAGATCGCCGGCTTCAGTTCGTGGCTGCTCATCGGCTATGCCTGGCAGCGGCCGGTCGCCACCGGCAACGCGCTGCTCGTTTTCCTGACCAACCGGGTCGGCGACGCCGGTTTTCTGCTCGCCATCGGGCTCGCCGTCTGGTCGGTCGGCACGCTCGAGTGGGCGTGGCTGGACGGCGACGGAACGATGGCAACGGTGACCGCGCGCCTGCTCGCGGTCGGGTTCGTCGTCGCCGCTCTGGTCAAATCGGCGCAAGTCCCGTTTACGCCGTGGATCGCGCGCGCGCTCGAAGGGCCGACGCCGTCGTCGGCCGTCTTCTACGGCTCGCTGATGGTGCACGCCGGCGTTTTTCTGCTCTGCCGGATGCAGGAATTGCTCGTCCAGGTGCCCGACCTGCTGGCCTTGATCGCCATCGCGGGCCTGCTCAGCGCGCTCTACGGGACGCTCTGCGCGCTCGTTCAGAGCGACGTCAAATCGGCGCTGGTCTTCTCCACCGTCGCGCAGGTCGGCCTGATGTTCCTGCTCTGCGGCCTCGGCCAGTTTGCCCTGGCCGCCGGCTGGTCGGCTGCGCACGCCGGCTGGCGCGCCTACCAGTTCCTGCTCGCGCCAGCCTTCATGCACCTCGTTCCGCACCCGGCGGCGCCGGTTCCCGGCTGGCTGGCCGGCCGGATGTGGCTGTACACCGCGACGCTGCAGCGTTTCTGGATCGAAGCGCTGGCGCACAGCCTGCTGACCCGCCCGACGCTCGCCCTCGGGCGCGACGTGCGCGCTTTCGACGAACGCTTCATCGACCCGCTGGTCGGCGCGCCGCGCGTCGACGACCATTCGCCCAGCGGCGCGGCGGACGATCTGATTCGCGGCCACGGATTGGCCGGCAGCGCGTTGTTCGCCTTCGCCAATCGTCTGCAGCGCTGGGAAAGCCGGCTGCTGATGAGCGGCGAGGATTCGGCGCTGGTGCGGCAGTTGCAGCGCATCGTGCATTACGCGGATACCGTCGAGACGCTGCTCGAACAACCGCGCTACCTGATGTTGATGGTCATGGCGACCTTCGTGGTGATCCTATGAACGAAGTGCACTGGACGGCGCTCGCCGGCTATCCGCTGTTGGCGACGCTGCAGTGGCTGCCGCTGGCCGGCGCTGTTCTGCTCGCGATCATGCGCGACGACGACTTGGCGCTCGTCCTCGGGCGCCTGTTCGCGGTCGGCGAACTGGTCGTCGCCTGCGACCTCTACGCGCGCATCGACGCCACGAGCGAAGTGCTGCAGTTCGCCGAACGCGTCGATCTGTTCGCCTATCACGCGGCCGCCGACGGAATCAGCGTGCTGTTCATCCTGCTCACCGCTTTGCTCGGCATCGTCCTGTCGTTCTACGGCATGGCGCGCCGCCAGATTTCGCCGGTGCACCTTCTGTGCGTGCTGCTCGTCATCGAGTCGGCGCAGATGATCATGCTGACGACGATGAACCTGCTCTGGTTCGCCGCCGGCTCGGCCGTCCAGTTGGCGCTCGTCGCCTACCTGCTCTGGCGCTGGGCTTCGGCGCGCGAAGAGACGCTCGCCCTGTCGCGCTTCCTGCAGTACCAGCTTTTCGGCTGGTGCCTGTTCGTCGCCGGCGCCGCGGTGCTCGTCTGGAGCCACGCCGACGTGATCGGCGGGCGCTGGAGCTTCGACCTGCTCGACCTGCTGCGCACGCCGCAGATCGGCAAGTACCAGTCGGCGGCTTTCTACCTGCTGTTCTACGGCCTGGCAATTCGCACGCCGCTCTTTCCGCTGCACGGCTGGCTGCCCAACTCGGCCGGTTACGGCCTGATTGCCGTCGGCCCGGTGCTGCTCCTTGGCGTCAAGGTCGGCATCTACGGCATGGCGCGCTTTCTGCTGCCGCTGACCGCCGAAGCGGTGATGGTCTGGCAGCATTACGTCGTCGGCTTTGCCATGGTCGGCGTCTTCTTCGCGGCGATTCTCGCTTTCCGCCAGGTCAATCTGCGCCGCCTGATGGCTTTTGCCGTCGTCAGTCATACCAGCCTGATCGTCATCGGGCTATTCACGCTGCACCCGGCCGGCCTGCAGGGGGCGCTGCTCCTGGCGGTCAATTTCGGTCTGGCGGTCACCGTCATGCTGCTCATGGTCGGCTACGTCTATCGGCGGACCGGGACGACGCAGCTCGACCGCCTCGGCGGCCTGTTCGACCGCGCGCCGTTCATCGCGCTCGCATTCCTGATCGGCGGCCTGGCCATCCTCGGCATGCCGGGAACGCCGGGTTTCGACGCCGTCCACCTCGTGCTCGAGGCGTCGATCGCCACCTTCGGCGCCTTGCCGACGATCGCCACCGCGCTCGGCAACGTTGTCGCCGCCGGCTTCCTGCTCTGGGCTTTTCAGCGCGCCTTCCTGGCGCCGCGGCCGAAGGACGTGCCGGCAGCGCGCCTGGCGCGCACCAGCCGCAGCGAATTCCTCGTCGGCGGCGCGACGCTCGTCGTCCTGCTCGCCGCCGGCTTCTATCCCGAGCCCTGGCTGAAGCTGACCGACAGCGCGACGCAGGCGCTCGCCTCGTTCTTCCACCATGGCTGACGCGCCCTGGCTGAGCATGCTGCTGGCGCTGCCGCTGGTCGGCGCGCTGACCACAGCCTGCGTTCGCCGCGCGCCGTGGGCGCAGCGCCTGGCGCTCGCCAGCGCCGGCCTGACGCTGCTCTGCTCGCTGTGCATCGTCGCGCTCTTCGACTCGGGCGACGATGGCTTCCAGTTCGTCGAGCAGGCGGCCTGGATTCCCGGCCTGAACGTCAGCTATCTGGTCGGCGTCGATGGCTTGTCGGTGCTCTTCCTGCCGGCCACCGCGCTGCTGTTCACCGCCGCCATCGTCGCCGGCTGGCGCAGCCAGGGAAACGCCGAGGCGGCGGGCGTTGCGCCCGGCGTTCACTTCGCCTTGCTCTTCGTGCTCGAAGCGGCGACGCTGGGCGTCTTCTGCGCGCTCGACTCGCTGCTCTTCTTTTTCTGCTGGGAATCGACGCTGGCGCCGATCTACTTCCTGGTCAGCCTGTGGGGCCGCGGCGCCGGTCGGCAGAGCGCCGCCGTGCGCTACTTCCTCGTCATGCTCGCCGGTGGCGTGCCCTTGCTCTTCGGCCTGCTCGCCGCCGCCTTCGGGCAGGGCGGGGCAGGCGCACCGGTTTTCGATCTGCCCAGCCTGCTCGCCACGCCGTTGCCGGAAGCCGTGCAGATGCTCGTCTTCCTGCTCCTCCTCGTCGGTTTCGGCGTCAAGGTGCCGCTCGTTTCGCTGCACACCTGGCTGCCGTCGATCGCGCTCGGCGCGCCAGCGGCGGTGACCGCGCTGCTCGTCGGACTGAAACTCGGTGCGTATGGGCTGATCCGCTTCGCCATTCCGCTGGCGCCGCTGGCCGCGCGCGAACTGCACTGGCTGCTCGCCGGCCTGGGGACGCTGGCGATGCTCTACGGTTCGGTCGCCGCACTCGCCCAGAGCAACCTGCGCGGCGTGCTCGCCTACGCCAGCCTGGCGCACGTCGGGCTGGTTCTCCTCGGTCTGGCGTCGTTCTCGGTCTCGGCGCTGCAGGGCGCCCTCCTGCAGTTGCTCAACTTCAGCCTCGCCGCCGGCGGCGGCTTCCTCATCCTCTCGTTTCTGCAGCGGCGCAGCGGCTCGACCGACGCCGCGCAACTCGGCCAGCTCTTCGGACGCTGGCCGCTGCTCAGCGCCTTCTTCCTGCTCTTCGGACTGGCCGGCATCGGCCTGCCGGGAACGAGCGGCTTTCCCGGCGAACTGCTGATCATCGTCGCCGCGTTGCACGACCACACCGGCGCCGGTCTGGCCGCGCTGTTCGCCACCGTGGTCGGCGCAGCCGCCTTCCTGGCGCCGTATCGCGCCGCTTTCTTCGGCAGCGGCAGCGCCAGCGCCAAGGCTCAGTCGGAGAGCGATCCGCTCGCCGACCTGCTGCCGCGCGAACTCGCCATCGCCCTTGTCTTCGCCGCGCTCGTCCTGATCGTCGGCGTCTATCCGATGCCCTGGCTCGAATTGCTCCGCCCGGCGGCGGAAGCCTGGGTGGCTGGACTGGCGGGGCTGTAGGGCATTCCCTTATCCACAACTCATCGCCCCCAAGGGAATCCGATGCTTACGCTACTGTTCTTGCCAGTACGCGGCTGAGTACCGGAGCCAGGATCAGGCACTCGGAAACGGCGGAAATGCTTCCGGGTCGTGGTCCGACTTGTGTAGAATGATACGGGCTTGAGCTCGTCGAGCGCGCCCTTCTGGAAAATGGCGGGCAGTTTCTTGCGTCAGTGGCGTGTTGACTCTCCGCACTAAAGCAAGGCGCAGATCGGCCAAGGTATCGACGAGATGAACGCCGCGCCAGTCGTCTGTTGCTGGAAAGCGCTCGACGGCGTCAAGAGCTGAGCCAAATGTTTTTCCATCAAAGGTTTCGCGAGGAATCACGTATGCGCATAGGGCTTGCCTCCTTCTGGTTGGCTATTGCTGCAGGCTGGGTGGCCGCCTTTCTGTTCCTCGGCAAAATGGCTGGAGGAAATCAATATATTTCGCATATGGGTTGGCGTCTCGCCGCAGCGCTGGACGTTGCAATGTCAGTACTCTGTGTTCTTTCAGCATGTTTGATCCTGTTGCGAAAACCTGCCCCAAATTCTCGGCGTTTGCTGTTTGTCGGCTGACGGTTGTGCACCTCATAGACGCCCTCGGGGCGTTTCTGATGGCTGCGATAAATAGGCATGCTGGAGCGCTGCTGCTTCCATTACTTCTTTTCCCTGCGGTGTTTTCTACGAACACCGGCTTTCTCGGCATGCCTGGAAACGGCGTCTCGTTGATGATACTTCCTGCGGTATCGCTCATCGCCCTTTTCTTGACTCGGCGTGTTGGCACTGGGGCAGCTTCGGTTGGTGCAGTGCCCATACCGGGAGAGATAGCAGTCAGTAGCCTGCGAACACGCAGCCTGTCATACCCAGCGCCCGCCAGGGAACCGCTCATCGCTGCGCGGCGTACGGAGGGTATGAGCCGCGGCATGGCTGCTGGCGCGGCGTCGTGGCGCTTGCAGCCATGCTGATCCGAGTTTTTGCCGCCAGATTTCCGTGATTTCTCGCCACCGACAACAAAGCTCGTATCAGGAGGTCGTTCCGTATTGGTTCGCGTCAGGTCAATCCACGCGCAGCGTGCGCTTCAGCTTGATACATGCACTGGTCTTGATATTCTTGCAGTCATTGGCTTACGCCGGTCCCATTGATTGCCGTAAAGCAAAGACCGTGGCGGAAAATGCAATTTGTCGGAGCGAGCACGATTACTTGGTGGAGGAGGATAAGAGACTCGATCGCGCTTTCGTCTCACTTCTGAAAGCGCTGCCTGAAGATCAAAAGGCAATAGCCCTGACGGGGCAGAAGAAATGGCTGCGGCTGCGCGACAAGTGCCAAGATGATCTTTCCTGTCTGCGAGATCGCTATTCGGAACGTCAACAAGCGATTGTGGCGAGGCGGAAAGAATTGTCAGCCTACAAGCCTGACGATGCTGACATGGAAGCGCTTTCGCAATTGCGCACCACGATTCAGCAATACATGATCGAGGACAAGGAGTTCCCGCTTGAAAAGGCACTTCAGAAATACTCGATAGCCAAAGAGATTTTGTCTATGGGGAACCACTGTTTCGCTCCTGGCGATCGATTGAAAAGGCCCAAGAGGGTAGCAGCGAATGAGTGGGCCGCATTCTCAACCCTCTCAGCCTATTCCGAATCCATGCGTAGTTCCTGCCCAGCCTTTTCTTGGCTGGACGTTGATGGAGATGGTCAGCGCGATTTACTGGTTGCAATCTACGCGAGCAATTCCCAAATCGAAGCGGTGTTGAAAAGAACTGGAAAGACATTTGGGGATATCGGCCATGTGTTCGAAGAACTGTGGTACATGCACGATGCGGATGAAATATTTGCCTGGGACTGCAAGGGGTGCGACGAAGATGCGGTCTGGGTCAGAATAAACGGCCGAGTCTACCGCGCTTTTCGCAATGGTGGCTTCGGCATCAATGAAGTATTCCTGCTTAGGCCTCTAAAAGGCAATATCGAGGCGCCGAGAATTGTCGTAAAGTACGGTTATTCAGTCAAGGTTGTTTATGATAAATCCGGAATGTTCCCGCAGAACGATCCGCGAAGATGGCAGGAAGAGCTTCTGTTTCCTTACACGGTCCAGAACAGGAGATCCCTGCAGGCTGCTACGACGAAAATTCTGGAGCTACTGAAGGGTCAATCGAAAAGCCCATTTCGTAAGAAGTCATCTGCCCTTTGCCCAATACCCAAAGGTACTCCGAAGGGAGATTGGTCAACGTACACACAATATGCGGAGGAGAGTTATCCGGCTGAGGTGGTAGACTTTCCAATATGGGTCGAAAGAATATGCTATATAGCGCGTCTAATAAGCATGCCTCTTTATACAAGGGAGGATGGGATATTTGCGCATTTGCTGGTACGAAAGGCTGACGCCAATTTGTCGCTATCAGACTCAGACTGGGACACCGACACTTTCAGGGTAATCGGGCGTCGCTACGTTGTCGGTATCGACTCGGGGTTGGCAGTGTCCCCGCGCTACTAGCGCCCTGTGTCGATTGTTTCACCGTTGGCCTGAACGCGCGCCTCGCCCCCAGTGCTAAGACGGCAGGAGAAAACCACCGGCTCAGGCGGGAACGGCGGGTGGGGATGTTCAAGCCATGAGGACGGGCGGCGGATAATGCATTCTTTTATGTCTCACTCATGGCCCATAAGGGAATCAGATGCTTGCCCGACTCTCCGGCAAAGCAGGCGCCTGAGCACTGCAGCGTAAGATCTGGCACCCGGGAAGGGCGCAACCGCTGGCGGGTGATGGTCCGGCTTGTGGATAAGCATATGGGCTGTAGTAAGCTGCGCGTCGACGCCTCTCCGGGTCGCGCGCAAAGACAGGGTACAGGGGTTTCGCCGGAGTGACTCCGGGTGGTGCAAGCGATTCGCGCGTGCCGCTTGCCGCACGCCTTGCGGTTTGCTCCACCCTCGGTTAAGCTGCTCTGCCAGCAAGGACTTTCCGTATTTGCCGGTGCCGGGTCAATGGCGCCGAATCGTCACTTCCATCTTCACCGCTGCCGCAGGCGAGCGAGCAAGCAGGAGCACGTTGCGATGACCACGATCAAGAAGATTTTTCTGGCTTCCTCGTCTGAACTCGCGGACGACCGTGTCCGCTTTCGCCTGTTCATCGGCGAGAAGAACAACCAGTGGGTGCCGAAGGGGGTGTTCCTGGACGCGATCGTCTGGGAAGATTTTCTCGACGCGCTGTCGCCGACCCGGCTGCAAGACGAATACAACCAGCAAATCCGTGCCTGCGACGTGTTCGTCATGCTCTTCTGGAGCAAGGTGGGTCGCTACACCGAAGAGGAGTTTTCCGCCGCGGTCGGACAGTTCCAGGCCAGCCGTCGGCCGTTCATCTACACCTATTTCAAGACCGCGCCGCTCACCGCTGACCACAGCAAGCGGGCCGATCTGCAAAGCTTGTGGACGTTTCAGGACAAGCTGAAAGCGCTTGGCCATTACCAGACCGAATACGCCAACACCGACCAACTGCTGCTGCATTTCTCGCAGCAGCTCGACAAGCTGGTCGATGGCGGCTTTGTTCGTTTCCCGGGAGAGGGCGATCGAGCCGGCGGCAGCGGGGGAGAGCCGCTCGCCACGAACTCGGGCGGCTTGGTGAGCACCGGTTCGGGCAACGGCGCGACCTTTGCCGGCCCGGTGAGTGCGGGGGGCGACGTAGTCGGACGCGACTTCGTGCAGATCATCCTGCAGAGCGTCTTCCGCAGCGAAGACCCCGCCGAAGCGCAGTCGGTGATCGCGCACTACCTCGACGCGCTGGCGCGCGCGCTCGCCGGCATCAAGCTCGGCGGCATCGACCCCGCCGCCAGCGACGGTCGGCGCGAGCCGCTGCAACTTGCCGACGTCTATGTGCCGCTCGACAGCCAACTGCGCATACCGGAGTCCAGCTCGCTCACCGACTGGCTTGCTCGCCGTCGCCGCGGCGAAGGCGAACGCAACGCCGGCGAACAGCCAGACGAGAAGACGCGCGCCGTGTCGCTGCTCGAAGCGCTGGCGCAGCACCGCCGGCTCGGCGTGATCGGCAGCGCCGGCAGCGGCAAGAGCACGTTTGCGGCGAGCGTGCTGCTGGCGCTGGCGCAGGCGTGGCAGGGGCACGCGCAGGAGCTGGCGCGACTCGGCGAGCACTGGCAGCACGGCGCTTTGCTGCCGATTCGCGTCGTTCTGCGCCGTTTCGCCGAATGGCTGCCGGCCGGCGTGGCTGGCGCGCGCGCCGGCGATCTGTGGCAATTCATCGGCCAGGACCTTGCCGACAGTGGCTACGGCCTGTCCGCGCGGACGATCGACTATGTGCAGCGCATCGCGCGCGAGTACGGCGCGCTGATCGTTTTCGACGGACTCGACGAATGCGGCAGCGAAGCGCGGCGGCAGCGCGTCGTCGCCGCGGTCGAGGAACTGATGCGCAGCGCTGGCGAACGCTGCCGTTTCGTGCTCACCGCGCGGCCGTACGCCTGGCCGGGCGGTGCACAAGCCGAAGCGGGCGTCTACGCGCTGGCCGAGCTCGACAAGGCGCAGATCGCGCAGTTCATCGGCGGCTGGTACGCGGCGCTGGTGCGACGCGCGTGGCTGCCGCCGGGCGAGGCCGAGCGCAAACGCGACGACCTGCTCGCTGCCAGCGAGCGCCCGGACCTGCTGCCGCTGGCGCGCAACCCGCTGCTGCTCACGCTGATGACGACCTTGCACGCCAATCGCGGTCGCCTGCCGGACGACCGCGCCGACCTCTACGACGAGTCGGTGGAACTGCTGCTGCTGCGCTGGAACCAGCAGATCGGCGCCGATCGCGCGCTGCTCGAAGCGCTGGACACGCCGGGGATCAAGCTTTCCGACCTGCGCGCAGTGCTCGAACGGCTGGCGTTCGAGGTGCACCAGGAAGACAGCGGCAGCGGCACCGCTCTGCTGGCGAGCAATGCCGAGGCGCCGAGCCACAGCGCGGAAATCGGCGAAGGTCGCCTGCTGGCGGCGTTTCGCCCTTTGCTGAACGACGACCACAACAAGGCGGCGATCGTCGTCGACTACATCGAAAAGCGCGCCGGTCTGCTGGTCGGTCAGGGCGAACGCGCCGGCGAACGCAAGTTTGTCTTCCCGCATCGCACGTTCCAGGAGTTTCTCGCCGCGTGCTACCTGACCACACGCTCCGACTTTGCGACACGCTGCCGTGCGCTGGCGCTCGCCGCTCCCGGGCACTGGCAGGTCGTGCTGCCGCTGGCGGCCCGCATTGCCAAGGCCGAGCGTGGCGCCAGCGCGGCGGATCGGCTGATCTGCTGCCAGACGGTGCACGAATTCCGCCGCGGCCGGCAACCGCAGGCGGCCGAGTGGGCTTGCGCGGTGCTTGCCGGCTTGCAGTTGCTCGAAATCGGGATGGCGGCGATGCGCATGGACGCGGGAACGAACGCCATTGCCCGGCGCGTCGCCGGCTGGCTGGTCGAGTTGCTGCCGATTCCCCCGCAGGACGGCGGCCTGCCGGCGCAGCAGCGCGCGTTGGCCGGCGACATCCTCGCGCAGCTCGGCGACCCGCGCTTCGACGCACAGCGGCTGTTCCTGCCGGCCGACGAGTGGCTCGGCTTTGTGCATATCGCCGCCGACGCCAATTTCCGCATCGGCACGCGGCGCGCGGATTCGGAGAAAGTTTTCAGCGCGAGCGTTTATTTGCCGGCCGATGACGAACGCAACGACCAGCCGACGCCGACGCCGGAGTTCTACCTCGGGCGCTATCTGGTCACCGTCGCACAATTTCGTGCCTTCGTCGAAGCGACCGGGCACGAGTTGCGCGATGCGAGTGCGTTGCACGATGCGGAGAACCGCCCGGTGCGCGGGATCACCTGGTACGAAGCGGTGAAGTACTGCGATTGGCTGCACGAGCGCCTGCATAGCGACGGCGCGTTCGCCCGCTTGCCGCTTGCCGCACTCGTTCGCGCGCAGGGCTGGCAAGTGACGCTGCCGAGCGAACTCGAGTGGGAGAAAGCGGCGCGCGGCGGCCTGGTCGCAGCGGTGTATCCGTGGGGCGACGAGTTTGACGCGAATCGGGCGAATGTAGACAAAACGGGAATCGGCGACACTACGGCGGTTGGCGCGTTCCCGCCGAACGCCTACGGGTTGTACGACTGCGCCGGCAATCTCTGGGAATGGACGCGCAGCCTCTGGGGAGAAGGCTTGGACAAGCCGGATTTTCTCTACCCCTACCATGCCGACGACGCCAAACGCGAAGACCTCGCGGCAGGAGAGGATATACTGAGGGTCGTGCGGGGCGTCTCGTGGAGCGATCACCGGGACTTCGCCCGCTGCGCCGTCCGCGGCAGGGCTCCCCCGGACGGCTGGGGCGGCAATGGTGGTTTTCGGGTTCTGTTGCGCCGGTCCCCTGTTTCGTTGCTCTGACCTCTGTTCCCTCTGTCCTCTGGCACTCCGGGGATCTGACTCTGGAGGGGGTGCGGGGGAGACTTCCCCCGCCGCTCGCCGTCACCCGCGCGCCGCCGGCTGCTCGCCGCCGGCTGCCGCCGCGGGGTCAGTGATCGAGAATCTGGTCGAGGAATTGCCGCGTTCGTTCCGACCTGGCCTGCGAGAAGAAGATCTCCGGCGGCGCCTGTTCGACGATTTCGCCCTCGTCCATGAAGATCACCCGGTCGGCGACGGCGCGTGCGAAGCCCATTTCGTGCGTCACGCAGAGCATGGTCATGCCGTCCCGGGCGAGCGAGACCATCGTCTCCAGCACTTCCTTGACCATCTCCGGGTCGAGCGCTGACGTGGGTTCGTCGAAGAGCATGATGCGCGGCGCCATGCACAGCGCGCGGGCGATGGCGACTCGCTGTTGCTGGCCGCCGGACAACTGGCCGGGGTATTTGTGCGCCTGGTCGGTGATGCGTACCCGTTCCAGAAACTTCATCGCCGTCGCTTCGGCGGTGGCGCGCGGCTGCTTCCTGACCCAGATCGGCGCCAGCGTGCAGTTTTCGAGCACTGTCAGGTGCGGGAAGAGGTTGAAGTGCTGAAACACCATGCCGATATCGTTGCGGATCGCTTCGATGTTCTTCAGCGAATCGTTCAGTCTGATTCCGTCGACGATCACCGTGCCGCTCTGGTGCGTTTCCAGGCGGTTGAGGCAACGGATCAGCGTCGACTTGCCGGAGCCCGACGGACCGCAGATGACGATGCGTTCGCCGCGGCGGACCGAGAGCGAAATGTTGCGCAGCACCTGAAAGTCGCCGAACCATTTGTTCAGCCCCTCGATGCGGATGATTTCTTCGGCGTTCGGCGGAATGACGTGCGCGGCAGTCGGGTCCATGCGTGGCCTCAAAGGCGATGATCGCGGGAAAGATGCTTTTCCAGCCACTGGCTGTAGTGGCTCATCGCGTAGCAGAAGAGCCAATAGACGGCCATGGCGAAGAGGTAGCCCTCGACGAAGTAGTGCCGCCAGTCGAGGTCGCTGATCACCGCCTGGCGGACCGCGTAGAGGAAGTCGAAGATCGAGACGATGATCACCAGCGAGGTGTCCTTGAAGTTGTCGATGAAGCTGTTGACCTGCGCCGGAATGGTGATCTTCAGCGCCTGCGGCAGGATGACCAGCAACTGCGTCTGCCAGTAGCCGAGGCCGAGCGCGTCGGCGGCTTCGTACTGACCGCGCGGCAGCGCCTGCAGGCCGGCGCGGACGATTTCGGCGATGTAGGCGGCGTTGAAGAGGACGATCGCCACCTGCGCGCGCAGCAGCTTGTCGAAGCTGACGCCTTCCGGCAGAAAGAGCGCGAACATGATCGAGGCCATGAAGAGCACGGTGATCAGCGGCACGCCGCGCACCAGTTCGATGTAGACGATCGACGCCGCACGCACGATCGGCAGCGCCGAGCGTCGGCCGAGCGCGAGCAGTATGCCGAGCGGAAATGCGAACAGGGTGCCGAAGACGGCGAGCATCAGGGTGATCGGCAAGCCGCCCCAGAGCGCCGTCGGCACCGGCGTGAGAGCGAAGCCGCCGGCGAGCAGCCAGGCGCAGAGCAGGCTGCCGCTCAGCCAGAGCGCCAGCAGGCGCCAGACGTGCCAGAAAGCGCGCATCGCCGAGAGGACGATGATCGCGCAGAAGATGACGACCGCCAGCGCCGAACGCCACTGTTCGCCCTGCGGGTAGATGCCGAAGAGCATGTGCCGCCATTTGTCGGCGATCACCGCCCAGCACGCGCCCTGGCCGAACAGCGCGTTGCACGTGGCGACATCGGCGCGGCCCCAGACGGCGTGCAGCACCGCCCAGGAGACGAAGCTGCTGCCCGCCCAGAGCAGCAAGGCGAGCGTGATCAGCGTGATCAGCGCGTTCGCTGGCGTGGAAAAGAGGTTCTCGCGCAGCCAGTCCAGGCTGCGCGCGGCGAAAGGTCGGTGAGCGGTGGCGGGTGGGTGCATGTCAACGCTCGACCAGCCGCACGCGGTGGTTGTACCAGTTCATCAGGCCGGAAATCGCCAGCGAGACCGCCAGGTAGACGGCCATCATCAGGGTGATTGCCTCGATCGCCTGGCCGGTCTGATTGAGCGTGGTATTCGAGATGCTGACCAGATCGGGGTAGCCGATGGCCACCGCCAGCGACGAGTTCTTGGTCAGGTTGAGATACTGGCTGGTCAGCGGCGGAATCATCACGCGCAGCGCCTGCGGCAGAATGACCAGACGCAGGCGCTGGCCGCGCGACAGGCCGAGCGCTTCCGCGGCGTCGCTTTGTCCGCGCGACACCGAAAGAATTCCGCCGCGAACGATTTCGGCGATGAAAGCGGCGGTGTAGACCGAGAGGCCGAGGAAGAGGGCGATGAATTCGGGCGAGACGGTCTTGCCGCCTTCGAAGCCGAAACCGGTCATCGCCGGCGTCGACAACTCGCTCGGGGCGCCGAAAACCGCCCAGCCGGCGAGCGGCAGCACGACGCCGGCGGCGAGGCTCGGCCAGAGCACCGCCGGCGCGCGCCCGGCGCGCTCGCGGCGCCGTCTGACCGCCCGCGCCCAGAGAAAGGCGAACAGCACGGCGAGAAACAGCCCGAGCAGCGCCGCCCACCAGCCGGCGTGCGGAGTCGGCCAGGGCAGGCTGATGCCGCGCTGACTGAGAAAAGCCGATCCGAGAACGATGGCTTCGGCGACCGGCGGCAGCAACTCGGTGAGGACGCCGTACCAGAGCAGCAACTGCAGGATCAAGGGAACGTTGCGCACCGATTCGACGTAGGCGCCGGCGAGTTTGCGCAGCAGCCAGTTCGGCGACAGCCGGCCGATGCCGACGACCAGGCCGAGCACGCTGGCGGCGACGATGGCGACCGCCGAAACGAACAGCGTGTTCAACAGGCCGACGACGAAGGCGCGCGCGTAGGAATGCGTCGGCTCGTAGTCGATCAGCTTTTCGGAAACGTCGAAGCCGGCTTCCTGGCCGAGATAGGAAAAGCCGATGGCAATCGCCCGGCTTTCCAGGTTGTGCACCAGGTTGTACGCGGCATAACCGATCAGCGCGCCGACCAGCGAGAGCAGCGCGATCTGATAGACGATGTTGCGGAAACGCTCAGAGGACCACATGACTGTCCGTGCAGAGTGAAAGACGTGTGCCGCTCCGCCGCCGGTCGGCGGCGGGAGCGCGGGCCGCCGACGCGATCAGTCGAGCGGCATCGGATAGATCAGTCGAGCGGCATCGGATACATCAGGCCACCCTTGTTCCACAGCGCGTTCATGCCGCGCGCCAGGCCCAGCGGCTTGATGTTGCGTTCGAAGCTTTCGCCGTAGTTGCCGACCGCCTGCAGCGCGCGCACCGCCCAGTCGGCGTCGAGACCGAGCCCCTTGCCGATTTCGCCGGTGGCGCCGGTCAGGCGCTGCACCGCCGGGTCCTTGCTTTCGGCTTTCATGCGCAGCACGTTGGCCTGCGTCACGCCCGATTCCTCGGCCTGCTGCAGCGCGAAGATCGTCCAGCGGGCGATAGCGAAGAATTCCTGATCGTTGCGGCGCAGCATCGGAGCCAGCGGCTCCTTCGAGATGATTTCCGGCAAGACCGTGTAATCGCTACGGTTCGGCAGATTGACCAGCATCGCCGCGATGCCGGACGCGTCGGTGGTGTAGGCGTCGCAGCGGCCCGACTGGAACGCCTTTTCGGTGGCTTCCTGGCCCTCGAAGACGACCGGCTTGAAGCTCAGTTTGTTGGCGCGGGCGTAGTCGGCCATGTTGCGTTCGGTGGTGGTGCCGGTTTCGACGCAGACCGAAGCCTTGTTCAAGTCGGCGAGTTTCTTCACCTTCGGGTTCTTCTTGCTGTTGATGACGAAGGCCTGACCGTCGTAGAACCAGACACCGGGGAAGACCGAGCCCATCGTCGTATCGCGCTTCGAGTTCCAGGTGGTGTTGCGCGAGAGCAGATCGATCTCGCCCGATTGCAGCGCGGTGAAGCGCTGTTGCGCGGTGAGCGGCACGTACTTGACCTTGTCCGCGCTGCCGAGAATCGCCGCTGCCAGCGCCTTGCAGTAATCGACGTCGATGCCGGCGTATTTGCCGGTCTTGTCCGGCGCGGAAAAACCGGTCAGACCGGTATGCACGCCGCAGACCAGCGTTCCCCGCTGCTTGATCGCGTCGAGCGTCGGGCCGGCGAAGGCGCTGCCGGCGGCGACGCCGAGAGTCAAGGCGGCGAGGCAGCGGCAGAGCGTTTTCTGTTTGAGCATGGTGTCTCCTCTTCTTTCCAGTGGTAGAAAAACGGTCGACCCGGCCGCTTCAGGCCGGCTCGCCCGACGCGTGCGGGGCGGCCTGGCGATGCGCGGCGATGGCGTTCTCCATGCGCTGCAGCGCTTCGTCGAGCAGCGCCCGTGGCGCGGCGAAATTCAGACGCAGATAGCCCGGCCGGCCGAATTCGGCGCCGTCCGAGAGTCCGACGCCGTGTTGCTCGAACCAGGCGGCGGCGTTGCCGACTTCGGCGGCCAGCGCGCGGGCGTCGATCCAGGTCAGGTAAGTCACTTCCGGATGGCTATGCGCCAGACCCATGCGCTCGAGCGCCGCCGAGACCCGATCGCGATTGGCGCGCAACTGCGCGAGCAGCGCCTGTCGCCATGGTTCGCCGGAGGTAAACACCGCCTGCAAGGCGCTGTAGCTGCACGCGCAAGGGTCCGGCACCAGCTTTTGCATTGCGGCGCGAAAACGCCGGCGGAGCATGGCGTCGGGAATGATCGCCCAGGCGATGCCGAGGCCGGCGACGTTGTAGGTCTTGCCCGGGCCGTGCAGGGTGATCGTGCGCGCCAGCAGCTCCGGCGAGCGTTCGGCCATCACGCGCGCAAAAGGATGATGCGCGGTGTGCCCGTCGAGAATCAGATCGCAGTGCACTTCGTCGGAGCAGACCAGCAGGTCGTGGCGCTCGCAGAAAGCGGCCAGACGCTCGAGTTCGTCGCGCGTGAACACACGGCCGATCGGGTTGTGCGGGTGGCAGAGCAGGAGGAGACGAGTCGCCGGCGGCACGCTGCCGTCGGCGCCAGCCGCTGGTCGCACGGCCTCTTCCAGAAGGTCGAAATCGATCGCATGCACGGTGCCGGCAGCGTTGGTCGGCCGCAGCGGCACGTCGACCAGTTGCCGCCCCTGCAGGGCAGGCGCTTGCAGAAAAGGCGGATAGACTGGCGAAAAGGAAATCACGCGCTCGCCTGGCGCAGTGCACGCCTTGACCGCCAGGTTGAGCCCGAGCACCAGCCCGGGCAGCCAGACGATCCACCGCGGATCGACCGCCCAGCCATAGCGCCGGCGGTGGTCATCGACCAGCAGTTGCGGCAAGTCGCGCGGCAGCGAGCGATAGCCGAAATTGGCGTGTTGGGCATACGCGGTGAGCGCCTCGCGGATGGCCGGCGCGACCGGAAAATCCATGTCGGCGATCCACAGCGGAATGACATCGCGATCCTGATAACGGACCCATTTGGTCGACGACCAAGCCTGACGGTCATGAATGCTGTCGAAGTCGAACATGACTGCTCCCGTGACGAGGGCGCCACTGTCGCATGGCGGCATTCGACATGTCAATTGACTTGATCGCGCGTCGCCATCGGTGCGGGGAATGGCGAGGGGTCTCGCCGTCGGTCGCCGGCGGCGGCAAGCGCCGTCATCGCCGGGTTGCCGGCGGCGGTTGGCGTTGGGTTGGCGTTGGGTTGGCGTTGGGTTGGCGTTGGGTTGGCGTTG
>NZ_JAVMKF010000230.1:0-3314 GCF_031732815.1 Accumulibacter sp. | reverse complement strand
GCGTCGATGTCGGGCACTTCGAACTGTACGTCGTCGAGCGAGACCTCGAAAGGCTGGCCCTGCCGGTAGTGGATGGGGAAGCGCACGCCGAGGCGGAGGTTGGAGCCGAGTTCGTAAGCGGCGAGTTCCCAGCGATTGTCGTAGACGCTGAAGCCGAGCGCGCGCACGCTGACATAGCCGGAAACGTCGAAGCGGAAGCGGGGTTCGGCGTGCAGGTAGCCTTCGGCGTCGACCTGCAGACCGCGCGCCGGCATCCAGTCGATGTGCACGCCGGCCTCGGCGGCGCCGGCGATGCCCAGCGTGCCGCCAAGTTCGAGGCCGCCGGTGGCGCTGGCGCCGGTGATGCCGAGGCCGATGCCGGCGCGCGCACCGAGGCGGACGCCGGCGTCGGCAGGGACGTTGAGGTGTGCGTCGCCGGTGACGTGCGTGTTTTCTTCGTGCGCCGGGTTGTATTCGATGCCGATGCGCAACTGGTCGAGCGCTCCCGGGCCGATGCCGGCCTGCGCGCTGAGGTTGCCGCCGACTTCGGCGACGATGCCGGGGACGATCGGGATTTGCGTCGCCATGTCGAACAGCGTGCGCCGGATCTCGCGCCGCGGGAAAATCTGCAGCGCGGCGGGCAGACCGATTTCGCCGGAGACGGTGACTTCGCCGTTCGGCGCGAAGCGGATGCCGGCGGTTCCCTGCAGCCAGGGCGCGATCTGCAGCGTTGCCGAGCCGCTGCCATAGACGATGATCGGCGCTTCAGGCGCGGCCGGGCCGGTCGGCTGGCCGTTGCCGTCGAGCGTCCGGTTGGTCGCGCCGGCCTCGACGGTGCCGGAGAGCATGCCGCGCTGGAAGGTGCCGCGGAAAGCGGCGTTGAACGCGCCGTCGTCGTAGCTCACGGTGAGATCGGAGTTGAGGCCGGGAATCGCCGGCTGCGCGCTGCCGGTGGCGGCGACGCGCCAGGTGTCTTGCGGCTTGCGCACGGTGACGTCGATCGATCCGGAGCGGATCGCCGGGTTGGCCGACAGGCGCAGGTTGCCGCCGATCAGTAGGCCTTCCGTTTGTGAATACTCGACGCGCAGGCCGGCCTGCTGGACGCCGGGGATGTCGGGATCGACGCTGCCGTTGGCGGCGAAGCGGCCGGCCTGGTAGTCGATGTGCAGACTGGCCGCGCGGATGCCGCGCACCTTGTTCGGCGAGGTGATCGCCAGGTCGCCGGCGGCGCCGAACTGCTCGTTGCGGTACCACATTTCGATGCTGGCGCGGTCGAAGAGCTGGCTGTCGAAGTCGAAACCGCCGGCGAGTTCGAAGCCCTGGCCGGTGCTTGCCGCTGCTTCGAGGTAGCCGGTACCGAGGCGATTGACTTCGAAGTCGGCGCGCCCCTCGACGCCGAGACCGCGCGCCGAGCTGAAGAAGACGGCCAGCGAAGTGTCCTTCAAGGCGAAAGGCGGCGGCAGCGTCAGCTCGCTGCCCTGAAAAGTCTTGCGCAACTGGATCTCGGCGCCGGTGACGAGAATCCGGATGTCGGCGTTGCCGACGAAGGGGACCGTCGGGAGGACGCGGCCTTCGGCGCGCAGACCGCGCTCGCTCAGGCTGAGGCTGTCGAAGGCGATCGGGCTGAGGCCGGGCAACTGCAGGCTGCTGCGCGCGCCGAAATAGTTTTCCTTGATGTACTCGGCGTCGATCGCGCCGCCGTACATGCCGGGAACGGGCTTCAGGCGCCAGCGCATATCGGGATAGGTGGCGGCGACGGCGCCGGCGCGCGCGTCTTCCGCGCCGTAGGCGCTGACCGTCAGCCAGCCGGCGGTTTCCGCGCTTGCCGGGTTGGGCGTGATTTCGATGCCGGTCAGGTTGACCCGCGGCAACCAGTTGCGGATGGGCAGTGCCGACTGGCGGACGTAGCGCGGCACGCCGCCCTGCGCCGAGGTGAAGACGACGGGTTCGTCCTCGCGGTTGAGCCGGCGCATCTGGTCGCCGGTCATCGGGACCAGGACGTTGAGCGCCTGGCCCTGCAGGATCGCCCGGTGCGACCAGAAGTTCTGCGGATTGCCGGCAGTGCCGCCAAGGTCGAAGGGATGGCTCATGAAGTTGACGTAGTAGGCGCCCCAGCGGCGCAGCGCTTCGAAGCGCAGCGGTGGCTCGCCCGGGTGTTCGCTGGCGAAAAGGCTGACGGCGCGGCGCAGCCGGCGGTCGATTTCGGCGTTCAGGCGGGTTCCCGACGAGCCGTTGGCGGTGGCGTCGAGCAGTTCGAAGTTGGACGCGCGATCGGCCGACGACAGCCCACCATACGAGGTGTCGTCCGGATTGACCAACTGGTCCTCGACCATGTGGTCGATCTGGTACGCCGACGGCCGGCCGCCTTCGTCCCAGAAGGGAACCATGTTGGCTTCGAGAATCTGTTCGGAGTTGCCAAAAAGGACGAACTCCGGGTTGCGCTGCGCGCGGAAAAAGTAGGTATCGCTGTCGCGGTGGTAGCCGCCGCTGATCCGCGCCGTGTCCTTCTTCGCTTCGAGCAGGCGGCTGACCGACCGGCGTACCGAGTCGCGCCAGAATTCGCCCTGCCGGGTGACGCCGCGCGCGCCCGGACGCAGCGCGAGGACCGCCGGGAAGCGGTCGCGGTTGCGCTCCTTGAACGTCGGCAGGCTGACTTCCGGCAACTGCAGGCGCTTGCGCTCGGTGTCGCTGCCCGGATAGCTGCGCGGGACGCGATCGATCACGGTGCCGTCGGAGAGGGTGAACTCGCCGCTCCCGCCAGCCGGCGCAGGCGTGCCCGTGCCGCCGCCACCCGCCGGCGGCGGTGTGCCGTTGCGCTGCAGGCGGCGCGCCGTGTGCGCCTGCTGGACGACGTGCGTCAGTTCGTGCGCCAGCAGTTGGCGCCCGCCATCGCTCGCCGGGTCGAATTCGCCCGGGGCAAAGAAGATGTCGTTGCCGACCGTGAAGGCGCGCGCTCCGGTTTCGGCGCACAAGCCCTGTGCTTCGCTGTCGGTGTGCACGCGAACGTCGGTGAAATCCTTGGCGAAGCGTCCTTCCATCTCGACGCGCAGATGCTCGGGCAGCGGGCTGCCGCTGCCACGGCGCGCCTCGATGCGCTGCTCGGTCGCCTCGCTGACCGCCGTCGCGTTGGCCGCCGGCGTTTCCTCGGCGCGTTGCAGAACGCCGGCACGCTGCACCTTGTCTGCCTCGACGCCTGGCGCCGCCGCTGCGCGCTGGATCTGCTCGGCGGCAGGAAGCGGGGCAATCACCGCGGGCGCCGGCGGCTCGACGCCAGGAGCGACGCTGGCGCGCTGCACGCGCTCGCTGCCGGTGCCCGCTGCCGGCGCGGGCGAGCG
>NZ_JAVMKF010000229.1:0-19556 GCF_031732815.1 Accumulibacter sp. | reverse complement strand
CTAGCGACCCAGCTCGGCGCCGCTCGCCGCCAGCCGGAAGCCGCCGCTGTCGGTTTCCAGCCGGCGCAGCCACTGTTCGAGCATCGTCAGGATCCAGACCATCTCGCCGTAGTAGCCCGGATGTTCCGGCAGGTATTCGGCGAACAGGCGGCGAACGAAGTCGCCGCGCACGATGTCGCGTTGCGCCAGAGCGCTCAGCGACTCTTCGCACAGTTGCCGCAAGGCGGGCGTCTGCGTCGCCCAGACGCCGAAAGGCAGGCCGAAGCCCTTTTTCTGCTTGGTGATGATCTCGTCAGGCAGGAAACCGCGCAGCGCTTCCTTGAAGAACCAGCGCAGTTTGAATCCGCGGACCTTCCAGTTGGCGGGCAGCGCAAGCGAGAAATCGGTGACGCGATCGGCGAGCAGCGGGTAGCCGACAGCAATCCCCGCCATCTGCGTCGCGCCACGGACTTTCGGCAGGTCGCTGTCGGCCAGCGTATAGCGCCAGTCGTACGCCAGCATGCGGTTGATCAGACTGGGCGTCGCACATTCGCTCCAGGTCGCGCGCGTATGTCGGGGCGGTTCGCCCGCTTCGACGCGGGCGAGAAAGCCGCTCGTCAGGATGTTCGCCGGGTCGAGCTGCATCAACAGATTGAAACTCTGCATGCGATCGGGCATCGGCACGCGCGAATGGCGAACGTAGCCGGTCGCCTGGCGCAGTCCGGGAATGCGGCGCAACGGACTGTCGTCGGCGCATAAAGGCTCGATCAGCCGCCGCATGCCGCCCGGCAGTCGGTGATAGAACTCCAGGAAGCGCTGCATCGCATAGCGCGAATTGCCGCCGAAGAGTTCGTCGCCGCCGTCGCCGGCGAGCATCTTGCTGCAGCCGTCAGCGCGCGCCAGACGGGCGCAGATATACGCCGGCAGCGCCGACGAGTTACCGAACGGCTGGTCGTGATGTTGCGCGACAGCCGGAATGTCTGCCACCAGGTCTTCCGGAGTTACGTAGTAGGCCCGATGCTGGCAGCCGAAATGCTTGGCTGCGATGCGGGCGTACTCCATTTCGTCGTAGCCCTCGGCGGCGAAGCCGATCGAATAGGCGAGCGGCGGCTTGCCGCTGAGCTCGCCGAGCAGTCCGACGACCGTCGAACTGTCGGTCCCACCCGAGAGGAAAGCGCCCACCTGCGTCTGGCCGACGAGTTCGCTGGCCACGCTCTCGCGCAGCAGGCGAAGAAACGTTTCGCGCGCGCTGGCGAAGGACATCCCCCTCTCTTCGTCAAAGCGCAACGGCCAGTGACGCACTTCGCGCGCGCCCTGCCGGTCGACGAGCAGCGCGTGCGCCGCTGGCAAGCGGCGTACGCCCTGGAATACCGTGCGCGGCGCCGGAATCATGTGAAAGTACAGAAAATCGAAGATCGCCTGCGGATCGAGTTCGTTGCCACGCCGGTCGACGCAGTCGGCGCGGTCGGCAAAGGCGAGCGTCTGCTCGTCGAGGCGATAGCACAAGGTTTCGCTGGCGAAACGATCGACCGCCAGAAAAACGCACGCGCGCACCACATCGACCACGGCAAAAGCATAGTTACCGACCAGGGCGGAACACAGTTCGGGGCCACTCGCCTGCCAGGCGGCGAGAACGACGCTCGCCGCATCGGCCACCGAACCTTGGGCGAGCGCATCGTCGCTGCGCCGGCGCGGCGTGCCGACGGCGACGCACGCGGCGCTGGCATTGCGCGCGGTTGACGATCCGTGCAGAACGAGCGAGGCAAGCAAGTCCTGCGCCGCCGCCGGATCGCGCAGCCGGGAAAGATCGATCTGGCCGGAGAGCCTTGGTTTCATGGTGGTTATCTCGCGGAGGAAGGCGGGGCGACGCGCCGGCGACGCAGAAGCGCGTCAAGAAGCGCGTTATATTCTCACAGAAGGCGGCCTCCACTCCACTGGCAGCGTTCAGCTTCGGCGCATTGGCCATCGGCTGATCCCTTCGACCGAACGCAAGGCGCACACCGCCGTGGGCGACAGCAACGTGCCTGTCCGCCTCCGGGCAGCTGTGTTGTCAACCGGAAACGTGAAGAATTCGTTTGCTGGGAAGGAGAATTGGCTTATTCTCGCCCATGCGTTCGGGCGGCGCGGCGCGGCGCGGCGCGGCAGTCGATCGTGGGCTGATGGTTTTCGGCAAGGCCAACCACCTGCCCGGCCTTTGCCACACGTCCCCGCCTGTCCCACTCGTTTCCAGCTTTGCCAGGTCGTCCGGCCTGTCCAGTTTGTCCAACCACATTTGCGGGAGCGCGCCATGAGCCGTGCCGACGAAAAAATCATCGCCGCCAGCGAAGCGAGCATAGACGCACTGGCCGCCCTGACCAGCGCTGCACTCGACGCCAGCGAGCGCATTCTCAGCCTGCACCTGCATACTGCACGCGCGCTGCTTGGCGACGCTTTTCTCTACAACGAATCACTGGCGACAGCGCAGGATTTCGAGCGCGTCGTGTCGCTCAGTGTCGACCTGACTCGGCCGCTGATCGAACGTTGCGGGGCGTACGCCCGCCGCGTCGCCGAGATCACCGCGCGCAGTGTCGAAGAAGCCGCCAATCTGAGCGAAACGCACTGCCGCTTCTGAACGACGCCGGCGCGCAGTCGGCGCAGCGGGAGATTTCTGGTATAAGTGCACCCCCTCCCCCGTTCGCCTGCCGGCCTCATGAACGACCGAAAACTGACCCACCTGAAGGCCCTCGAAGCCGAAAGCATCCACATCATTCGCGAAGTTGCCGCCGAATTCGAGCGGCCGACGATGCTTTATTCGATCGGCAAGGACTCGGCGGTGATGCTGCACCTCGCGCTCAAGGCCTTCCATCCGGGTAAACCGCCGTTTCCGCTGATGCACGTGGACACGACGTGGAAGTTCCGCGAAATGATCGAGTTCCGTGACCGGCACGTGCGCTCGCTCGGCCTGGAACTGATCGTACACATCAACGAAGACGGTGTTCGCCAGGGAATCAGCCCCTTGCGCCACGGCAGCAAGAAGCACACCGACATCATGAAGACGGAAGCGCTCAAGCAGGCGCTCGACAAGTACCGCTTCGACGCGGCTTTCGGCGGTGCACGGCGCGATGAGGAAAAGTCGCGCGCGAAAGAGCGTGTGTATTCGTTTCGCGACGCGCACCACCGCTGGGACCCGAAGAACCAGCGCCCCGAGTTGTGGAACCTCTACAACGGCAAGATCAACCCGGGCGAAAGCATCCGCGTCTTTCCGCTTTCGAACTGGACCGAACTCGACGTCTGGCAGTACATCCATCTGGAAAACATCCCGATCGTACCGCTCTACTTCGCCGCCCGGCGGCCGGTGGTCGAGCGCGACGGCGTGCTGATCATGGTGGACGACGAGCGCTTCGAGCTGCGCCCGGGCGAGCAGCCGATGATGAAGATGGTCCGCTTCCGGACGCTCGGCTGCTACCCGCTGACCGGCGCCGTCGAATCGACAGCAAACACGCTGCCCGAGATCATCCAGGAAATGCTGCTGACGCGAACTTCCGAGCGTCAGGGCCGGGTGATCGACCACGACCAGGCGGGTTCGATGGAAGAGAAGAAGAAGGAAGGCTATTTCTGATTTCCTGACCGCCTGACCTGGCGCGCCGCCCATCCGGGTGCGCGCCGCTCGCCCGTCCCGAGGTTGCCCAAAATGTCCCACCAGTCCGAACTGATCAGCACCGACATCCACGCCTATCTGGCGCAACACGAGCGCAAGCAACTGCTTCGCTTCCTGACATGCGGCAGCGTCGACGACGGCAAGAGCACGCTGATCGGGCGCCTGCTGCACGATTCGAAGATGATCTACGAAGATCAGCTTGCCGCCATCCAGCGCGACAGCCTGAAGTCGGGGACGACCGGCGGCGACCTCGACCTCGCCTTGCTCGTCGACGGGCTGCAGGCCGAGCGCGAGCAGGGAATCACCATCGATGTCGCCTACCGCTACTTTTCCACCGCGCAGCGCAAGTTCATCATCGCCGACACGCCTGGTCACGAGCAGTACACGCGCAACATGGCAACCGGCGCCTCGACCTGCGACCTGGCGATCATTCTGGTCGACGCGCGCTACGGCGTGCAGACGCAAACCCGGCGGCACAGCTTCATCGTTTCGCTGCTCGGCATCCGCAACGTCATCGTGGCGATCAACAAGATGGACCTGCTCGACTTCGAGCAGACGGTTTTTACTCGGATCCACGACGAGTACCTCGAATTCGCCGGCGGACTCGGCTTCACCGACCTGCGTTTCATCCCGATCTCGGCGCTGCACGGGGATAACGTCGTCCGGCGCAGCGAAAAGACGCCGTGGTTTTCCGGCGAGCCGCTGATGGACGTGCTGAACACGATCGAGATTGCCGCCGACCGGAATCTCGCCGACCTGCGCTTCCCGGTGCAGTGGGTCAATCGGCCGAATCTCGACTTCCGCGGTTTCAGCGGAACGCTGGCTGCCGGCGTCCTGAAGAAGGGCGACGCGGTGCTCGCCCTGCCCTCGCGCCGCCGCAGCCGCGTCAAGGCGATCGTCACCTACGATGGCGAGCTGGCCGAGGCCTTCCCGCCACAGGCGATCACCGTCACGCTGGAGGACGAAATCGACGTCAGCCGCGGCGACCTGCTCGTTCGACCGGGCGAGGAGCCGACGCTCGACTCGCGTTTCACCGCGCATCTCGTCTGGATGAACGACGCGCCGCTGATTCCCGGTCGGCAGTATCTGCTCAAGTTGGCAACGCGCACGGTGGCTGGCGCCGTCGCCCGCATCGTCCATCGCATCGACATCAACACGCTCGCAACGCACGCGGCTGAACAGTTGAATCTGAACGAGATCGGCTTGTGCGAACTGGCGCTGAGCGCGCCGATTGCCTTCGACCCCTACGCGCGCGTGAAGGCGACCGGTTCGTTCATCCTGATCGACCGCCTGACGCACGCAACGGTGGCCGCTGGAATGATCGTGCGCGCGGCAACGCGCCAGGAACAATGGCATCCGGTAACGCCGGCGGAACGCGCGGTGCGTTTCGGTCAACACGCGCTGATCGTCTGGCTGACCGGCGAAGACCGTCAGCCGGCGGCGCGCCAGCTCGAACGCCGGCTGTTCGACCGCGGCTACACCTGTCTCGTACTCGATGAAGAAGCATCGCCAGCGCAAGCGGCAAGCACGGCGCGCCAGGTCAAGGCCGCCGGGCTGATCTGCATCTGCCCAAGCGACGAGCCACCGACCGGACTGGCGGACGATCCGGAGCAGGTCGTCATCGACGCCCAGGCGCTCGATCTCGAAGCGCTGATCGCCCTGCTCGCGCTGCCGGCCGCCGCCGCCGACCAGCCCGCCTACGAAATCTGACGCCAGCGACTAGCGCGCAGCGACCCCTGCCCGCCCCACCTGACGGCCACTGGCTGCGCGCGAATCAGACGACGAGTTCGAGCAGGCAGCCGGCCAGCGCGCTGCCGGCGACCACCAGCCAGGGCGGCACGCGCCAGAAGACGAGCGCGACCAGCGCGCTCAGCGCCAGAGCGAAATCGGCCGGTTGCCGGATGGCACTCGTCCACACCGGATGATAGAGCGCGGCGAGCAGGAGCCCGACGACGGCCGCGTTGACCCCGGCCAGCGCAGCCTGCGCGCGCGCGCTGCGCCTGATCTGCGCCCAGAACGGCAGCGCGCCGACGACCAGCAGGAAGGCTGGCAGGAAGATGGCGAGCAGGCAGACGACGCCGCCCAGCCAACCATTCGGCGGCTCGCGCATGGCAGCGCCGAGAAACGCGGCAAAGGTGAACAGCGGACCGGGAACCGCCTGCGCCGCACCATAGCCGGCCAGAAAGGCATCGTCGGCCAGCCAGCCGCTGGGAACGACCTCGGCGCGCAGCAGCGGCAGAACGACGTGCCCGCCGCCGAAGACGAGCGAGCCGGCACGATAGAATGCGTCGACGCGCGCCAGCGTGGCGTTCGGAAACGATTGCGCGAGCAGCGGCAGAGCGAACAGCAGCACGACGAACAGCGCCAGCCAGACGGCGCCGCTGCGGCGCCCGATGCCGACCGGCAAGGGCTCGGGCGCAGCGCCACTCGAACCTGCGAAGAGCAGCGCGCCAGCGACAGCCGCCACGCCAATCACACCGACCTGCCCCCAGGTACTCGGCCAGAGCAGCAAGGTACACGCGGCCAGCGCCATCAGCGTAACGCGCGCTGCATCGGTGCACAGGCTGCGGCCCATTCCCCACACCGCCTGCGCAACGACGGCAACGGCGACGACCTTGCAGCCGTGCAGGACGCCAGCCGGAACGCCATCGCCGAAACGGGTCAGACCGAGAGCAAAAGCAATCAGCAGCAGCGCCGAAGGCAGCGTAAACCCGGCCCAGGCAGCCAGCGCACCAGCATAACCGGCGCGCGACAGGCCGAGCGCGATGCCCACCTGGCTGCTCGCCGGACCGGGAAGAAACTGGCACAAGGCAACGATGTCGGCGTACGCGCGCTCGCTGAGCCAGGCGCGGCGGTCGACGAACTCGCTGCGAAAGTAGCCCAGATGAGCAACCGGTCCGCCAAACGAAGTCAGCCCCAGACGCAGGAAAATCCGGAAGACGGCCCACGCAGTGTGATCGTCGAATCGTCGCCCCTGCCCTGTCGCTGACACCATTCCCCGTTCCTCCTCGGATCAAGCGCGACCGCCTTTCGCCGTCCCTGGCCGCACGAGCGCAGCGCGGGTCAATACCCGCCGCGTCTGGCCATCCGCGGCGGCGGCTTTGCCGCAGCCCGACAATGCTATACCATTCGCCGCTGGCAGCAAGCTGGAGGCGAGCGAACCCGCTGGCCTTGCCGGCAGTGGCCGAGCAAAGGCCCCAGGCAGCGGTCGCCGGCAACGCCGGGGCAAGCGGTGCTCAAGGTCCACCCAGGACGGCCGGCCGCGCGCCAGCCGAGCAAGCGTCAAGGAGAAAAAAAATGACCGATCCCATGCCGTCAGTTGACCTGGAAACCGAAGCCTCGCTGCTTGCTGCGCCGTCCGAGGACTACATGTCTGCCCGGCAGCTCGCCTTCTTTCGCCGCCGTCTACTCGGTGAGGAGCAAGCGCTGCTCGCTGCGGTCAAGGAAACCGCCGGCCATCTGCAGCAGGCCGAAACGAGTTCGGACTGGAGCGATCGGGCAAGCACCGAAGAAGAACACACGCTCGAACTGCGTGTGCGCGACCGGGAAAGAAAGCTGCTGCAGAAGATCCGCGAAGCGCTGCGCCGCATCGACGACGGCAGCTACGGCTGGTGCGAGGAAACCGGCGAAGCGATCGGCCTCGCCCGCCTGCTCGCCCGTCCGACGGCGGCGCTCTGCCTGGAAGCGCAGGAGAGGCGCGAACAGACCAAGCGCCGCTTCGCCTGACGCCGCCCGCGTCGTCGCTGGTACCAGCAAGGCCAGCGCTCAGGCGAGCAAGGCGCGCGTCACCGCCTCGGCCACCTCGATGCCGTCGATCGCCGCCGACAGAATGCCGCCGGCGTAACCGGCGCCCTCCCCGGCCGGATACAGCCCTTTCAGGTTGAGACTCTGGCAGTCGGCACCGCGCGTGATGCGCACCGGTGACGAGGTCCGCGTTTCAACGCCGGTGAGCAGCGCATCGGGCAGCGCAAAACCGGGAATCTGCCGGTCGAAAGCGGGCAGCGCCTCGCGCAGAGCAGCAATCGCGTAGGGCGGCAGCGCGCTTGCCAGACTGCCCAGGAGCACGCCCGGCCGATACGACGGAACGACCGCGCCGAGCGCGGTCGACGCGCGATCGGCCAGAAAATCGCCGAGCAACTGGCCGGGCGCAGCGTAGGTGCCGCCGCCGAGTTCGAAGGCTTGCCTTTCGAGCTGCCTCTGCAGCGCGATCCCGGCCAGCGGACCGCCGGGGAAATCGGCCGGCGTAATGCCGACGACCAGCCCGGCATTGGCGTTGCGTTCGTTGCGCGAGTACTGGCTCATGCCGTTTGTTACGACGCAGTTGGCCTCGGAAGTCGCTGCGACCACCGTACCGCCCGGACACATGCAGAAACTGAAGACGGTCCGCCCATTGCTGCAGTGGTGAACCAGCTTGTAGTCGGCTGCACCGAGCAGCGGATGCCCGGCGTACGCCCCGAAGCGCGCGCGGTCGATCAACGACTGCGGATGCTCGATGCGCAGCCCGATGGCAAAAGGCTTGGCTTCGATGAACACGCCGCTGCGTGCCAGCATTGCAAAGGTGTCGCGCGCGCTGTGGCCGAGCGCCAGGACGACGTGCTCGGCGGCAATTTCCTCGCCGGACGCCAGCCGCACACCGCGCACGCACCCGCCTTCGATGTGCAGGCCGCTGACGCGTTGCTGAAAGCGCACCTCGCCGCCCAGGCGCTCGATCTCGTGGCGCATGCGCTCGACCATGCCGACCAGACGAAACGTGCCGATGTGCGGCTTGCCGAGGTAGAGGATTTCGGGCGGCGCGCCGGCCTTGACGAACTCGCCGAGCACCTTGCGCGCGTAGTGCCGGGGGTCCTTGATCTGGCTGTACAACTTGCCGTCGGAAAAGGTGCCGGCGCCCCCCTCGCCGAACTGCACGTTCGATTCCGCGTCGAGCACGTTGTTGCGCCATAGCCGCCAGGTATCCTGCGTACGCTCGCGCACTGCCTTGCCGCGTTCGAGGACGAGCGGGCAGAAACCGCTCTGGGCGAGAATCAGCGCGGCAAAAATCCCGGCCGGGCCGAAACCGACGATCACCGGCCGGCTGCGCAGGCGTGCCGGCGCGTGCCCGACGAAGCGGTAGCGCATGTCCGGCGTCGGCCGCAGGTGCGGGTCATCGCTGCGGCCTTGCCACAGCGCGGCTTCGTCGGCCAGCCGCACGTCGAGCGTGTAGATCAGGGTCGGCGGACGCCCGCGGCGCGCGTCGTGACTGCGCCGGAAGACGCTCAGATCGAGGATCTCGCTCGGCGCAAGCGCGAGGCGCGTGGCTACTGCGGCACGCAGCGCCTCCGGCGGGTGGTCAAGCGGCAGGCGGATTTCACTGACGCGCATAGCCGCTACCCGTCTCGTCGCGGGCATGCTGCTCTGAGGCGAACGCCGGCTGACCGTAGGTGGCGAAACGGGCACTGACCAGCGCCATCTCGTCGGCATCGAGGAGCACGGGCGGGCCGATCTGGCAGGCGCGCCAATATTGCTCGCAGAGCGCTTCCAGTTCGCCGCCGAGGTCGATCGACTGTTCCAGGTCGTCGGCGAGGACCAGCATGCCGTGGTTGGCGAGCAGGCACGCGCGCCGCCCGGCGATCGCCGGCACGATGGCGTCGGACAGCGCTTGCGTGCCGAAGGTCGCGTAACGCGCGCAACGCACGCTGTCGCCGCCGAAGCGCGCGATCATGTAGTGGAAAGGCGGAATGTCGCGCCGCAGGCAGGCCAGGCTGGTCGCGAACGGCGAGTGCGCGTGCAGGATCGCGCCCGCTTCCGGCCGCGCCTGGTAGAGGTCGTGGTGAAAGCGCCACTCGGACGACGGCCTGCGCCTGCCCAGCGAACCGCCGGCAAAGGAGATCAGGACCAGGTCGTCGGCCTGCAGCCGATCGTAGCGCATGCCGGTCGGCGTGATCAGGAAGCCCGCCTCGCCCTCCGGCCCGTCGGCGCGCGTGCGCACGCTGAGGTTGCCCGCGCAACCGCGATTCAAGCCGCTGGCGGCCATGCGCACGGCCGCCTCGATCAATTGCTGGCGTAGCTCAGACATGCGCTTCCTCCGGATAAAGCGTCAGCAGGCCGGCGCGCGTTGCCGGGCAGCAGCCACGCTCGCTGATCAAGGTGCTGACGCAGGCGGCCGGCGTTACGTCGAAAGCCGGATTGGCGACCGGCACCGACGCGTCGATCTGGCGCAGGCAGCCGACCGCGTCAGCGCCCGTGCGACCGTGCAGCCAGCGCAGCTCGTCGCCCGAGCGTTCTTCCAGCGGAATCGCTGCGCCGTCCGGGCAGGAAAAGTCGATCGTCGAACGTGGCGCAGCAACGTAGAAAGGCACTTGCGCCGCCGCCGCGGCCAGCGCCTTGAGGTAGGTGCCGATCTTGTTCGCCACGTCGCCGTTGGCGGCGATCCGGTCGGCACCGACGATCACCGCGTCGACTTCGCCGCGCGCAAGCAGCAGACCCGCCGCGTTGTCGGCAATCAGCGTGTGGGCAATCCCCTGCTGGCCGAGTTCCCAGGCGGTGAGCAGGCCCTGATTGCGCGGGCGCGTTTCGGAAACCCAGACATGCACTTCGATTCCTTCGGCAAAAGCGGCGTAGATCGGCGCCAGCGCGGTGCCATGATCGACCGTCGCCAGCCAGCCGGCGTTGCAATGCGTCATCAGCCGCCAGCGCCGCGCAGGCGGACAACACGCGCGCAGGAGGCGCAGACCGTGCTCGCCGATCCGGCGGCACTGCTCGACGTCCTCCTCGGCGATCGCCGCTGCCTCGCGCCAGGCAGCGGCGGCACGCGCTGCCGGGGCCAGGCCGTGCACGCGCTGGTACACGCGGCGCAGGGCCCAGTGCAGATTGACCGCGGTCGGCCGGGTCGCCGCCAAAGCCGCGTGTGCCGCGTCCAGGTGCGCGTCGTCGGCCCGCTCGGCAAGCGCCATTGCCAGCCCGTAAGCGGCGGTAACGCCGATCAGCGGCGCCCCGCGCACCTGCATGTCGACAATCGCGCGCAGCGCGTCGTCCAGGCTGGACAGGCGAAGCAGACGGAAGGCGTGCGGCAGCGCCGTCTGATCGATGATCTCGACGGCGCCTTCATCGGTCAGCGGCCGGATCGTCCGCATCGGTTTGCCGAGAACCTGCATGCGCCGCATTCTACCAGCCGCGACCGGGTATGCTGTTGCTGGCGTCGGCGCAGCGCCGGGAAGCGACAAATATCACACGGACAGCGACCCGTTTCCCGTCTAAGATTCGTTCATTGCCGCTCGGCTTTCCCGAGCGCACGCTGACTTGCGAGGAACGATGATGAAATGCCCGAGCCGACTGCCCAGCCGTCATCCGCGGCTGGCCTGTATCGTCACCCTGGCCGCCGCCACCCTGCTTGGCGCCGCCAGTGCGGCCGACATGCCGAAGCGCAAACCGGGTCTCTGGGAAGTCAATGCGCAGATGGCCGGAATGCCCTCGGCCGGGCCGATGCAGCAGTGTATCGACCAGACGACCGACGACCTGATGCAGCAACGGGCGAGCGCGCAGAAGCAGAACTGCAGCGTCATCGAGATCAAGCCGCAAGGCAACAGGGTCAGCGTGCATTCAGTGTGCAAGGTGCAGAACAGCACGGCAACCACCGACGCCGTCTTTGTCGGCGCTTTCGATTCCGCCTACAAGGGCGACATGCTGACCCGCTTCAACCCACCGCTGAACGGCTTGAGCGAATCAAAGGTGAACATCGACGCGCGCTGGCTCGGTCCCTGCAAACCCGGCCAAAAGCCGGGCGATGTCGTGATGCCGAACGTCGGCGGGATGAACATCAACGAAATGATGAAGGACCCGCGCGTTCAGGAAATGATGAAGCGGCAGAAGTAGGACGGTCCGGCCAGTCGGCGGCGTTTGCCTCAGGCAGGACGCGCCGCCGGCAAGCCGCCGATCGGCGCTGCGGCGGCGCTCAAAGCAGCGCTTCCACCCCGCGCGCCAGCGTTTCCGGGGTAGTCGCCGGCGCGTAGCGCTCGACCACCGCGCCCGCGCGGTCGACCAGAAATTTGGTGAAGTTCCACTTGATCGCTTCGCTGCCGAGCAAGCCGGGAGCGGCCTTCTTCAGGTGGCGAAAAAGCGGGTGCGCGTGTTCGCCATTGACCTCGACCTTGGCGAACATCGGGAAAGTGACGCCGTAGTTCTTCTGGCAAAAGGCGGCGATCTCGCTCGCCTCGCCCGGTTCCTGGGCGCCGAACTGGTTGCACGGAAAGCCGAGAACGACCAGTCCGCGCTCCCGGTATTTCTCGTAGAGCGCCTGCAGCCCGGCGTATTGCGGTGTAAACCCGCATTCGCTGGCGGTGTTGACGATGAGCAGGACCTGGCCGGCGTAGTCGGCCAGCGACTGGCTGCCGCCGGTGAGGCGCTCGGCGCTGATTTCGTAGATCGATGCGGCCATGCTGGGTTCCTCCAGTAAGCGGTGAACGGCGATCGGTCGGCACGACCGCGCTCTGCGCTGGGCGCAGCGTCCGGCCGTCGCCGCCGGCGAAGCTAGATCTCGAACTGGCCGTCGGCCTCGTCGAGCGGTGTGCAGGCGCAGAACAGGTGGCGATCGCCATAAACGTCGTCGACTCGATTGACGCTCGGCCAGAACTTGTTGCGCGCGACGTAGGGTAGCGGAAAGACGGCTTGCTGGCGACTGTACGGCCGCTGCCAATCGGCCTCGACCAGGTCGGCCTGCGTGTGCGGTGCGCGCCGCAGCGGATTGTCGTCGGCCGGCCAGTGCCCCTGCTCGACCAGGCGAATCTCGGCCCGAATGGCGCGCATCGCGTCGATGAAACGATCGAGTTCGGCCTTCGATTCCGATTCGGTCGGCTCGACCATCATCGTTCCGGGCACCGGGAAGCTCACCGTCGGCGCGTGGAATCCGTAGTCCATCAGACGCTTGGCGATGTCGATCTCGCTGACGCCGGTCGCCGCCTTGAGTGGTCGCACGTCGAGGATGCATTCATGTGCAACACGCCCGTGCCTGCCGGCGTAGAGCACCGGATAGTCGTCGCGCAAGCGGCTGGCGAGGTAATTGGCGTTGAGAATCGCCACCTCGCTGGCGCGCTTCAAACCGCTACCGCCCATCATCGCGATGTACATCCAGGCAATCGGCAGGATGGCCGGCGAACCCCATGGCGCTGCGGAAACCGCGCCCTGCCCGGCGTGCGGTCCGCTGACCGGCTGCACGCGGTGGTTCGGCAGGAAGGGAGCAAGATGCGCCTTGACGCCAATCGGTCCCATACCGGGGCCGCCGCCGCCGTGCGGAATACAGAAGGTCTTGTGCAGATTCATGTGGCTGACGTCGGCACCAATCAACGCCGGTGAGGTCAGACCGACCTGCGCGTTGAGGTTGGCGCCATCCATATACACCTCGCCGCCGTGCGCATGCACCAGTTCGCAGACCGCCTTGACCGATTCTTCGAAGACCCCGTGCGTCGAGGGATAGGTCAGCATCAGGCAGGCAAGCTCGTCGGCGTGCTTGGCGGCTTTCGCCGCCAGGTCGTCGACGTCGATATTGCCGCATTCGTCGCACTCGACGACGACGACGCGCATGCCACACATCTGCGCCGTCGCCGGGTTCGTCCCGTGTGCCGAACGCGGAATCAGGCAGACCTTGCGCCGGCCTTCGCCGCGGCTGGCGTGGTAGCGCGTGATCGTCACCAGACCGGCGTACTCGCCCTGTGCACCCGAATTGGGCTGCATGCAGATGGCGTCGAAACCGGTGATCGCCTGCAGCCAGTTTTCCAGTTCGCCGATCATCTGCAGATAGCCTTCGGCCTGGTCGAGCGGGACGAAGGGATGGATGTCGGTGAACTCGCGCCAGGTGACCGGCATCATCTCGCTCGCCGCGTTGAGCTTCATCGTGCACGAGCCGAGCGAGATCATCGAGCGGTCGAGTGCCAGGTCCTTTTCTTGCAGCATTTTCAGGTAGCGCAGCATCGCGTGTTCAGTGTGGTGCGAGTTGAACACCGAGTGCGTCAGGATCGCGTCACGGCGCAACAGCGCAGCCGGCAGGTCGTCCTCGCCGCTTTGCCGCACCTGCTCGTCAAGCCGATAGGGATCGGCGTTGATTCCGGTGATCAGCTTGATCAGCCGGGTAATATCGGTCGGTGTCGTTTTCTCATTCACCGCAATGCCGATCACCCCAGGCGACACCTGGCGCAGGTTGTAGCCCGCCTCGAGCGCCGCGCGGTAGGTCGGCAGCGCGTGGCTACCCAGGTTAACCCGCAGCGTGTCGAAGAAACACTCGCTGATCAGCGTCATTCCGGCCCGCCGGACACCTTCGGCGAGAATTGCTGCCAGCCGGTGAATCCGGCCGGCAATCGTGCGCAGGCCGTGCGGCCCGTGATACACGGCGTACATGCCGGCCATGTTGGCGAGCAGAACCTGCGAGGTGCAGATGTTCGAATTCGCCTTCTCGCGCCGGATATGCTGCTCGCGCGTCTGCAGCGCCATGCGCAGCGCGCGCTTGCCGCGGCTGTCGACCGAAACGCCGATGATGCGCCCGGGAACCGAACGCTTGTACTCGTCGCGCGTCGCGAAGAAAGCCGCGTGCGGTCCGCCGAAGCCGAGCGGAACGCCAAAGCGCTGCGCCGAACCAAGCGCGATGTCGGCGCCCATCTCGCCCGGCGAACGCAGCAGGACGAGCGCCATCAGGTCGGCGGCAACCGCCGTCACCGCCCCGCGCGCCTTCACTGCAGCGATCGGCGCGCTCAGGTCGATGACCTCGCCGCGGTCGTTCGGATACTGGAATAGCGCGCCAAAAACCTCGTGCTCGGCCGCCTCGGCGGGCGCCCCGAAAAGCAGCTCGAAACCGAAACACGCGGCGCGCGTGCGCAGCACGTCGATCGTTTGCGGAAAGCAGTCGGCGTCGACGAAGAACGTATTCGCCTTCACCTTGCTGATCCGGCGTGCCATGGCCATCGCCTCGGCGGCTGCTGTCGCCTCGTCGAGCAGCGACGCATTAGCCAGGTCCAGCCCGGTCAGGTCGATCACCATCTGCTGGAAGTTGAGCAGCGCCTCCAGCCGCCCCTGCGCAAGCTCGGCCTGGTACGGCGTGTAAGCCGTATACCAGCCGGGATTCTCCAGCACGTTGCGTTGAATGACCGGCGGCGTGATCGTGTCGGCGTAACCCATGCCGATCATCGAATGCTGCAGCCGGTTGCGTCCAGCCAGCGTGCGCAGCGTGGCCAGCGCTTCGCTCTCCGGACGTGCCTCGGGCAGCGCCAGTGGTTCGTCCAGGCGAATCGATTCCGGCACCGTCTGCGCGATCAGCTCGTCGAGACTGGCGGCGTCGACGGCCGTCAGCATGGCTGCGATTTCGTCGGCGCTGGGGCCGATATGGCGCTTGCTGAACTCGCTGCGCTGCTCCAGCGCAAACAGGCTGGGCAAGGCGTGGTGGCTACGTTCCATGACGACTCCCGGCAGGCGATCGGACTACTGGACAGCGTCGACGACCTGCTGATACGCCGCCGCGTCGAGCAAGGCGTCGACCTCGGCGGCAGCCGCCGGCGCCAGGATGAACAGCCAGGCTGCGTAAGCGTCCTGATTGACCCCCTCCGGCGCATCGACCAGTGCGCTGTTGACGTCGACGACGGTTCCCGCCACCGGCGCGTAAACGTCGGCCGCCGCCTTCACCGACTCGACGACCGCCGCCTCCTGCCCCGCTGCCAGTTCCTTGCCGAGCTCCGGCAGTTCGATGAAAACCAGATCGCCGAGCAACTCCTGCGCGTGCTCGGTGATGCCAACGGTGATCGTGCCGTCGCTCTCCAGGCGTATCCATTCGTGACTGCGCGTGTACTTGAGGTCGGAAGGAATGTTCATTGCGTTCTCCAGATCAGATGATTCGGTTGACTCGGCAGATGGATTGGCCGGCGGACGACCGGTTCGCTCGGTGACGGCCTAGACGAGCACGCGCCCGTGGCGGACGAAAGCCGGTTTGACCACACGCGCCGCCAGCAGTTTTTCGCGCACGCGCACGCTGACCGTCTCGCCGACCGCGGTCGGCAGCGGCAGACGCGCCAAGGCGATCGACTGCTGCATCGTCGGGGCAAAGCTGCCGCTGGTGATCTCGCCGCGGCCATGTTCGCCGACCACCTCCTGATGCGCGCGCAGCACGCCGCGTTCGAGCAGGACCAGGCCGAGAAACTGCTGCCCTTGCCCTCGTTCGAGCAGCGCCGCCTTGCCGACGAAGTCGCGCGGCGAAAGCAGATCGACCGTCCACGCCAAGCCGGCGTCGAGCGGCGAAACGCCCTCGTCCATGTCCTGCCCGTACAAGTTCATCCCCGCTTCCAGGCGCAGCGTGTCGCGCGCCCCGAGGCCGCAGCGGTGCACACCAGCCGCCGCCAGCGCCTGCCACAGCGCACTCGCCCGCTCGGCAGGCAGCGTGATCTCGTAGCCGTCCTCGCCGGTATAGCCGGTGCGGGCAATGAACAGGTCGCCGGCATCCGCGGCAAAGAAGGGCTTCAGCGCCTCGCTGGCAGCCCGCGCTTCGGGCAGGACGCGCCAGACCTGCTGCCGCGCCTGCGGCCCCTGCACGGCGATCATCGCCAACGCGCCAGCGCCCTGTCGGCGCGGCGTGAGGTCGACGGCCAAAGCCCATTCGGCCAGGCGCGCATTCATCCAGGCGAGATCCTTGGCCGCCGTTCCCGCATTGACGACGACGCGAAAGCGCTCGTCATCGATGAAGTAGACGATCAGGTCGTCGATCACCCCGCCGTCCGGATTGAGCATCGTGCTGTAGAGCGCCTTGCCGGGAACCGTCAGGCGATCCACATTGTTCGCCAGCAGGCGGCCGAGAAAGGCGCGCGCATCGCGACCGGCGACATCCACCGCACACATGTGCGAGACGTCGAACATCCCGGCGTCGCGGCGAACGGCGTGATGTTCCTCGATCTGCGAACCATAGTGGAGAGGCATTTCCCAGCCGCCGAAATCGACCATCCGCGCACCGCCCGCGCGATGGTCCTGATTGAGAGGTGTTTTCTCCATCTGTTCAGTCCGTTAAGAGTAATTCCTGCAGTCGATTCAAGAAACGGCAAAGGGGCGAACCCGAAGCGAGTTCACCCCCCTGTCCATCTACCTGAGAGATTGCCGGACTGTCAGAGACGCAGCCGCGTTGCCCCATCGGTGGGCGCTACGCCAGCCGGCACGCGCCACTCTCCAGAGTTGTCTGCACGAACGGTCCGTTTGCCTGAGCGTTTCCGGGTGGATTGCGCCTTCGGCGGTGGCTGAACCACGCTCTCCCGTTCGCGGCCGAACTATAACTCGCCGGGTGCTTTGGTCGCAAGCGTGGCGGATTGTTCCATCCCCTTCTGCCACCCTGTAGAATGAAGTCAAGCAACCCCTCCACACGAGGTACTCATGCAAGTCACACTCGTTCATGTGCGCGTCAAACCGGAAAATGTCGATGCCTTTGTCGCCGCCACGCGTGCCAACCACGAGGCGTCGATCGGCGAACCGGGAAATCGCCGCTTCGATGTCCTCCAGGCACCGGACGATCCGACGCGTTTCATCCTCTACGAAGCCTATGACTCGGCCGCCGATGCGGCCGCGCACAAAGCGACGCCGCATTATCTCGCCTGGCGCGACGCGGTCGCCGAGATGATGGCCGAGCCTCGCCGCGGCGAAGCGATGCGCGCACTCTTTCCGGCATGAGTGGGCAGCCCGCCGCCGACGCCGGCGAGCAATCGGCCTCACCCGCTGCGGCGCTGCCGCTGATCGACGCGCCGACGCCGATCGCACCGTTTGCCCTCGCTCGCCTGCCGCGCATCGAGTTCGGCGCTGGCGTACTCGACAAACTGCCGGCGATCGCTGGCGAGTTTGGGCGGCGTCTGCTCATCGTCAGCGGCCGTCGCTCGTTTGCCGAATCGGCCAGCGGCGCCCGCCTGTTCGCCGATTTGCGACGCGCCGGCCTGACTTTCGAGCAAGTCCAGGTCGCCGGCGAGCCGTCGCCCGAGTTGGTCGACGGCGCGGTCGCCAGCCTGCGCGGCACGCCGGTCGAGGTCGTCGTCGGCATCGGCGGCGGCAGCGCGCTGGACGCGGCGAAGGCGATCGCCGGTTTGCTGCGCACCGGTCATTCGGTGCTCGACCACCTTGAGGGCGTTGGCCCGGAAATCCCCTATCAGGGACCGGCGACGCCCTTCATCGCCGTTCCAACGACCGCCGGAAGCGGCTCGGAAGCGACGAAGAACGCCGTGCTGACGCGGACCGGGAGCTTCAAGAAATCGTTTCGCCACGATAAGCTGGTCGCCGAATGGGCCATCGTCGATCCTGAGCTGCTCGCCACCTGCCCGCCGGAACTGATCGCGGCGAACGGCCTCGATGCGTTTACCCAGTTGCTCGAATCCTTCGTCGCGACGCGCGCCAACCCGCTCACCGACGCGCTGGCGCGCGCCGGAATCATGGCGGCACGCGCTGCACTGGGCGAACTGTACCGCCAGCAAAGCGCCGCAGCGCGCGCACAGATGGCGCATGCTTCTCTTCTTTCCGGAATCTGTCTGGCGCAAACCGGGCTGGGCGCGGTACACGGCCTCGCCTCGCCGCTGGGTGCGTTCTTTCCCATCCCGCATGGCGTCGTCTGCGGTACGCTGGTCGCCGCGACGACCGCTGCCAACATCGCCGCGCTCGAAGCGCGCGCGCCAGAGCACCCGGCCTTGCGCAAGTACGCCGAGGTCGGCCGCCGTTTCGCCAGACAGAAGGGCCTGGCCGGTCCGGCCGCCCGCCGCTACCTGATCGACTGCCTGCTGCATTGGCAGGACGAGCTGGCGCTGCCGCGCCTGTCGGTCTACGGTGTCCGATCCGACGATCTGCCGCGCGTCGTCGCCGCCAGCCGTGCGGGCAGCATGCAGACGAATCCGGTCGTGCTCAGCGACGACGAACTCGGTGGAATTCTGCGCGAACGTCTGTAGGCTGAGGTCCACGCAAACACGCTTCGGCCACCGCGCCGAGTGCACAACGCCAGGTCGTTTGGCGAACGTGAAATGCAAGTGCAGATGCCGCCAACGCGCCACATGCCGACCGCCTGCTTCAGGAAGCGCCGCGTGTTGGCCTGGAGTTGATCGTACAATTCCCCTATGACCCACGATACCGGCTACAAGCGCCTCTTTGCGCACCCCGAGATGGTGCGCGACCTGCTGCGCGACTGGGTGCCCGGCGAATGGCTGGCCGAGGCCGACTTCTCGACCCTGGAACGGATCAATGCGAGTTTCGTTGCCGAGAACGAGAAGGAACGCCACGACGACATGGTCTGGCGCCTGCGCCTGAGTGATCGCTGGCTGTGGGTCTACCTGGTGCTCGAGTTCCAGTCCGAAGTCGACCGCTGGATGGCGCTGCGCATGCTGGTTTATGCCGGATTGCTGGCGCAGGACTTGGTCAAGCGGGGCGAACTGGTTGACGGCAAGCTACCCCCCATTCTGCCGGTCGTCCTCTACAACGGCCAGCCGGTGTGGGGTGCGCCGACCCAGGTGGGCGAGCTCTTTGCCCCGCCGCCGCCTGGCCTGGGCGACTATCAGCCGCATTTCGCCTATCATCTGATCGACGAGGCACGCCTGCGGCTGCATCCGGCAGCAAGCGTGCGCAACGCGGTCGAGGCGCTCTTCCGGCTCGAGCACGGGCGTACGCCGGACGACCTGCGGCGTGTCATCCAGGCGCTCGACGCGCTGCTGCGCGATCCACAGCAGCAAGCGATGCGTCACGCGTTTACTGCCTGGATCAAGCACCTCTTGCACCGCAAGGGCGCTACGCCGACACTTTCGGCGATGGCGACCGAGATTGACGCTATGAGCGATTTCATGGAGGCTGACAGCATGCTCGCCGAACGTATCGAAGCCTGGTTTGAGGAAGCAACCCAGCGTGGATTTCAGAATGGGTTCCAGAATGGGTTCCAGAATGGGTTTCAGGACGGGGTCCAGAACGGTATTCAGACAGGAATTCAGAC
>NZ_JAVMKF010000228.1:0-3337 GCF_031732815.1 Accumulibacter sp. | reverse complement strand
GACTTCATCGAGCATTCGGTGAACAACGTCGAGGAGGCGTTGCGCGACGGCGCCATCCTGGTCGCCGTGATCCTTTTCATGTTCCTGCTCAACGTGCGTACCACGCTGATTTCACTGATGGCGATTCCGGTGTCGCTGCTGGTCACGGCACTCGTGTTCCGTTACTTCGGCCTGTCGATCAACACCATGACGCTGGGCGGCTTGGCCATCGCCATCGGCGAGCTGGTCGATGACGCAGTCGTCGGCGTCGAGAACGTGCTTCGGCGATTGAAGCTGAATCGAGCCGCCGACGCGCCGCGTCCGGTTGTCGAAGTGATTGCTGCCGCGACGCTGGAGGTACGTTCCGCCATCGTCTATGCGACCGTGATCATCGTTCTCGTGTTCGTGCCGCTGTTCGTCCTGCCGGGGATCGAGGGCCGGCTGTTCACGCCGCTCGGCGTCGCCTACATCGTCTCGATTCTCGCCAGCATGATCGTTTCGGTAACGCTGACGCCGGTCATGGCCTACTACCTGCTGCCGTCGATGAAGCAGCTCCACGCCGGCGACAGCCCGTTGGTGAGCTGGCTCAAGCGCTGGGATGCCCGGCTTCTGCACTGGTCATTCGGCCACGCGCGCCGCCTGCTGGCGGGTGCCGTGCTCCTGGTCGTCATCGTCGCGGCGAGCGTGCCCTTCTTTCCGCGCTCGTTCCTGCCGCCGTTCAACGAGGGCACGCTGACCGTCAACGTCCTGCTCAATCCCGGCACTTCGCTCGCCGAATCCAGCGCCATCGGCACCCTCGCCGAGCACCTGGTGATGCAGGTGCCGGAAGTCACGCAGGTTGGCCGGCGCACCGGCCGTGCCGAGCTGGACGAGCATGCGGAAGGCGTGCATTACACGGAAATGGACGTGGACCTGAAGGCCTCGGCGCGCAGTCGCGACGAGATCATCGCCGACATCCGGAGCCGTCTGGCCAGCCTGCCGGCCGCCTCCAACGTCGGTCAGCCGATTTCGCACCGACTCGATCACCTGCTTTCCGGTGTGCGCGCCCAGATTGCGCTGAAGATCTACGGCGACGATCTCGATACCCTGCGCGGCCTGGCGACTGAAATGCGTGAGCGGCTGGCGCGGATTCCCGGCGTGGCCGATCTGCAGATCGAAAAACAGGTGCTGATCCCGCAGGTCAAGATCCGGCTCGATTACGAGCAGGCGGCACGCTATGGCGTAGCGCCCGGCAACCTGTTGCGTGGACTGCAACAGATGATCGAGGGCGAGAAGATCACTCAGATCATCGAAGGCAACCGCCGCTTCGATCTCCTGTTGCGCTTGCCGGAGTCTGCGCGCGGGCCGCAGGCCTTGGCCGAACTTCTCATCGAGACGCCGACCGGCTACGTCCCCTTGTCCAAGATCGCCAGCGTCGAGGAAAGCGATGGTCCCAATCAGGTCAGCCGCGAGAACTCCCGCCGCCGCATCGTGCTTTCCGCCAATACCGACGGCCGCGACATGTCGAAGGTGATCGCCGACATCCGCGCCGAACTGGCCGCCAAGCCCATGCCCGAGGGCTATTTCACTGCGCTCGAAGGACAGTTCCAGGCACAGGAGCAGGCCGCCGAACTGATCACCTTGCTCGCGCTGGTGTCGCTGACGATGATCTTCATGGTGCTCTACAGCCGCTATCGCTCGATCGCGCTGACCCTGATCATCATGGGTAACATCCCGCTGGCACTGATCGGTAGCGTGCTCGCCCTGTGGATTTCCGGGCAGCCGCTGTCGGTCGCTGCTCTGGTCGGTTTCATCACGCTGACCGGCATCGCCACGCGCAACGGCATCCTCAAGATCAGCCACTACATCAACCTGTGCGCCTTCGAAGGCGAACGTTTCGGCGAGCACCTGATCGTGCGCGGATCGCTCGAGCGTCTGACGCCCGTCCTGATGACCGCGCTGGTCGCTGCCTTCGCGCTGCTGCCGCTGCTGCTCTCCGCCGATGCCCCGGGCAAGGAAGTCCTGCATCCGGTCGCCGTCGTCATCTTCGGCGGACTGGTCAGTTCGACCCTGCTCGATACACTGCTCACCCCGGTGATGTTCTGGCTCTGGGGGCAAGAGCCATTGCAGCGTTTGCTCGCCAGCTCGGAAAAAGAAAGTTTCTGACCCTGTTCATCACGCAAGGAGAGTCCCCATGAAGAAAACCCTGTTCCTGATCGCCGCGGCCAGTGCCTTGGCTCTGACCAGCCCGGCGTCGCTGGCCCACACCGACGATGTCCTCAATACCCAGAAAGCGCCCAATGGCGGTCAGTTGCGCATGGCCGGCGCGTATCACTTCGAGTTGGTCGTGGCCAAGGACAGCAAGGAAGCGAAAGACAACCCGGTGCTCGTCTATGTCACCGACCACGCTGGCGCGAAAGTCCCGACCAGCGGGGCCAGCGGGACGGCGACCCTGCTCGCCGGCAAGCTCAAGTCGAGCGCGACGCTGGCGCCGGATGGCGACAATCGGCTCAAGGGCATCGCCAGGTACGTGTCGACGCGGGACATGAAGGTCGTCGTCTCGATCAGCTTCCCGGGCAAGCCTGCCGAACAGGCGCGCTTCACACCGCTCGCCGTCGCCAAGGATGGACATGCGGATCACCAGCATTGAAGCGGGAAGCCCTCCGCAGCGACCGCCAGGAGAATGCACCGAGCACGCGAATGTCATCTCCGGGTCGGCTTGCTGTCCGGATGAATGCGTCAGACTGCTCCCGCCCGTCTGCTGCGCGCGCTGACCCGCCGCGCTGTGCTCGAGCCGGCAGACGCCGAGGCGATGGCGAACTGGGATCACGATGGCGGCTTCTCGCTCGACGCCAGCGTGCGCATCGAAGCGGCGGACCGCCAGGACCTGGAACGGCTGCTGCCGCATTGCGCTCGACCCGCCTTTGCGCTGGAGCGTCTGCGTGAAATCGACGCCGAAGACCTGGTCCATGCGAGCGTCAAGCCGGGTCCTGGCGGCCGCGTCAGCTTGATGCTCACGCCGCTCGTCTCGCGGCCAACCTGAAAGTGGTCGCCGTGAGCCGGCGTGCAGTTGGATGTCCTTGAAGTGTGGATGTTCTTCGAGAGATTGATAACGAGCTGGCGTTTCTTCGCTGCTTGGTTCTAGTTTGGTTTCCTCTCCAGACCGTGTGGTAGCCTGTCCTGTGGTGAGGCAGGAGGCGACGCGTGATGGTCAGAGCGAAGCAGGACCCCTGCGTGAATCGCGATCGGGCGTTCGTGCCGGACAGGCGTAACCCGCGGCACCAGCCTTATTGTGGGGCGGCGACATGCAGGGCGGCGAGCAGGCGGGCCAGCCAAGCCAGATGGCTCGCCAAGAACCCCGACTATCACCGCGGACCGG
>NZ_JAVMKF010000227.1:0-3348 GCF_031732815.1 Accumulibacter sp. | reverse complement strand
AACAACGTCAGTCCAAGCGCGGCTCCGCATGCGGAGCGCGCGCTCTGCCGCAGGGGTATAGCTCAACTGGCAGAGCGTCGGTCTCCAAAACCGAAGGTTGGGGGTTCGATTCCCTCTGCCCCTGCCACCCTGTCATCAAAGCGGACGACATGGCCGATAAGTTCAAGTTTGCGCTGGCGCTATTTCTGCTTGCGGCCGGCGTTGCCGGCTTTTACCTGCTTGCTCAGGAAGCGGCGATTCTGCGCGTTCTGGCAGTCCTCGCTGGTGTCGCGCTGGCAGCCGGCGTGGCCTGGAATACCGAGCAGGGCCGCCTGTTCTTTGTCTTCGCGCGTGAGGCGGCGACCGAAGCGAGAAAGGTCGTCTGGCCTTCGCGCAAGGAAACCATGCAGACAACCGGCCTCGTCTTTGCGTTCGTCGTCGTGATGGCGGTTTTTCTCTGGTTGACCGACAAGAGCCTCGAGTGGGTCCTCTACGACTTGGTTCTTGGTTGGAGAAAGTCATGAGCATGCGCTGGTACGTCGTCCACGCTTATTCGGGTTTCGAGAAGAGCGTACAGCGGGCGCTTGCCGAGCGCATTCAGAGACAGGGTATGCAGAGCGCTTTCGGCCGCATCCTTGTTCCGGTCGAGGAGGTCGTCGAGCTCAAGATGGGCCAGAAAAGCATCTCCGAGCGCAAGTTCTTCCCCGGCTACGTGCTCGTCGAGATGGAGATGAACGACGACTCCTGGCACTTGGTCAAGAGCACGCCGAAAGTGACCGGTTTTGTTGGCGGTACCGCCAACAAGCCGACGCCGATTTCCGAGAAGGAAGTCGCCAAGATCATGCAGCAGATGCAGGATGGCGTCGACAAACCCAGGCCGAAGGTGCTTTTCGAGCCGGGTGAGGTTGTGCGCGTCAAGGAGGGTCCATTTACCGATTTCCACGGTGCCGTCGAGCAGGTGAACTACGAAAAGAACCGTCTGCGCGTGTCGGTGACCATCTTCGGGCGGCCGACGCCGGTTGAACTGGAGTTCGGACAGGTCGAAAAAGCCTGATCGCGTGAATCGTTGGCAGTGCGCCGCGTTTTTGGCGCACTGCGGAAGTGCGGCCGGCCGGCCGCGTTTGTCGTTTGGGGAGCGCCTGCGTCGGCGCGCTTGTACCCGTATTGAGGAGTCCTACCGTGGCAAAGAAGATTACCGGTTACATCAAGCTGCAGGTGCCGGCCGGCAAGGCCAATCCATCTCCGCCGATCGGGCCGGCGCTCGGTCAGCGCGGCTTGAACATCATGGAGTTCTGCAAGACCTTCAACGCTCAGACGCAAGGTCTCGAGCCAGGTTTGCCAATTCCGGTGGTGATCACCGCGTATGCCGACAAGAGCTTCACGTTCATCATGAAGACGCCGCCGGCGACGGTGCTGATCAAGAAGGCGATCGGCATTCCGAAGGGCAGTGCCAAGCCGCACACGACCAAGGTCGGAACGCTGACGCGTGCGCAGTGTGAAGCAATCGCGCAGCAGAAGATGCCCGATCTGACAGCAGCCGATCTGGCTGCCGCAGTGCGCACGATTGCCGGCAGCGCGCGCACGATGGGCGTCACGGTGGAGGGAGTCTGACATGGCGACGCTGACCAAACGTAAGAAAGCGCTCAAGGGCAAGGTCGAAGCGGGGCGGAACTACGCCGCTGCGGACGCTCTGAAGCTGGCCAAGGACCTGGCTGCGGCGAAGTTCGACGAATCGATCGATGTCGCCGTCTGTTTGGGTGTCGACCCGCGCAAGTCGGATCAGATCGTTCGCGGATCGGTCGTCCTGCCCGCGGGTACCGGAAAATCCATTCGCGTTGCCGTTTTCGCGCAGGGCGACAACGCTGCCGCGGCGCGTGCCGCTGGTGCTGATATCGTCGGTTTCGAAGATCTGGCAGCGGAAATCAAGTCCGGCGTGATCAACTTTGATCGGGTGATCGCGACACCCGATGCGATGCGCGTGGTGGGGCAACTTGGGCAGATCCTCGGTCCACGCGGCTTGATGCCCAACCCCAAGGTCGGCACAGTCACTACCGATGTTGCCACTGCCGTGCGCAACGCCAAGGCTGGCCAGGTGCAATATCGCACTGACAAGGGCGGCATCATCCACAGCACGATAGGCCGGGCCTCGTTTGAGGTGGACAAACTGGCGATCAACCTCAAGGCGCTGCTCGAAGCGTTGATCAAGGCCAAGCCGGCCACCTCCCGTGGCCAGTATGTGCGGCGGGTGGCCGTTTCCAGCACGATGGGGCCGGGCATCCGGGTTGATGCAGCGACCATCTAGAACGTTGTCGCCGGCGACTCGCAGGACTGCCCTGCGGGTGTCGGAAAAGAGCTTTGTTGGGCGGTCGGCGCGGCGCGTTTGCGCCCCGTCGGCTGATCGTCAAAGACCGCAGGTACCGAGGGCGATGGCCCGGAGTTTAAGCGTGTTACGGCCTGCGCAGACGGTGTGCCCCGAAAAGGACTGTGCAGTCGGTGCGGGTTGGCGCCGACCGCGGCCCGGATCCAGGTCGCCGTGGGTGCGTTTCGCTCCTGTGGGCGGAGCGTGTGTGTTGACTTGAAGGGAGGAAGGGCCTGTGGGTCTCAACCTTGAACAAAAGAAGGCCGTCGTCGACGACATTGCGGCGGCGATTGCCGGTGCCCAGACGATGGTTCTGGCTGAGTACAGCGGCTTGCCGGTGGCTCACCTGACGCGTTTGCGTGCCCAGGCGCGCGCCGCCGGGGTCTATCTGCACGTGCGCAAGAATACCTTGGTGCGGCGATCGGTTGAAGGCACGGTCTTCGCCAGCCTCGGCGAGCAGATGACCGGGCCGCTGATCTACAGCATTTCGAGCGATCCGGTGGCGGCAGCACGCGTGCTCAACGAGTTTGCCAAGACCAACGACAAGCTGGTTCTCAGAGCCGGCAGCTATGCCGGCGAGTTGCTCGACAAAGCCGGAGTGCAGGCGCTCGCGTCGATTCCGAGTCGCGACGAGTTGCTTGCCCAGTTGCTTGGCATCATGCAGGCGCCGGTCACCGGTTTCGCCTGTGCCCTGTCGGCTTTGGCAAAGAGTCGCGAAGAAGCAGCGAATCCGGAAGAAGCCGTCGCCTGAACGTGCTGTCGGATCCATTGAGTATTCAGATTTAGGAGTTAATCGATTATGGCCATTACAAAAGAAGACATCCTTGAAGCCGTCGGCGCGATGACGGTCATGGAACTGAACAGCCTGGTCAAGGCGTTTGAAGAGAAGTTTGGCGTTTCCGCTGCTTCGATGGCAGTCGCCGCGCCGGGCGCGGCTGCGCCAGTCGTCGAAGAACAGACCGAGTTTACGGTGATGTTGATGGCGGCCGGCGAGAAGAAGGTCGAAACGA
>NZ_JAVMKF010000226.1:14251-19766 GCF_031732815.1 Accumulibacter sp. | reverse complement strand
TAGTCCTCGCCGCCGAAGCTGCGCACGACGCGATAGCCCTGGATCGTCTCCGCCGCAACGTGCGTCAGATCGCCCATGGCAGCTTGTATCTTGCGGCTTTGCCGGCGGAACTTGCGGCTTGCCCGGGTCACCATCAGACCGATGATCGGCAGCATGGCGAGCATCACCAGGGTCAGTTGCCAGTTCATCCAGAGCAGATAGGCGAAGAGGAAGATGACCGTCAGACCCTCGCGAATGACCACCTTGATCGCCTCGGTCGCTGCCCCGGTGACCATCGTCACGTCGTAGGTGATGCGCGAAATCAGGTGTCCCGAGTTGTTCTGGTCGAAGTAGACGTTCGGCAGGCGCAACAAGCTTCCGAACAAGGCTCGCCGCAGATCGTCGATCAGGCCCAGCGAAACGCGCGCCAGGTAGTAATTGCCGAGAAATGAACCGAGCCCCTGCCAACTGATGGCCAGCACCAGGAGGAGCGGAACAGCATGGATCAGGTCGAGTTCGCCAAGCACGGGAAGCACCTGGCGAGTCGTGCCCGGACCCGCGTTCAGCCCATCCACGAAGTACTTCAGGATGCCAGCCATCATCGGTTGCGACGAGGCAAAGATCAGATAGCCGAGCAGACTGACGACGAACCAGCCGATCAGCGGGCGCAGATAGCCGAGCAGGCGCAGGTAGACGCGCAAGGAAGATACCGGGAGCTGGCTGGCTGAGGGCATGGTGTCGATCGGCGGCGCGCACGTCCGGAAGGCGGAAAGGCGAGTCTAGCATGCCGCTCGTGCAGCGAAGGGGCAGCGCCTTCAGCGCGAGCGCGCGAGGTCGAAGTCGGCCGTGTTCAACTCGTCGATGAAGACCTGCGCGCTTGCCGCCGGCTGGCCGGTGCGGCAAGTGACGACGACGTTCGCCAGCGCCTGCTTCTTCTGCAGGACCTCAACCGCACAGCGGCCATACACCTGCTCGATGGTCGCCAGCAGGTTGCGCGAATAGGGCGTTGCCAGTGCGCTGTCGAGAATCAGATTGGCGATCAGCAGGCCGTCCGGTTCGATCACCCGGCGCGTCGCCAGCCAGAACTCGCGCGTCACCAGATGTCCGGGAATCGCCACGTGTGAGGAATAGACGTCGACCACGACGGCAGCGAAGCGCTGCTCGCTGCGCGCGACGAAGCGGCGCGCGTCGTCCACGACGAAGTCGCCGAGTGCCTGCTCGCGCAGAAAATGTTTCTCGGCGATGGCGCGCACCGCCGGGTCGATATCGACGTAGGTATAGTGATTGAGCGGTTCGCGGTGCGAGAGCGTGAAACCACCGGCGCCGAGAACGAGTATCTGCCGCTCGCGCAAGCCGAGCTCGTCGAGCAGGATGCTGCGAATGTGGCGGATGTAGCGCGCGTACTGTGGCGGATCGGCGTCGTCGATCAGCGAAGCGACCGAGCTGTTGTTGATGAATGCGCGACCATTCAGCGCGTCGGCGTAGGCCACCGGCTTGACCAGATAGCTGGCGTAGGCCGTCTCGATTTCCGGGCGCAGCCAGAGATTGGCGGTGCCGGTGAGCAGTGCACCGGCCAGCGCGGCGGCCAGCGCTGGTCGGGCGCCGCCGCGCAGGACAAGGAAACCGGCGAGCAGCAAGAGCGCGCAGAGGGCGACCGCCGCCGAAACGCCGAGCCACTGCATGACGACCAGCGAAAGGACGAGCGAGCCGAGAAACGAACCGAGCGTCGAGTAGTAGAGCGCTCGCCCGCTCGCCTCGCCGACACGTTGATGCTGCAACAGGTTGCTCAGAACCGGCACCGTCTGGCCAAGCAACCAGGCCACCGGACAGACGACACCGGCGACGAAGAACAGGTAGGCCAGCAGCGGCGGCTGGAGCAGCGTGAAGATCCGATCGACCACGACGCCGGACAGACCGCCGCCGATCAGGCAGGCGGCAAGCAGAAAGTTGCGCGCGACGACTTTCAGGTAGTCGGTTGCGACCTGCGCCCCGGCGTGGTAGCCGAGCGCCAGCGCGAGCAGGAAGAAACCGATGGTCGGCGCGGTGACGACGATCGAACTGCCCTGGTGTGGAATGAGCTGGCGCAGCGCGATGACTTCGGCGCCGAGCGAACAGAAACCCTCGATGAAGACGATCAGAAAAAGCAGAGCGGGTGGCATGGGCAGACTTTGTGCGCGACTGAGGAGTGTCCGCACTATACGCCGGCGGCCGGGGTTTGCCGCAGCCGGTCGGCGTTCTGCCTGCCCTGCGTCGAGCCGGGCGACCGGCCGGCCAGCGGTGCGGCTCAGGTGTTCTTCGGCGCGTGCGAGGCGTGGTGCGCCACACGGCCTTCGCTGACCCAACCGGCGCTGCGCTGGCTGGGATCGATCTGCAGGATGCGATGCGGCGCACCATCCATGGCAACGAGGACGGCAGCCGCGATCGCCGCGATGTCGTCGGCGACCGGCGCCGGCGGCAAGCTTGTCGCGCCCGGTCTGGCTGCCTTGTCGCCGGCACCGCCTTTTGGCGCGACAGCAGCGGTGGGCAACGTCGCGTGCAGCCGGTTGAGCAACGGGAAGAGCGCCAGGACAAAGCCTATCCCGCTGATGATGATGAAACTGAGGAAGAAATCGATCACGCTGAGAATCAGCGCTCCCTGGAGAGTATCTGGCACGATCGCGGTCATGGCGGGCTGAAAGCGGGAGGGTTGCAGGCAGTCGCCGAGCGCCCTGCGCGCACGACGACCAGACGGTTTGTCGCCATCTCAGGTCACACCGAGCAGGGCGAGCAGAATGCCGCCCGAAATCGCGGTGCCGAAAACGCCGGCAAGGTTCGGCCCCATGGCGTGGTAGATGAGGAAATTGTTCGGGTTTTCCTGGTGCGCGACGATGTGCGAGACGCGCGCGGCGATCGGCACCGAAGCAATGCCGGCCGAACCGATCAGCGGATTGATCTTGGTGCGCATGAACAGGTTCATGAGCTTGGCGGTGACGACGCCGGATGCGGTGCCGAAGAGAAAGGCAAGCAGGCCGAGGACGACGATTTCGAGCGTCTGCACGGTGAGGAACTTGTCGGCGGCCATCGTCGAGCCGATGGCGACGGTCAGGATGATGATGATCACGTTCATCAGTCCGCCGGCAGCGGTCTTCGACAGGCGGTCGGTGACACCGACTTCCTTCAGCAGATTGCCGAGCATCAGCATCGTGATCAGCGGCGCAACCGGGGGAAAGAAGAGATTGACGATGATCGCCATGACCAGTGGAAAGGCGATCTTCTCCAGCTTGCTCACCTTGCGGACCTGTGCCATGGAGATCTGACGCTCTGCCTTGGTCGTCAGCAGGCGCATCACCGGTGGCTGGATCATCGGCATCAGGGCCATGTAGGAATACGCGGCGACGGAGATCGGTCCGAGCAGGTGCGGCGCCAGCTTGACCGCGACGAAGATGGCCATCGGCCCGTCGGCGCCGCCGATGATGCCGATGGCGCCCGCCTCGCTGAGCGTGAAGCCGAGCAGCTTGGCGAGAATCAGGGCGACGAAGATGCCCAGGTGCGCACCCGCGCCGAGGATGACCAGGCGCGGATTGGCGATCATCGGGCCGAAGTCGGTCATTGCGCCGACGCCGAGGAAGATCAGCGGCGGAATGATCAGCTTCTCGACGCCCATGTAGGCATAGTGGAACAGCCCGCCGTCCTTGACCGCATAGAGCAGCGCCGAAATCGCCTGCCCGCCGGGCACATCATCCGGTGGACCCGGGACGTTGGCGACGATGCAGGAAAAGCCGATGCCGACGAGCAGCAATGGTTCGTAGTGCTTGGCGATGGCGAGATAGATCATCAGCGCGCCGATGACGATCATGATCAGGTTGCCGAAGGAAAAGTGCGCCGCTCCGGTCTGATCGAGCAGCGCCTGCAGGAAAATCAGTATCTGGTCTGCCATGGGTCTCTTTCGCGGTCTTGCCGAACGCTCAGCGCCGGCACCCAGCCGGTCAATTGCCTGGCGCAATCGACGAGTGATCGGGCGCCGGCAGTGTAGGCCGGGCGGCCTCGGAAAGAACTAGGGTTGGCCCTAGTTTTGCGCTGACGCGCACACGACCATGCTAAGGTATGGGCCGATCCGGATTTCACGACGGGAAGGAAACTGACATGACTTGTGCGCCTGCGACCTTCGGCAGCGCTCGCGCAGCGCAGAGCGGAACGCCCTGATGCAGCTCGCCCTGCGGCGCTGCCAGGCAGCGGGAATTGCCTTCTGGCTGCGCCGCGTCGCGGCCAGCCGGGCCGCCGCGCTCAGCCTTGCTCTGCTGCTGGCAACCGCCGTCGCCGCGCTCGACTATGCCACCGGGTACGAATTGCGCCTGGCGATTCTCCATCTGCTGCCGATCGCGCTGGCCACCTGGGCCGGCGGCACGACGGCCGGAATGAGCGTCGTCGGCGTCTCGTCGCTCTTCTGGCTGATCAGCTTTCGCTCGACGCATCCGTATTCGGGCGAAGTCTTTTTCTACTGGGAAGGCATCGTGATGATCACCGTTTACACGACCTTCGTTCTTCTGCTCACGCGCCTGCGCGTTGCGCTGAGCCGGGCCGACCAGCGCTTCTTTCGCGTTCTCGACGAACTGCATGCCGCCGTTTACGTTGCCGACCAGGCCAGCGGCACGCTGCTCTATGCCAATCGCAGTCTGGCCCGCCTGCTTGCCGTGGACCCCGGCACGCTGAAGGCCGGCGACCTTGCCCAGCGCTTCGGCCTGCCGCCCGAGAGCAGCGAAGCGCCGCCAAGTGGCGACTTCGTCGCGCGCGAAGTGCGCGATACGACGAACGGCCGCTGGTACCTGGTGCAGCGCGGTCCGATTCCGTGGAACCCGGCTCGCCGCGTCAGCCTGCAGGTGATTACCGACATCTCCGAACAAAAGCAGGCGCAACTCGTCCACCGTCAGCATCAGGAAATTCTGCATCAGACCGCCCGTCTGGCGGCGCTGGGCGAGATCGCCTCGACCTTGGCGCACGAACTGAATCAGCCGCTGACCGCTATCGCCAACTATAGCGGAGCCTGTCTGCGCATGCTGCAGGCGCCGCGCCACGACCGCCGCGAACTCGTCGCGGCGCTGCAGCGCGCGCGCGCGCAGAGCCTGCGCGCCGGTCGGATCATCGGCCGCGTGCGCGACTTCGTCCGTAGCCGGCATCCGACGCCAAGCGAGTGCGATATCAACGCGCTCGTCTGCGAGGCGCTCGAGTTGCTCGAGGCGCGGCTCGACGACCACGCGATCGCCACCGCGCTGACCTTGTCGGAAGATTTGCCGACGACGCGCGCCGACCGCACACTGCTCCTTCAGGTCGTCGTCAACCTGGTGCAGAACGCGATCGATGCGATGGCCGACACGGCGCCGGAATGTCGCCGCCTGCGTCTGTCGACCGCGCGCAACAGCGACGGAGCCATCGTCGTTTCGGTCGCCGATCAAGGCGCTGGCCTGGCCGAGGCGGCGAGTGAGAAGCTCTACACGCCATTTTTCACGACGCGCAGCACCGGCCTTGGCCTCGGCCTGTCGATCTGCCGCTCGGTCATCGA
>NZ_JAVMKF010000226.1:0-14151 GCF_031732815.1 Accumulibacter sp. | reverse complement strand
CCCGGCTGCCTGGTTCTCGACATCCGCATGCCGGGAATGAGCGGACTCGAGCTGCAGGACGAACTGCACAAGCGGCGGATTCATCTGCCGATCGTCTTTCTGACCGGACACGGCGACGTGTCGATCGCCGTGCACGCGCTGAAGAAAGGAGCGCTCGACTTCATCGAAAAGCCGCACGACGACGAACGGCTGGTTCTCGCCGTCGCGCACGCCTTGCGCGCGGATGCCGAACGACGGCAGACAAGCCGGACGCACGCCGGAGCGCCGGCTGATCTCGCCGAGCGGCTGGCGAGCTTGTCCGGGCGCGAACGCGAGGTGCTCGAGTGCGTTCTCGCCGGCTTGCCAACGCGCGAGATTTCGGCGCAGTTGTGCATCAGCGTCAAGACGGTCGAGTTCCACCGGGCGCACATCCGGGAAAAACTGGGTGTCGCGTCGCTCGCCCAGTTGTTCGGCCTGTTCATTCCATCCGAGCGGCGCGCCTGAGAGCGCCGGCTTTGCCCAGCAAGACAGGAGAATCTGCCCATGAACCGACAATCAGAACTTCCCGCCAGCGCCCAGCGAGTTGCCGACCTGCTACGCAACCGCCAGCACGCGCACCCGGTGGTCATTCTGCCGGCCAGCGGCAGAACTTCCGCCGAAGCGGCGGCTGCACTCGGCTGCAGCGTTGCCGAAATCGCCAAGTCGATCGTTTTTCGCTGCCTTGATGACGACTCGGCAGTGCTGGTGATCACCAGCGGCGCCAACCGCGTCGACGAAAACAAGGTGGCCGCGCTTGTCGGCGCGCTCGGCAAGGCCGACGCCGCTTTCGTGCGGGCGCATACGGGTTATGCCATCGGCGGCGTCTGCCCGATCGGTCACCTGACGAAGACGACGATTCTGATCGATCTGGATCTGTTCCGTTTTGCCGCCGTATGGGCCGCCGCCGGTCATCCGCACGCCGTTTTCAAGTTGACGCCGCAGGAACTGCTGGCGATGACCGGCGGGCGCACCGCCGAGGTGGCAGCGCACCCGCCGATCGCCGCCGCGTCGATCGCCGGGGGCTGAGCAGCGGGCTGCTGCACACCCCGCCGGTTCACTTGCGGCGGTGAGGCGTTCCCGCCGTCGACGGTACAGCGCATCGCGTTGCGACTTGCGTTGCCGAACGACTTGCCGCAAGATGCGAGCCCATGCGCGAATCGTCTCTCACCAATCAGGTCTCTCTACAGCGAATGACGCCTCGCCGCTTTCCCGCCACGCGCCGGCGACGCTGCGGCGCCCGCCGGGCATTTCGCCTCCTGAACTAGCGCATGACCTGGCCGGTGCATTCCGTCCTGCGCATCGCTCGCGAATTGCTGCGCGAAGCCGCGCGTGACTTGGCACCAACGCTGGTCGTCGTCGTCATCTTCCAGGTTTTCTTCATCCAGCGCATGCCGGACAGCCCGCTGGCGCTGGTCGGCGGCTTTGCTGTCGTGCTGCTCGGCCTGGCGCTCTTCGTCAAGGGGCTCGAAGCGGCAATCTTTCCGGCCGGCGAAACGATGGCCTTCGACTTCGCACGCCGTGGCTCGTTCTTCTGGCTGATGCTCTTTGCTTTCTGCATCAGCTTTGCTTCGGTCGCCGCCGAACCGGCGCTGATGGCGGTCGCCTACAAGGCCGAAGCCGTTTCCGGCGGCAGCATGCGCGCGCTGACGCTGCGCATGGTCGCCGCGCTCGGTGTCGGCCTGGCAGTGGTTGTCGGCGTCTGGCGCATCGTTCTCGGGCACTCGATCGGCAGCTATCTGGTCCCCGGCTACCTGATCGTCGTCGGACTGACCGCCGTCGCACCGCCGCAACTCGTCGGGCTGGCTTTCGACTCCGGCGGCGTCGTTGCCTCGACGGTCACCGCGCCGCTGCTCACCGCCCTCGGCGTCGGCCTGGCAACGACGATCCGCGGGCGCAATCCGCTGCTCGACGGCTTCGGGCTGATCGCCTTTGGCGCGCTCGCACCGATGATCATCATCCAGATCTACGGCATCTTCTTTTTCGTGCCGGCGGCGAGCGGAACGGCCGTCGTCCTGATGCCGAGCGATGACCAGCACCAGTACCCCGCGGCCGCCCTGCTGGTCGATTTTCTGATCATGGTGCGCAATCTGCTGCCGATCATCGCCGTCGTGCTCTTCTCGAGCTTCATCATCCTGCGCCGGCCGCTGGCCGATCCGAAGGGTCTGGCGGTCGGCATGACGCTCGTCGCGCTGGGCCTGTTCATGTTCGACGAAGGCCTGCAGGTGGGGCTTTTCCCGCTCGGCGACGAGATGACCGGCGGCCTGCTGCGCGATGGCGTGGCGCTCTGGGTGCTCTACCTCTATGGTTTCCTGATCGGTTTCGCGACGACGATGGCCGAACCGGCGCTGATCGCACTGTCGATCAAGGCAGATGAAGTCAGCCTCGGGCAGTTGCGTGGTTTGTGGCTGCGTTCGCTGGTTTCGATCGGCGTCGGAATCGGCATCGTCATCGGATGCGCGCGCATCGTTGACGGGACGAATATCGCTTACTGGCTGATTCCCGGCTATTTGCTGGTCATCGCACTGACCCGGGTAGCGCCGCGCTTCATCGTGCCAATCGCCTACGACTGTGGCGGCGTTACCACTTCGACGGTGACCGTTCCGCTGGTCACCGCACTGGGCGTCGGCCTGGCTGAAAAAACCCCTGGCCGAGACCCGATGATCGACGGTTTCGGTCTGATCGCCTTCGCCTCGCTGCTGCCGATGCTGATCGTCATGTCCTACGGCATGCTGGCCACCTGGTGGGCGCGCGCGCGAACCCGAGTGGAGGAGAAAAACCGATGAAGTTCTCTGCCGTGCTCCTGATCGTCCCCGAGGATGACGAAAACCGGGCGGTCGACATCGTCAAGCGTGCCGGGGCCACCGGGATTACCATCCTGAAGGGCAAGGGCCTGCGCCATAATGATCGCAAGACCTTCCTCGGCCTCGGCCTGGAGCGCAAGGAATCGTTGCTTCTGTGCGTGGTCGAAAAGCAGCTTGCCATGCGCATTCTGCGCACCGTCAAGAGCGAACTGAAAATGGACCTGCCCGGCGGCGGGCTCGCCTTTTCGTTGCCACTGGATAGCGTGGTCGGCATTGGCCTGGCGCAGATTCAGGCCTTCCAGCGCGAGGTGGCGGACGATTTGTAGGCGGCGCCGGTGCGCCCGCACGGCCAGGTCAAAGACACGATGATCGAGCAGAAGGAGTCTTGCCATGTTGGTTGCCGGAATTATGAAGAAGGACGTGATCACGATCAGCCCGCTCGCTACCGTGCGCGAAGCCCTGGCCGTGATGAAGGAACACGGTGTCAGATCGCTGGTCGTCGAGAAGCGTCACGCGGGTGACGCCTACGGCCTGATCGCCTACCGCGATGTCGCCCGATCGGTCATTGCCGAAGACGGCGATATCGACCTGCTGAACGTTTACGACATCGCTCAGAAACCCGCTCTGCAGGTCTCGCAGCACCTCGAAATCCGCTACCTGGCACGGCTGATGATCCAGTACGCGGTCAAGGGTGTGCTGGTCATCGACAACAACGAGCTGCAGGGCTTCGTGTCGGATACCGACGTGGTCGGCAGCCTGATCGATCGCGCGCTGCGCGACACCTAGAAAAGTCGCCCATGCAGAAGAACGTTCATCGCTATTCGGCCTACTTTCCGCGCTGGTGCCAGGCCTTCGGTGATCACACGCCAGACCCTGGCGGTGAAGGGCGTGCGGTCGAGTGGCTGGTCAGTGAAGACGCTGTCGGTCTGGTCGTTCTGCCCGAAGTCCGCCGTATCCTGCAACACGAACTGCTCGGCACGAGCGAGCCGCACCTGGAGTTCGCCACGCACGCGGTCAGGCTGAACCGCCACGAGTTCACCGAAGCCGGCGTCCTCGCCCACCCCGGCTACGCCGCGCTGCGCACGCTCTTGCTCGGCGACGACGAACTCCATCTGTTCCTGACCTACCATCTGATCTACCCGCCGGGAACGCGGATCATCACCGCTTCGCGCAAAGCGCCGCTGGCGCTACTCTACAAGGAGATGGCGCCGCTCCCAGTGATCGTCAGCCAGTGAGCCGCGGCGCTCGGCGTCGATGACGACGGCCAGCGCCTGCGCCAGCGGAAGACGATGGCTGGCCAGGGACGCGCCGACTTGCGCACGTGCGCCGGCCAGGTCACCGCCGGCGTAAGCGCACAGCGCCTGCGTCAAACACCGCTCGGCCTGTTCCTCGGCCAGCCGCACGAGCGAGAAATCGCAACCGCAACGCCGGCAGACGGCGCTCCCGGCGAGATGCGCCCGGCACGCTGGACAGCGCTCTAGTCCCTCAGGCATCGAGGTAATAGAGCAGATCGGCAAACACATCGATTGCCGCTTTCAGCTCGCTACTGCTGCCGGTGATCGCTTCCTTGACGGACTCGATGCCATTCACCAGATCATCGGCGTCTTCGCTGCTCGCCGTGGCGAGCAGGCGCTCGCCCTTTTCGATCAGCGCGCGCGCTTCCACGCGCAGTCGGCGCGCCGTTTCATCCGCATCGCCGCTTGCCGCTTCGACCGGCAATGCGGTGGAAGCTGCCGGCGCCGCGTCGTCTTCCTGATCGGCAAAGATCGCGGCAATGCGCTCGCGCGCTGCGTCCAGCTTGTCGCTGGTGAAACGGCTGATCGCGCGGTCGATGGTGATCGAATGCTGCAAACCGGTTTCCTTCTCGCGCGCGCTGACGTGCAGGATGCCGTTCAGGTCGAGCGAGAAGGTGGTGACCACCGGATTGCCGGCCGGCGCGTCGCGCAGGCCTTCGACGAGAAATCGACCGATCGAGATATTGTTCAGGGCGTCCGGGTCCTCGCCCTGGTAAACGTTGACCTCGACTTTCGTCTGACCGTCGTGGACCGTGTGGAAGACTTCACTGCGCGAAACCGGAATCGGCGTGTTCTTGCGGATCAAGGGCACGTAGCAGTACGGGTACATTTCGCCTTCGTACTCGTCGAGCGCGCTCGTACCAAAGGTGTAGGGCGTCACGTCGACGAGCACGCTTGGCGCCTGGGCGCCACTGATCACCGCCGCCTGGATGGCGGCGCCCATCGCCACGCAAAGATCCGGATCAAGCTCGGCGCGCGGCTGCAGGCGAAGTTCCTCTTCCAGCCGCCGCTGGACGAACGGCGTACGCGTTGCCCCGCCAACGAGCAGAACCTCGCTGATGTCGGCGACTGCCAGGCCAGCGTCGCGCAAGGCGATGTGCACCGCCTCGATCGTTTCGCCAATGTAGTCTGCGATCATCTCCTCGTAAGCGCGACGCGAGATTTCCAGCGACAAATGCACCGGCAGACCGTCCTTCTCGCACAGATATTCTTCGCTGAGCGTTGCGAAGGGTTGCGCGGACAAGGCAATTTTCGCTGCTTCCGCGGCGCGCTGCAGGCGTGCCAGGACGAGGGGCTGCTGGCGTACGTCGAGCTGCTGCGTCTGGGCAAGATGCTCGATGGCGTGCTCGACCAGTTTCTGATCAAAATCGTCGCCGCCCAGGTGGTTGTTGCCGTGGCTGGCGAGCACCTCGACGACGTCACCTTCGAGGTTGACGACCGAAACGTCGAAGGTGCCACCCCCCAGGTCATAGACGATGGCCTTGCGCGCGCCACGCCGCGAGCTTTCATAGGCCAGCGCGGCCGCGGTGGGTTCATTGAGGATGCGCACGACATCCAGCCCGGCGATCTCGCCGGCCTCACGCGTTGCCTGGCGCTGCGCGTCGGAAAAGTAGGCCGGCACGGTGATCACCGCCTTGCTGACCGCTTCGCCAAGGTGGGCTTCGGCGATTTCGCGCAGGCGACGCAGAATCATCGCCGAAATCTCCTGCGGGGCGAATTCCTGGCTACCCATCTGGACGGTCGTCGATTCGCCCATCCGGCGTTTGATCGAGCGCACGCTGCGCTCGGGATGCAACGCGTACTGATTGCGCGCCGCTTCGCCGACCAGCAGACTGCCATCATCGCCGAGGCCGACGACTGACGGCAGGATCCTTACCCCGGTCGCAACCGGGATGACCTCGACTTGTCCGGCGCGTACAACGGCCACTTCCGAGTTGGTCGTTCCCAGGTCGATTCCAACAATCCACTCACTCATTACGGGTTTGCCTTCTTGCTGACGATGACTTCGGCGAGACGCAACAGGCCGTCGTCGTGATAAAAGCCGCGCCGCACTTCGCGCAGCACGGTACCGTCGGCGACGGCCGCCGCCGTGCCAGACTCGACGCCGACAACGCGCATCCGTTGCGGATCGAAAGCTTCTCCCTCAACGCGCATCGCGCGCACGCGCTGCCCGGCAAGCAATTCGTCGAGCCGCTGCAGGCTCAGCCGCTGGCCCTCGGCCAGGCTGGCGGCGAACCGCTGCGGACCGGGAACGAGACGCGTCATGATCGACGAAGGCATCCGTCCGGCAGCGTCGACACCCGCCTGCAGACGGTCGCGCAGGTCGAGCAGGGCAAGCAGCAGCGGCCGCGCGGTCTGCTGTGCAACGAGCGAGGTCTGTTCGTGCGCCCGTTCGAGGTCACGCTGCAGGCGCTCGTTGTTCGTGCGCAAATCGTCACCGAAGCGACGCAACTCTTCGAGCGTCTGCTTGAACTGGCGGGATTGCAGGCGCAGTTCGTTGCGCAGCATGGCGATCTCGCCCAGCAGCGTGGCCAGATCGACTTCGCGCGACGCACCCGCCGACTGATCGCCCGCCGCCGCCGGCTCCTGACCGTCCTCGGTTGTCGCCAACGCCTGTGCAAGACGATTCCGAAACTCCTCGACCAGGACTTCGCGCTGCGCCTCGTCAGCTTTTATTGACCAGGCGTTCATTTCGCTCCCAGGACGCGCAAAAGATTCCGTTCACCCGGTGCCGAAGGTGCAAAATCGGCACTGACCGCACGCACGAGGTCGTCGATCGTCGCCGGAGAACCGTCGAACAGGTGGTGTGCCACCCGGCGGCGGCTGTCGGCGATTGCTTCGTAGGCGCTGCGCACCTGCTCGAAGCGCTCACGGTCGCGCTCGGGCGGCGAGGCACGAATTGCCGCCAGATAGGCCGCCCGAATCGCATCGTCGGTGGCGGCGGGATCGACATCGAGAACTCGGTAAGGATCAATCATCAAACAAACGTCCCTGGCGGTCATCTACCTCCGGCGGACGGCTTCCCGCGTTCGGCGCATGCGTGGGAGGTGGCGCCGGAGCCGGGCCGCTGGCATTGTCCACCCCGGGAGACAGGTAATCGATCAGCAAGCGGGCAAACTTTTGCGCATTGCTCCCGGCCGTGCGCTGCAGACGGCGAAAATCGGCATCGGGAACGAAGGCGCGTGCCAGGTTGATGACGTCCGCCGGGTCGGCCATCTCGAGCATCGACTTCAGCATGCGGATCAATTCGGGCATCGACGGCAGACCCCCGGCGCGACCATCGCCGTCGCCCTCCTCGCCCGGGTCGTCGTCGAAAGCGTCGTTGTACGACACTGGCGGCGCCAGGAGTTCGCGAATCCTCTGCACGGTACGCTGATCACCGTCCTTTTCCGCGCGTTCACTGGCACGGTCGAGCGCACGTTCCTCGGCTTCCGGCAGATGGAAGTACGCATTCCGGCCATACAGAGCGCGCGCGCGCAGGTAAACGAGCGCCGGCATTCCCGGCCAGTGGCGCAAACCGGCTTCCGCGTAAACGCGCAGCAGCACGCTCTCGCCGCGCCGCAGCCAGGTCTCACAAACGGCGACCAGTTCTGCCGAGGTGAACTCGCCCTGGGCAGCACGCTTGAGTGGCGCCTGCAGCACACGCAGGGCGCTCACCAGATGTCGGTTGTCGGCCTTGCCGGTCGTCCCGATGACATGCAGTACAGCGACCACTTCGCGCGCTGTCGGCGTTCGCGCGGTGCTGATTGCCGCGCGGCGCAAGGCGGCGGCTGGCTCTCCACCGAGTCTCGCGTTCTCCAGCAGCAAGAGCAGCGTCGCCGGCAACTCGCCGCCCAGTTCGCTGACCGCCGTACGCAGGAGCAGCGTTGCCTCCGGCGTGTTGTCGCTCAATCCGCGCAGCAGCCTGGCGCGGCCACGCTCGGCCGGAGTAAGCAGCCACTTTTCGGCGAGGTCGATCTCCTTGCTCATCGCCTCAAGCCGCTTCGCCTTGAACTGCTTGCGCGCGTGCGCCAGGTGCGCCTGCCCGATCGCCGCCCGTACCTGCGAGTTGATCGGGTCGAGTTCGAGCAGGCGGGTCGCCAACGACACCGCCTTCTTGAATGCGTTTCCGGCCAGCGCCGTTTCCACCGCTTCGAGCAGGATCTCGGAATCGTTGACAAAGCGCGCCAAGGCCGCCTCGACCGCGGCGCGCGCGTCTTTGAGATCCTTCTTCTGGCGCAGCAGACGGATCAGACGCACATGCGTTGCGCGGTCATCCGGATCGAGTTCGAGACTATGCTGCAACCAGGCCGCACGCTGCGCATCGAAGGGTTCTTCGGCGCTCGCGTGGAGCCGCCAGGTTGACAGATGGCGCAGAATCAGTGCCGCCGGCAGCGGCTGTCGTTCCTTGGTGAAGGCGGTAACCGCTGCCAGCCAGTGCTTCCTGGCCGAGCCATGGTATCCATCGATGGCGTCGGCGAGTGCCTGCGTGGAGGCGAGCTCGGCCTCGCTCAGTCGGCCGTAGGCCGCCTCGTAGGCGCGCACGCGCTGCATGGCATGCGGCAGCAGCCGGCGGCACAAGAAAGCGACGCCCGGCACGCCGCGCCACTTCGGCAGCAGCAGATCGAGAATCTCGCCCGGTTTCGGCAAAGTTCCGCGACGCACGATCTGCGCAACTTCGAGCATCAGCGTGCGCCGGTTTTCCGGGCAACCCTTGAGCGCGAACAGCAATTGCCGGCCCTCGGCATCCAGGTCGAGCAAGGCGACCAACCAGCGATTGCCCGGCAGAATCGCTGCGCGTGCGACCGCCGCCAGCTTCTCGAACGGACTGTCGGGAGCGACGCGGGCGAGCAGTTCGCCGGCCTGCGCGGGATCGCGCTGGACCAGGAGCAGCGCCTTGAAGACAAAGCGCAGATCGCGATACGGCGAGCGGTAGGGAATCGCCCGCAGGTGGACCTCGAGCTCGGCCAGATCGCCCCGACCGCAGGCGGCGAGCGCGGCGAGCGCCGCTGTGCGGTGGCGCGACAGCAAGGAATCGGCGGGCAGCATGGCCAGCGCGACGTCCGGAGCGACGAGCGCGAAGGCGGCCAGGCGGGCCTCGCGCTCGCTCGCCGTGCTGCCCGCCGCCTCGTCGCCCTGTGCGGCGAACGCGCTCAGGGCTCCGGCATGGTCGCCGGAGCGCACCAGCCATTCGATATACCGCCCCTCGACGAGCGGCTTGCCGCACAGGCTTGCCCGGTTGCGCCAGACAGCCAGCGCTTCCGGCAGCATTCCCTTGTCTGCCAGGTCATTCGCCCGTCCGGCGTAGCTCGCCGCCAGCCCGTCTACCCACTCCGCCCGACGCTCGACCTTGAGCAGCGCCTTGTACAGCTCGATGGCTTCACGAAAGCGGCCGGCGGCGAGCGTCGCCGCCGCATGCTCGGAGCGCTGGTCGGCGTCCGACGGGCTTGTCGAGCCGGCTCGTGGTGCCGCTCGCCGGTTAGGTCGTACCACGGGCATCCTCCGCGGACAAAATGAAGAACGCCATCTCGGCGCGCATCCGGGCAAGCAAAGCCGCGCAGGCGCATCGCAGCGGCTGGTCTGCCGGCACACCGGCGCGCACAAACGCCACCCGACCAGACATCAGCCGTCCTCGTCGAGCGCAGCGACAGCCGCCGCCATGCGGCGCAGCGCCTCGGCAAGCAGCGCGTGATCGGTGGCAAAGTTCAGGCGAAGGAAACCGGGCGCGCCAAACTCGTCGCCGTCGGACAGTCCGACACCGTGCTCCTCGAACCAGGCAGCCACCGACCCGACTCTGGCCGCCAGGCGACGGCAATCGATCCAGGTCAGATAGGTGGCAGCCGGATGCGTGTGCGCCAGGTGCATCGCGTCGAGTGCCGCCGAGACCTGGTCGCGCCGATCGCGCAGCGTGGCCAACAGTTCCTGGCGCCACGGATCGCCGTCACGCAGTGCGGCCTGCAAAGCGGTATAGCCGAAGCAGCAGGCCTCCGGTACCAGCCGCTGCCTGGCGCTGCGGAAACGGCGGCGGAGAGCAGGATCCGGAATGATTGCCCAGGCGATGCCGAGTCCGGCCAGGTTGAACACCTTGCCCGGCCCGTGCAGCGTGATGCTGCGGGCAATCTCGTCGGCCGCCGAAGCCGCCAGCACGCGCGCGAAGGGGACATGCGCCGTCGTGCCGTCGAGGATGAGGTCGCAATGCACCTCGTCCGAGCAGACCAGCAGATCATTCGCGCGGCAGAAGTCGGCCAGTCCGGCGAGTTCATCGGCACTGAACAGGCTGCCGACCGGGTTATGCGGATGACAGAGGAGGAGCAGCCGAGTGTCCGGCTGCAGCGCGGCGGCAAGCCGGTCGAAATCGACCCGATAAAGCAGAATCCCTTGCTGCGCAGCCGTTTCGTCGAGCGCCAGCGGCACGACGCAGGTCCGGCAGCCTTGCAGCGGCGCCGCTCCGAGGAACGGCGGATAGACCGGAGAAAAGCTCAGCACCGATTCGCCCGGCTGGCAACAGGTCTTGACGGCAAGGTTGAGGCCGACGACCAGACCGGGCAACCAGACGATCCAGTCGGGCTCGATCGACCACGCGTAGTGCTGCGCATAATAGGCGGCGAGCTCGCCGACGAGCGTGCGCGGCGCCAAGGTGTAGCCGTAGTTGCCATGCGCTACGTGCGCGGCCAATGCGCCCCGAATCGCCGGCGCCGAAGGGAAATCCATATCGGCAATCCAGAGCGGAATGATGTCGCGTCCGCGGTACTTCTCCCACTTCTTCGCCGCCCAGGCCAGCCGCTCGGCCGCCATGGGGAATCTCTCGCCCGACATCGGCGCCAGGCGGATGGACGTCATCGCCCGCCCCGGCACGCCACCACATCCGCCGCGAGTGGCGCAGAAATCCGCTGCGTCGAAGCACGCTGGGCAGGTGAGCGACACGGCGCTGGCCCCAGCGACGAGATCGGCCGCGGGCGGTCGCTCGGCGCCGGGAACGCGCGCGCGCCTCGAGCGCGCCGCCTGTCGGTGACCTTGCTCATGCGCCTCCTCGCCTGTCAGATTGATCGTTATCGTTTGTCGTTCGCCTTGGGGGCGTCCTCGCCAGCACACCGCACTTGGCGGCGCCAGCCATCGAACAGGCAAGACTTCAGCGGCGCCGGCAGCAGTATATTTTTTTCTGGCTCGGGCAGTCAATCCGGCTTGGCCGGCGCGGCGCTTGCTCAATCACGGCCATGCCATTTTGACATGGGCGCCATCTCCACGATTACAGCAACTTAGCGATCGCGACCCGAAGAACGCCTGTCGTTTTGTCAGGCCGGGACGCCAACGACACTACCCCTTGCGCCGCATGCGTCGATAAATCCGGGGCTTTCCGCCTGCCGAGCGGGCAGGCATGGAACCTGCATCAGTCTTGCTGAGCACGCTCACTCCTGGGAGGCGTGTTCGGTCCCGGTTCGTTGAAAGCGGGGCATGGCAAACTCAAACCAACTCTTCGAAGGGTAACATTGCTATGAAAATCAAGTCCATCATCGTTGCTTCGCTGCTCTCCATCGGAATCGCCGGCGCGGCCGTCGCAGCCGATCAAAAAGGCATGTCCGGCATGAGCGGCATGGAAGGTCAGAAGGGCATGTCGGGCATGAGCGGCATGGAAGGACAGAAGGGCATGTCGGGGATGAGCGGTATGGAAGGCCAGAAGGGCATGTCCGGCATGAGCGGCATGTCCGGTCAGAAGGGCATGAGCGGTATGGAAGGCCAGAAAGGCATGAGCGGCATGAGCGGCATGGAAGGCCAGAAAGGCATGTCGGGCATGTCGGGCATGTCGGGCATGAGCGGCATGTCCGGCCAGAAGGGGATGTCCGGAATGGAAGGCATGGAAGGCAAGAAGGCCAAGAAAGCCAAGAAGGCCAAAGCCAAGCAGCAAGGCATGTCGGGCATGAGCGGCATGTCGGGGATGAGCGGCATGTCGGGCATGTCCGGAATGTCGGGCATGGAAGGCAAGAAGTAAGCTTAGGCTTAGACGGATTGTGCGCAGTTGGGCGCGGGAGAAGCGGAGCATTTCTCCCATCTCCCGCGCCTGTTTTTGTCTGAAGGGCACGTCATGAAATTCGGTAGCTTGAAAGGCTTGCTGCTGCTTGCACCATCGCTGCTCGCTGCGCAGCCAGCGGCGGTACCGGTCGGACAGGCGGCGGCAGGCAACACCTCGGCGCCCCTGGTTGCCGGGCTGGCCCCTTACCAGCGACCCGCAGGAGCACCAGCGATCGTCGAATTCTCGCCCGGTGCCGAATGGCGCAAGCGCGCCTTGGCCGGGGTCAGCGAACCGATACCCAAGAGCCTGGGCTTCCTCGACCAGCAGGGAGCGTGGTACACCCCGTTCAATCAGCCCGGCATGCCCGGCTACTATGATCTGCGGCAACTGCACGGCACCCCCGCCAGCGGCTCGCCCACTGCGAAGAAGTAAGATCATGAACAAACTGCGCAACTGGATCATCGCCGGCCTCGTCGCATTGGCCGCCGCGTGCAGTCAGTCGGACAAGCCGACGAGCACGGCGGCCAGCCAGGATACCGAGAAGGCTGGCCAACACCTGCGGGCGAGCTACAGCCCGCTCCACTTCAAACCGGCCATCGAAACAGCGCGTGACGACCAGTGTCTGGCCTGCCACAAGGAGGTGCTCGAGGACAAACCGCGCACCAGTTCGCCGGCCGGCGTGAAGACCGCGGACAGCCTGGCCTGGTACCAGCGGACCAGCACCTATAGCGGCGAACAGGATACCTTCCATCGGCGGCATCTGGTGACGCCAATGGCCAAGCAGTTGATGGACCTCAAGTGCAACACCTGCCACCAGGGACATGACCCGCGCGAAGAAGCGCAGGGCGCATCGGCGACCTCGACTGCGCAGAGCGATACCGGTTTCACACTGCGCAAGCAGGTCAATCCGGAGACCACCTGCCTGAAGTGTCACGGGCAGATGCCGGCCAAGGAGATCATGGGCTTGCCAGCGGCCTGGCACGAGGCCAAGGACATGTTCGAGAACGATTGCCTGAGCTGTCACGCCGCCATCCGCACGACCCGCCACAAGGTGAACTATCTGAAAGCGGAGGCGATCGAGGCTGCAGCACTGGCCGGCAAGGAGGCCAAGAAGGGTGGCGACGTCTGCTTCGGCTGCCACGGCGGCCGCCCCTGGTATCGCATCGCTTACCCCTACGCGCGCAATCCCTGGCCCGACATGCCGGCCGAAACGCCCGACTGGGCGCAGGGACGGGCCAAGCAGTCGGAAGCGCGTTTCCTGAAGACGGAGCAGAAGCCATGAAAACCCCCCCGGTCGCCATCCTCAACCCGGCGCGACGCAGTTTCCTGAAGACGACGGCGGCCGGCGCCGCGCTCTCGGCGGCTGGCGGTGGCCTGCTCGAAATGGCACTCGACGGCAAGCCGGCGAACGCCTTCGCCTATGCGCCGCATTACACCGACGATCAGCTGACGACGGTAGTCACCTCGTGCGACCACAACTGTGGTTCTCGCCACATGCTGGTTGCCCACAAAAAGGGCGATGTGATCGTCCGTCTGTCGACCGACGACGGTCGCTACCAGATTGGCGGCGCCTTCGGCAAGGACACGGTCGCCGAACCGCAGTTGCGCGCCTGTCTGCGCGGCCGCTCGTACCGTTCGCGGCTGTACTCGGCCGAGCGCATCCTCTACCCGATGATGCGCGTCGGCGAGCGCGGCGAAGGCAAGTTCAAACGCGTCTCCTGGGACGACGCGCTGAACCACATCGCGGCCAAGATGGTTGAATTGAAGAGCAAGTACGGACCGACCGCAATCCTCGACCAGGCCTATGCCGGAACCTCGTACGGCGTGCTGCACAAGTCGGACCAGATCGAGGGTTTGCTCGCGCGCTTTCTCGGCATGTTCGGCTGCCGGACCAATTCGTGGTCGGTGCCCAGCTACCAGGGAACGACGGCCAGTTCGCGCTGGACCTTCGGCACGATTCAGGACGGCAACGAGGATGACGCGTTTGCCTACAGCAAGCTGATCATCATGTGGGGCTGGAATCCGGCCTACACCTTCCACGGCGGCAACA
>NZ_JAVMKF010000225.1:0-3382 GCF_031732815.1 Accumulibacter sp. | reverse complement strand
TTCGCCGCTTATCGAGTGTATCATAGTAGCCCGATATAAAGACCGTCATGGCATGGAAGCATGGGAGATCTCGGCACTCGTCGAGTTCAGTGAAGCAGCAGCGTACAGCAGCCTGGTGAGCGAGGCTTCGCGCTTCTGCGCAGAGCACGGGTTCAGCGCCTGCCGCCTGGGTTTGGCGCAGGTGCTTGTCGCGCCGGCAGTAAGAAATACACTTAATCTTAATCGGGTCATCGCGCTGGGCGTTGGTGAACCGGCAAGCGAAGCTGCGCTTGAGCGGGTGGCGGGGATCTATCAGGAGCACGGCTTGTCGTATGCGATTGAAGTCGCACCAGGTGCGCAGCCAGCGGAGCTCGTCGCCTGGTTGCGCGCGCGCCGAATGCGGCGCAGCGTCCCGACGGCGATGCACTACCGGGCGCTGGATACCCCCTTGCCAGCGGACGCATCCACTGTCTCGGTCGTACGCGCCAACAGCGAGCAATACGAGCAGGTGGCGGAGATCTGCTGTTCGGTCTTTCGCATGCCGGCGGCAGCGCGCTGTCTGCTCGCCGCTGCCGGCAGCGTCTCTGGCTGGCGCCATTGGCTCGCTTATCACGGCAAGACTCCGATAGCAGCCGCGCTTTCCTACGTTGCCGACGGCGTCGCCTGGCTCGGCTGGGATGCCACGCTGCCCGAGTACCGGGGCCACCGCGCCCAGCGAGCGCTGATTGCGGCGCGGATCGACGACGCCACGGCGGCGGGCTGCCACCATGCCACGACCGAAACCGCGCTTCATGCGGGAGCGCGACAGGATCCATCGTATCGAAACTACGCTGCGATGGGGTTTGTTTTCGCTTATGAAAGAAGCACCTATGTCAGAGCCCACAGTCTTGCCCCGGTCCCGGACGCAACCCCCTGAGCACCCAGGCAAGCCCGGCCGACGGCCGTCGCCTTGCGCACCACGCGTTCAGTGGCGTCAGACAACAGCTTGGTCGAGCTTCGCTGGATGCTGGCAATGAGCGAGCGGGAGACCGCATCGGCGGTATCGCCGGGACCGGCCGACTGGCCGACGCCGGGCAAGGCCTGGAACGTGCCGAAGAATTCGGTGCTGGAAGCGGTTGGCCAGACGCCGATCGTGCGTCTGGCGCAGTTGTTCGAGGAATCCGGTCTGGAAGTGTTCGGCAAGCTCGAGGCACTCAATCCAGGCGGCAGCATCAAGGACCGGCCGGCCTACAACATCCTGACGCATGCTCTGGCCACCGGCGTCATCACGCGCGAGACGACGATCGTCGAGTCCAGTTCCGGAAACTTCGCGATCGGCCTGGCGCAGGTCTGCGCCTATCTCAGGTTGCGCCTGGTCTGCGTCGTGGACATCAAGACGACCACGCTGAACATCCGGATCATCGAAGCCTACGGCGCGCGCGTCGACCTGGTCAGCAAGCCTGATCCCGAGTCCGGCGAGTATCTGATGGCGCGACTCAAGCGCGTGCGCCAGATTCTCGACAGTGTGCCGAGCGGTTTCTGGCCGAACCAGTACGTCAATGCCGACAACGCCGGTGCACATTACGGGTCGACCATGCCCGAGATCGTCGCCACGCTGGGCACCGACATCGACTATCTGGTCCTCGCCGTCAGCACCTGCGGTACCTTGCGCGGCTGCGCCGATTTCGTTCATGACCATGCGATGAAGACCAAGATCGTCGCGGTCGACGCGATGGGCAGCGTGATTTTTGGTCGGCCTTCGGGCAAGCGCCTGCTCCCCGGACACGGCGCCGGCATCGTTCCCAAGCTGTTCAAGGACGATCTGGCCGACATCGTGGTCCACGTCTCTGATCTCGATTGCGTCCTCGGCTGCCGCCGGCTGGTCCAGCAGGAGGCGATCCTGGCCGGGGCCTCGTCCGGCGGGATCATCTCGGCGATTGAAAGCCTGGCCGCCGACGGCACCATCGCACCGGGCAAGCGCTGCGTCGCGGTCCTGCCCGACCGCGGCGAGCGCTACCTCGATACCGTCTATTCGGACACCTGGGTGCAGGAGAAACTGGGCTCCGAGGCGCTTTCCGTCTGACCCTGCGCACGGCCACCACCTGGCCGCACCCGTGCCGCGGCGAGCAGCGGCTCGCCGCAAGCTTTTTACGACTCCTTACGGAAATGAGGAAAAAATGAATACTGACAATGGTCTCCTGGTGCTTGGCGGACCCGACATCCAGGCCCTGCTGGAAGGGCGCAAACGCGCCGTCGTCGACGCCGTCAGACAGGCCTACATCGAGCATCAGGCCGGCAACAGTTGCCTGCCACACTCGGTCTTCGTACGCTTTCCCGGCCGCGTCAAGGAACGCATCATCGCCCTGCCCGCCTATCTCGGCGGAGCCGACGAGATCGCCGGAATCAAGTGGATTTCTTCCTTTCCCGCCAACCTTGAGCGCGGCATCAGTCGCGCCTCCGCGATCATGGCGATCAACTCGCTGCAGACCGGCCGTCCCGAAGTCGTCCTCGAAGGCTCCTTGATCAGCGCCGCACGAACAGCCGCCAGCGCTGCTCTGGCCGCCGACGTGCTGCACCAGGGCGACTTCATCGAAACCCTCGGCGTCGTCGGCTGCGGGCTGATCAACCTCGAGATCGTCCGCTACATTCTGGCGCTCGAGCGCAGAATCGGCAGCATCCTCGTCTACGACATCGACGCGCAACGTGCCGATCGTTTCACCCGTCTCCTCGCGCCGCACGTCGGCAACATCCGCGTCGAGTCGTCGTCCGAGCTCAATGCGCTCCTCGCCCGCGCGCAGGTCATCTCCTTCGCCACCACCGCCGTCGAACCGACCGTTGCCGACGTCTCCGCGTGTTCCCCGGCAGCGACCATCCTGCACATTTCGCTGCGCGATCTGACCGCCGATGTCGTCTTGCGCACCGACAACGTGGTCGACGACGTCGATCATGCCATTCGCGCGCAGACTTCATTGCATCTCGCCGAACAGAAGGTTGGCCACCGCGAATTCGTCCGCTGCACCTTGGCCGAAATCCTCAACGGCACTCAGCCCGCACGGCGCGATGATCACAGCGTCGCCGTCTTCAGTCCTTTCGGCCTGGGTATCCTCGACCTCGCGCTCGCCCGACTGGTCATCGAAGCCGCGCGAAAACACGGTCGCGGCACGCGCGTCGAGCAATTCTTCGACGGCACCTGAGCCACCCTTCAAAGCCCCTCCACCCAGTGCGCCGTCGCCAGTGGAGGGACTTCCCGAACTGCGCTTCTGGCCCGCTCCATCCTTGCACCTGGCATGCTTCCTGCGTTCCCGACCAGGGCGCTGGCGGCAGCCCAGGGAGCGCAGTCAGGTGCGCGAGAGCGGACGCCAGCGGCCAGGCCAGGCCCGGGCCGGGCCTGGCGACTAGGCACGCTGTCGGTTCACCATGCTGG
>NZ_JAVMKF010000224.1:0-3412 GCF_031732815.1 Accumulibacter sp. | reverse complement strand
TGGCCAGTCGCGCGTTGGCCGCCGCATCGCCCGAGGGATCATGAAAACCGGAGAGCAGTACGATCGCTTGCGGTTTGTTCGCCAGCGCCTGCACGGTGGTCGCCACGACGGCCCCGTCCGCCTCGTTCAGCTCGGCCTTGCCGACGCCAAAATAGACCTTCGCCCGCGGCTCGCCGATCGGCGCCATGTCGACCATCTCGAGCGAACTCGCCGCCGGCGCCCGCATCGTCTTGCCACCGCCGACGGCATAGACCACGCCCACCACGGCCAGCGCAATTCCGGCCAATACACCCGCGACAACTGCGGTTATCTCGTCATCATCCTTTGACGCCATGACACCCGTCGCACATTGAGTACATTCAGAAATAGAGGGCTCCAACCCATTGCCGCCGATATGCCATTCTGGTCCCGATTGCTGCCACCTGGCCAACGCGACGACCGATCTGATGTCGCGTCCCGTGGTAGCGCGGAACCTCCGACGCACTTGATCCGAAGAACCGCAGTCAGCCGACTCCTTTCGCATGATTTCCCAGCAACCGATGTGTTGGCGGCCCCCCGATGCCGGCGAGGACTCGCTTGAAGTGATCCCCGACATGATGCCAGACGGATCGGCGTGCCAACTGCCCCGCAGTTTCGGCCTCCCAGCCTCCACGGCAGAGACTCGTATCAGTACCGCCCGTGCCGCCCATGCTTGCTCGCAGTGGGCATGCAATCCGGTTACGGTAACGTTGGTTTGCCCAGCATGTTCAGTTCTTGTTTCCAGCGCCTTACGCGCGGCCAGCGCTTCGCCGATCTGGTGGCTGCTCAGCGCCGCGCCTTGCGCCTCACGGAAGATGTCCAGGACCATCCGCTGGCATTCGCCTGAAAAAAAAGGCTTCGAACCGGCAGTGCTTTGGTCCCGGTGCGCGGCCCAAAGTCCGGAGAAAACAGCTTGACGGTCGCCTCGAAGTGGACGCGAACGTCCGTCAGACGCTCTATTCCCTTCTATTGATGTTTGATCAGGCCGGCCAGTGCGGCGCTTGTCGCCGCGCACGACCGGAACGAGGTTTCCATTCCCACAAACGTGATACCCTTTCCTCCTCGCCAGACATCAGTGTGAGAGAGACACCCATGCAACGAGCGTTGCGGACCGACGATGCCTTGTGGCTGCTCGGCAGTCTGTGCAACCTGAAACGCATTCCTTTCGACGCCGCCTTGATCGCGCAACACTTCCCGCCGCCGATCACCCGGGCCAGCCTGCACGAAGCCGCGCGGGCACTGGGTTTCCAGACCGGCTCGCGCCCCATCCGGAACCTCAGGGACGGCGAACACCTGCTACCGGCGATCGCCTTTCTGCGCGACCCGCCGCCCGAGACCGCCCCATCTGCGCCCGCAACTCCAGCGCACACCGCTTCGGCGATGGCCGCCGACTGCTCCTCATCGTCGGGCGATCCGCCCCCTCAGGCGCCACGCCCGCCGGCCTCCGCCATCCTGATTGTTGGGCTCTCGGAAGAGCACATCCTGTATTTCCGACCCGGTCAGCAAACCGCAGAAAGCCTGACCCGCAGCGAAGCGGCCGAGCGCCTCGAACCGGAACTCATGCTGCTCAGCCGTACCGCCGGGCCGGCCACGACCGATGAGGACGGAATCCCCGGGTTTGCTCCCGACAGGAAAGTCTTCGGCTTCTCCTGGTTCATCCCCGAACTCCTCAAGCACCGCCGCCTGTGGCTGGAAATCCTTACCGCCTCGCTCTTCATCCAGCTTGTCGGACTGGTCACCCCCCTTTTCACCCAGGTCATCATCGACAAGGTCATCGTACATCAGACGCACAGCACGCTCATCGTCCTCGCCGTCGCCCTGGTGCTGTTCCTGTTCTTTACCGCCGGCATGACTTGGCTGCGTCAGTACCTCATCCTGCACACCGGCAGCCGCATCGACGCCGTGTTGGGCAGCCAAGTGCTCCGCCATCTCCTGCGTCTGCCGCTCGCGTACTTCGAGAACCGCCCCACCGGCACGCTGGTCGCCCGCCTGCACGGCGTCGAGACCCTCCGCGAATTCGTCTCCGGCGCCGCCGTCGCCCTCATCCTCGACGGGCCCTTTCTGCTCATCTTCCTCGCCGTCATGTTCGCCTATAGCTGGCAGCTCTCGCTGATCGCTGTCAGCCTTCTAAGCCTCATTGCCCTGCTGAGCCTCCTTGTCGCGCCCGTCTTCCGGGAAAAAATCAACCGCCAGTTCATGCTCGCGGCGCGCAACCAGTCCTTCCTCACCGAGTACATCGCCGGCATGGGCACGGTCAAATCCCTGCAGATGGAACCGGATATCGACCAGAAATACGGCGACCTTCTGGCCCAATACCTGGCCTCCGGCTTCTCGACCAGACAGGTGGGCAACACCTATCACGTCATCGCCAACGCACTGGAGCAGGTGATGACGCTCTCCATCCTGGTCGTCGGCGCCTTGCTGGTGATGAAGAACGAGGGCTTTACGGTGGGCATGCTCGTCGCCTTCCAGATGTTTGCCGGACGCATGAGCCAACCCATGTTAAGACTTGTCGGTCTCTGGCAAGAGTTTCAGCAGGCCAATATCGCCCTCAAGCGCTTGGGTGATATTCTCGACATGCCGCAGGAACCGCATGCGCTCATCCCCAGCCGGGAGAACAGGGGCGAAGGCTTGCTGACCATCAGCAACCTGGCCTTCCGCTACGGAGAGACTCTCCCCTGGCTCTACAACAACCTCGATATCGCCTTCAAGCCCGGCCACCTGAGCGTCATCACGGGTCCCTCCGGATGCGGCAAGAGCACGCTCGCCAAACTGATGCTCGGTTTCTACCAGCCGCAGGAGGGTGGCATTGCCCTCGACGGGCAGGACATCCGATATCTCGCCGCCAACGAACTGCGCGCGGCCTTCGGCGTCGTGCCGCAGGAAACCGTGCTCTTCTCGGGCACGCTCTACGACAACCTGGTGATGGCCCATCCGCACGCCAGCTTCGAGGACGTGATCGCCGCATGCAAGGCAGCCGAGATTCATGACGTGATCGAACGACTGCCGGGCGGCTACCAGACCGAGATCGGCGAACGCGGTACCGGGCTCTCGGGCGGCCAGCGGCAACGCATCGCGATTGCCCGTGCCTTACTGAAGCGGTCGAAGATCCTGATCTTCGACGAAGCCGTCTCCAGCCTCGACCAGCAGACGGCCGAGCATCTTGCCCAGACGATCAACACCCTCAAGGGCCAGGTGACGATGATCTTCATCACGCATCAGATTCCGCGCGGGCTTCAGGTCGATGAGGTGTTCTCCTTTGCCGGTGATAACCAGCCGATGACCAGGGTCGAGGTAGTGGGAGCGGAGAAGGACTGAATCCCCACTTGCCATGCGTACATGCCAAACGCAGAGAGGTTGTGAAGAAGTCGTCGCGAGCAGGCCGAGAGGCAAG
>NZ_JAVMKF010000223.1:0-3415 GCF_031732815.1 Accumulibacter sp. | reverse complement strand
CCAGGGACCGCTGGCGCCAACCAGGGTGACTTTGGCCAAGGTGCAGCTGGGGCCGTTGCTGGAGAGCACCTTCGGCATCGGCACAGTCGAGGCTCGCCGCAGCTATGCTCTGGGTCCGACGACGGCCAGCCGTGTGGCGCGCGTGCTGGTTGACCAAGGCGATGCCGTCGCGGCCGGGCAACTACTTGCCGAACTCCATCCGGTGGACCTCGACGATCGCGTCGCGAGCGGCCGAATCGTCGCACAACGTGCCGCAAGCGCTGTGCGCGCGGCGCAAGCTGAGCTGGTCGCGGCGCAGAGCCGTGCGCTGGTCGCGGTCGCCAGTGCGCGTCGTTCCGCCGAACTACGCGCACGCGGTTTCTTCAGCCAAGAGGCGACCGACGCCAAGCAGCAAGAAGCCAATGCCGCGACGGCGGTAGTGGACGCCACTGCCGCCCAACTGGCGGCGGCGCAGCGCGATCACGAACGCGCGCTGGCCGATGTCGCCGGTGTCGGCAAGCTGCGCGCGCAGGCACTGCTGGTGAGTCCCGTCGATGGCATCGTCAGTGCGCGACTGTTCGAACCGGGATCGACGATCGTTGCCGGGCAGGCCGTGCTGCAGGTCATTGACCCGGCGAGCCTGTGGGTCAGGGCGCGCATCGACCAGGGCCAGGCCGGCGGCGTGCGCGTTGGACAGTCAGCCGAGATCGTGCTGCGCTCGGATGCCAAGCGTGTCTACCCGGGCGAAGTCCGGCGCGTCGATTGGCTAAGCGATTCGGTCGCCGAAGAGCGGATCGTCAATGTCGCCTTCGCGGCGATTCCCGACGCACTGTCGATCGGAGATCTGGTCGAGGTGACCATCGGCACCGCTGAACTGCCCGATGCACCCTGGTTGCCGGCGGCGGCGGTGAAGCGTGTGGACCGAAAGGACGGCGTATGGCGCATCAAGGACGGGCGCGTCGCGTTTCACCCGGTCGAGGTCGGCATCTCCACCCTGGATGGCCGCAGCCAGATTCTTGCTGGTCTGGCAGTCGGCGACGAAGTTGTCGTACACAGCGAGCAGGCATTGCAGCCCGACGCGAAAGTCAGGGTCGTCGTCGCCATCGTCGGTGCCAGGCGATGATCAATCTCGCCGGTCGCGACATCCTCAACGGCTGGGGCAAGTTCGTCTTCACCGGCCTCGGGCTCGGCTTGCTGATCGGCGTCACGCTGTCGATGGCCGGGATCTATCGCGGACTGGTCGATGACGGACGCGTCCTGCTGGGCAATGCTGGGGCCGATCTCTGGGTCGTGCAGCGCGACACACTTGGCCCCTACGCCGAGCCGTCGAATGTGCGCGACGACGCCTATCGCGCCTTGCTCGGCGTCAAGGGGGTGGTCGAAGCCGGCAACGTCACCTATCTGACGATGCAGATCGAACACCAGGGCGGCAACGTACGCGTGATGCTGGTCGGCTTTCAGCCAGGGCACCCCGGCGAGCCTGGCTACTTCGTTGCTGGGCGTCCAGTCACGCGTTCGCACTACGAGGCGATCGCCGATATCAAGAGCGGCTTCAGCCTCGGCGAACGCATTCGCATCCGGCGTCATGAGTATACCGTGGTCGGGCTGACCCGCCGCATGGTATCGTCGGGCGGCGACCCGATGGTCTTCGTCCCGCTGCGCGATGCGCAGGAAGTGCAGTTCCTCAAGGACAACGACGCGCTGCTCAACGAGCGCGCGCGCATCGCAGCCAATCCGGCATTCAACCGCCCCGCTGTGCCGGGATTACTCGAGGCGGTGCAGGCCAGCCAAGCCAACAGCCGGACAGTGAATGTGGTCATGCTGCGGCTCGCGCGGCACGCCGACGAAGCGGTCGTGGCCAGCGAAATCAGGCGTTGGAAGCACCTCGAAGCGTATACCCGCGCCGATATGGACGAAATCCTCGTTGCCAAGCTGATCGCCACCTCGGCAAAACAGATCTTTATGTTCCTGGTCATCCTGGCCATCGTCAGTGCGGCCATCGTCGCTTTCATCATCTACACCATGACCCTGAACAAGGTACGCGAGATCGCCGTGCTCAAGCTGATCGGCGCGCGCAACCGGACCATCTCCGCGATGATCCTGCAGCAGGCGCTTGGCCTGGGTGCGATCGGCTTCATCGTCGGCAAGACCGCAGCAACGCTGTGGGCACCGATCTTCCCCAAATATGTCTTGCTGCTCCCGGGCGACGCGCTGCTGGGCGCATTGCTGGTAGTGGTGATTTGTGCGCTGGCGAGCATCGTCGCCATCCGTGCCGCGCTGCGCGTAGACCCGGCGACGGCGATCGGCGGATAGATGGCTGCAGCGATCGAAATCAGCGGCCTGACCAAACGCTACGGCGTTGGCGATGCCGCGGTCGATGCACTGAAGGGCGTGGACATGATCGTCCAGCCCGGCGAGGTCGTCGGGCTGATCGGCCCCAGCGGTTCGGGCAAGAGCACGCTGCTGAAATGCCTGGGCGCGGTGATCGAACCGACCTCGGGCCGTATGGCGCTCGCCGGGGAGGCGATCTACGACAACGGCTGGCGGGTCAGCGATTTGCGCGCGTTGCGGCGCGATCGCATCGGCTTCGTTTTCCAGGCGCCGCATCTGATTCCGTTTCTCGACGTCACCGACAATGTCGCGTTGCTGCCGATGCTGGCCGGCATGTCCAACGCCAGGGCGCGCGACCGGGCGCGCGCGATGCTTGCAGCGCTGGATGTCGGTCATCGCGCCCAGGCGCGGGTGCCGCAGCTTTCCGGTGGTGAGCAGCAGCGGGTGGCGATCGCCCGCGCACTGGTCAACCAGCCGCCGATCATCCTCGCCGATGAGCCGACGGCTCCGCTCGACAGCGAGCGCGCATTGGCCGTGGTTCGTATCCTGAACGAGATGGCGAAGCGCTTTTCGACGGCGATCATCGTCGTCACTCACGACGAAAAGATCATCCCAACCTTCCGGCGGATTTATCACATTCGTGACGGGCGCACCTATGAGGAAGCCGGCGAGGGGCGGGCGGCTTGATCCGCTGCAGACGAGCAAAGGAGACGCCGGCGATTGTCGGCAGCCGGGAATTGCGTTCGCGTGCCGGGGGCCGGCGCCTAAGCCTCGTCGATTCCCCGGCGCGCGCGCATCGCGCGTCCGATGCGAGCGAGATCATCGTCGCTCAACAAGCGCGCCGCCATGGGCAAGAGTTCCTTTTCCTCGCGCTCGATGTGGCGTTCATAGCGAACTGCCAGTGCCTCGACATCGTCAAAAAGCAACGGCACGCGCTCGCCGGCTGCGATCCTTTCGAGGATGGCGCGCAGGTGTCGCCAGCAGGCTGCCAGCGCGCGGTGATCGGCCGTCAGCCCATCGATCATGTCGCGCAGGCAGATCGCGTCCGATCCGGCCATCGACTCGATCAACGCCGGAAAGAGGTCGTCTTCTTCATCGGCATGAT
>NZ_JAVMKF010000222.1:0-3427 GCF_031732815.1 Accumulibacter sp. | reverse complement strand
GCAACCCGCTGCTCGGCGCCGCCGACTACAAGCTGGTGCATCACGCCGCCAATGGCCGTGCCGTCTACAGCTTCTGCATGTGCCCGGGCGGCACGGTGGTGGCGGCAACCTCGGAACCGAACCGCGTCGTCACCAACGGCATGAGCCAGTATTCGCGCAACGAACGCAATGCCAATGCCGGTATCGTCGTGAATGTCGATCCGTCCGATTACGGGGGTTCTATGGAAAACCCGCTCGCCGGCATCGCCTTTCAGCGCGAGCTCGAATCGCGCGCCTTCGAACTCGGCGGTGGCAACTACGACGCGCCGTCGCAGCTGGTCGGCGATTTCCTCGCCGGCCGGCCGTCGACCGCGCTCGGCTCGGTCGAGCCTTCCTACAAGCCGGGCGTCAGGCTGACCGATCTCGCCACAGCACTGCCGCCGTACGCGATCGAAGCCATGCGCGAGGCGCTGCCCGCCTTCGGGCACCAGATCAAGGGCTTCGACATGGACGATGCGGTGCTCACCGGCGTCGAGACGCGGACTTCGTCACCGCTGCGCATTACGCGCGGCGACGACCTGCAGAGCGTGAATGTGAAGGGCCTGTACCCGGCAGGCGAGGGCGCGGGATACGCTGGAGGCATTCTTTCGGCCGGGGTGGATGGGATCAAGGTGTCGGAAGCGGTGGCGCGCAGCATGCTGAGCTTTTCGATAGGCTAGAATTGCCACTAGCGGTGGCAGTTGTGATTCTGATGTTGTGACGTTTTCTGTCTGCCGCCTGACAGTTCAAACCGGTTTTGAAACGAACATGCCATATACGATTGAGTGGGAACCGAGAGGGGTTTACAAGCGTTTCTCCGGGGTCTGTTCATGGGCGGAGTTTTTGCGTAGCCAGGAAGCCGTTCTCGGCGACGCCCGGCTCGACGACATTCACTACAGCATCAACGATCTGCAGGGTGTCGAGAACATCTCGATCATCTCGATCACCGGGGATGAGGCGGAATACAGCGCTGCCATAACGCGCGGGTCCAGCCTGTCGAACCCCAGGCTGAAGATCGCATTCGTGACAACCGACCGTCGCATCACGATGCTGGCCATGGCGGTGCGGGCCCTTACTCCATTGAGGGTCGCGACCTTCGCGACCGAGGCGGAAGCCCGCTCCTGGTGCGAAATCGGCGACTAGCGGCCTGGGAGACGTCAGCGGGTTACAGTTCGATCACTCCCGCGTGAGCCGTCGCGTCCGTTGCGACAGGCGCGCTGGAGCGCCATCAGTTCGATGATTCCGTAGAGCAGCGTGCCGCCCAGAGCCAGCGCCGGGTGTGTCACCAGGCTGTGAAAAATTCGGGCCATGCTGCAATTCCCTCAGTCGAGCGGATGCACGTTTTTCCACGCCCCGTCGAAGAATCGGTCGAGCGCGGCTTCCAGCAGCTTGAGCAGGATTTCCATTTCGATCCAATCAGGATGGCTGACGATGACGGCGAGCTTAGCAAGCGATTGTTAAGCACTTGTTGCCGGCAGATGTCATCATTTCCGGCCCTTTGCTGCGCTATTCTTGGCCGCGATTCTTGCGCGGGAGAATGGCGGGGTGGCGGTACGAGACGAGTTGGGGCTGAGCGAACTGGCGGAACTGGAGGGCATCCTCGACCAGGGCGGCAGTTACATGGAGTGCCGCGAACTTGCCCAGGTCGATATCGGCGGGCGCTGTTTTCCCGTGCTAGCCATTACGCTGGGCAACCCGGATCCGGGAGTGCCAGCGGCGGCCTTCTTCGGCGGGGTGCATGGCCTGGAGCGCATCGGTACCGCGGTCGTCCTGTCGTATCTGCGCAACCTGGCCAGCCGGCTGCGCTGGGACCGCCTCCTGCACTTCAAGCTCGAGTCGGTGCGTCTTGTCTTCCTGCCTGTCGTCAATCCGGGTGGCATGTGGCGCGGTACGCGCGCCAATCCGGCCGGCGTAGACCTCATGCGCAATGCGCCGGTCGATGCCGAGGAGAGGCCACCTTTCCTGCTCGGCGGTCATCGCTTCGGTGCGCGCCTGCCCTGGTATCGCGGTGCGGCGGGAGCAGCGATGGAGATCGAGGCTGCTGCGCTCTGCCGCATCGTCGAGGAAGAAATGTTGACGCGCGACTTCAGCATCGCCCTCGACTGTCATTCCGGCTTCGGCATTCTCGACCGCATCTGGTTTCCCTATGCCTGCACGCGACGCCCCATTCGCGACATCGCTGAAGTGCATGCGCTGAGCGAGATCTTTGACCAGATGCACCCTTGCCACCGATACGTCTTCGAGCCGCAGAGCCGCCAATACCTGGCGCACGGCGACCTGTGGGACTTTCTCTACCGGCGGGCTGAAGCCGTTCCGGAAAAGCTCTTTCTGCCGCTGACCCTCGAAATGGGGTCGTGGATGTGGGTCAAGAAGAATCCGCGGCAGGTCTTTTCGCGGTACGGCATCTTCAATCCGCTGATCGAGCATCGCCAGCAGCGCGTACTGCGCCGCCACTTCGCGTGGTTTGACTTCATTGTTCGTGCGGCCGCGAGCCATCGCCACTGGCGCCCGGAGGGCGAAACCCTGCGGCAGCATCAGGAGCTTGCACTCCAGCGCTGGTACCGGAACAAGCCATCATGAAGCGGTGGATTCTGTTGCGCGGCCTGATGCGGGATTCGCGGCACTGGGGAGCCTTTCCGGCGATGCTTGAACAGACTCTGGGGGCGGCCGAAGTCATCTGCATCGATCTCCCCGGCAACGGAACGCGATATCGCTGGCCGAGTCCGGCCAGCATTTCCGAACTGGTCGCTGCCTGCCGCAGTGATCCGCAGCTCCTTGGTTGTCGCGATCGATCCGGTATCGTCGCCATGTCGCTGGGTGCGATGGTGGCGACGGAATGGGCGGCGCAGCACCCGGAGGAGATCGGCGCACTCGTTCTCATCAACACAAGCCTGCGCCCCTTCAGTCCCCTGTGGCATCGCCTGCGCCCGCAGAATTATCCGGCCATCCTGCACCTGCTGCTCCGCCGTGCCCTCGATACCGAAGTCGAGCGTGCAGTACTCGCGATGACCAGTCGCCGTTGCGTGGATGACTCGGAACTGCTCGCCGACTGGTGTCGATGGCGTGCGGCGATGCCGGTGTCGCGCAGCAACGTGCTGCGTCAGGTGCTCGCCGCCGCCCGCTACCGCGCGCCAAATGAAGCGAGGGTTTCGACGCTGTTGCTGGCCAGCGAAGGCGACAGCCTTGTTGCGGCAGACTGCTCGCGGGAGATAGCCCGTCGGTGGCGTGTGCCGCTGGCCGTCCACCCGGACGCCGGGCACGATCTGCCCCTTGATGATCCGCAGTGGGTCCTCAATCAGATCCGATTCTGGCAAGCGACCTGAACCGGCCGCGATAACTTCGCAGCGGTCGGCGCCTTCGGGTCAGAGCCCGTATTCCTTGGCGTCCTTCGGCTTCACGCACTGGTAGC
>NZ_JAVMKF010000221.1:11743-20204 GCF_031732815.1 Accumulibacter sp. | reverse complement strand
GTATCTCGACCCGCCTGCCCTCCTCCGGGCTGCCGCTGCCGATCGTCGACTCGGGTTTGCGGAACTTGACGCGGCTGGCATCAACCCCGCCGGCGAGCAAGGCAGTGCGCACGCTGACCGCCCGCGCCTTGGCCAGTTGCGCGTTGTTCGCCGCATCACCCGAGGGATCGTGGAAGCCGGAAAGCAGCACGATCGCTTGCGGGTTGTTCGCCAGAGCCTGCAGGGTGGTCGCCACGACGCCCCGGTCCGCCTCGTTCATTTCGGCCTTGCCGACGCCAAAATAGACCTTCGCCAGCGGCTCGCCGATTGGCGCGATGTCGACCATCTCGGTCGAATTCGCCGCCGGCGCGCGTACCGTCTTGCCACCGCCGACGGCATAGACCACGCCCACCACGGCCAGCGCTATTCCGGCCAATACACCCGCCACTACTGCGGTTATCTCGTCATCATCCTTTGACGCCATGACACCCCTCGCACGTTGAGAAATAAACCGTTGGAACCCATTGCTGCCGATATGCCATTCTAGTCCCGATTGCTGTCACCTGGCAAACGCGACGCCCTTCTGACAGCGTCGGCGCACGTCGAGTCGACTTCTTCGGCTCTGCGATGCGTGACGATTTCGGATGGAGTCTTCTCGCGAAAGCGCCGGTTTCCGAGTGGCAGATACCTCCAGTTCAGCGCCCCGGTCTCGCCGGGTTCCGCAGGCGGCGCCCTGGTCGACGAGCGCGGGCGCCTGCTTGGCATCATCGACTACCGACGCCGCGACGGGCGGAACGTAAACTTCGCGCTACCGGCAGCATGGATCGATCAGGTGCAGGAACGGGCCAGCAAGAACGCGGCGCAGCAACAGCTTTAGGTGCGAGCCGAGGCGCTGGTTGCCACACAGGGCTGGACGGGTTTGTTGCGCCAGGCACAGAGCTGGGCAAAAGCCGCTCCGGATAACCCGGATGCGTGGTCTTTCACGGTGCGGGCGGCGCGTGAGAAAAAGCAGCCGGACGCCGAGTTCCTTGGCTGGAAGGCACTCTGCCGCATCGATCCGTCGCAGCGCGGCCACGCGCTCGGCCTCGGCTGGCAGCTCGCCTTGCATCAGGAGTACGACGAAGCCTTGGCGATCACCACCTGGCGGCGCTTGGCTGGCTTGCGCAGCGGCGATGCGAAAGCGCAATGGAAGCGGGCCACTGCGTATCTGCAGGCGGGCAGGTGCACAAGGCTTGGCGGGTTGTCGAGCGACCAGGCGAAGACCTGACGGGCGATCCCACCACTGGTTCTGGCGCGGGCAGACACTCTCCGGGCGCACGATGCGCCGTGCGCGGCTTGGCAGGAGAGCCTGGAGATCAAGGCCGACAATGCCTTGGCCTGGGGAGTCGTCGGTGTTTCACGCTCCGGACAGCGACGCCTGCCGGAGGCCAGCGCGACGTTTGGGAAGCGCCTCGCCTCGCGCGGGAGCAGGAAGAATGGACCTGTCTGCTGGCGGTCGAGCTCGCACCGGAATTGCCCGAAAGCGGGCAGTGCCTCCTGGACGCGGTGCTCGTCTCCAGCCAGCGGCTGCGCGACGCCGAGCAGGCGCTGGGCGAAGCGCTAAAACGCAAACCCTATGATGCGGATATGCTGGCGACGCGTGCCTCGCTGCGTCGCAATCTCCGGCTGCGGCTGGCAACCTGAAAAGAGAACGGATAGCCTGGGCGGCGCTGGCGCGAACGATCTGATCAGCCCGGGCAACAGCCAGATCGCATCCGGCGCCCACGAAAAAACCCTGTCTACCTTGGCGCGGGCCGAGTCGCAGGCGGGCGGAACGGTCCGCTTCGATCAGGTCAAGACCAAGGCGCAGGGGCGTAGCGGACAGCTTCAGGAGTGGTTGATAGCCGTCGCTGATAATGCTGGAGGGCGCATTGCAGATTGACCCGGCCAGTCAGGCCTGGAACGGCAAAGACCAGGCCCTGCTCAAACTCGGGCGGTTGCCGGAAGCCGTCGAAACCCTGAAACCGCCGTGCGCCTGTCGCCCGATTTCGCCAATGCCTGGACCAATCTCGGACAGGCGCGTGGGCAAGGCCGCGATCTCGGGCGCGCCATCGCGGCGCCGTAAAAGGGGCCGGGCATTGGCCCCGGAGGCTGCCGATCTCCGTCTGTTCCTGGCGCAGGCCTATCTCGTCTCGCGCATCGCCGGCAAGACACGCGAGCATGCCAACTGGCTGCTTGCCAAGCGGCCGACTTTGGCACCCACGCACGGCATGCTGACGCTGGCCAGCGTTCTCGATGGGGATCTGCCGGGTGGCCGGCAGCATCACGAACGCTTGCGCACGCTGTCACCCGAGATAGCCGGGGCAGATCCAGCCGCGGGCGACCGCCGGCTTGCGCTCGCCGCTTGAACGGCGACACACTTTATGCCAAAGTCTGCCCGGCCTGTCCGCACCGCCGCCCTCCCCCCCGACTTCACCCACGCTGCTCGCGCAACCATGAATACTGCCTGCCTCGCGCCCGCCGACCCGGCTGGCCATCTGACCGCGCCCTGGCCAGCGGCGCAAGCGCACAGCCGCTTTCTGCGCAACCTGCTGGCGGCTCGCCCGGAAGTTGCCGACTGGCTGGTTGACAAGGTCGGACAGCCGATGACGGCGGAGCAGATGGAGGCCTTCCTGGCCGATCAGGCACCGCACAGCGACGAAGCGCTCAAGCGCAGCCTGCGGCGCCTGCGCCAGCGCGTCATGGCGCTGCTCATCGTGCGCGACCTCGGCGGCGCGGCCGACCTGGGCGAGGTGGTCGAGTGCATGACGCAACTGGCCGACGTGACGACCAACTTTGCGCTCGATTTCTTCCATCGGCAGCTCGCCGAACTGTTTGGCCAGCCGCTCGACAGTCGCGGTGAGCCCGAGCGCCTGCTGGTCATCGGCATGGGCAAGCTGGGCGGACGCGAACTGAACGTGTCGTCGGACGTCGATTACATCTTCGTCTATCCCGAGGAAGGACAGACGGCGGGCGGCAGCGGCCGCCGGATCGACAACTACGAATTCTTCCACCGCCTGGGCAAGCGGCTGATTGCGGCGCTCGGCGACCTGACCGAGGACGGCCAGGTCTTTCGGGTCGACATGCGCCTGCGCCCGAACGGCGACTCCGGACCGCTCGTCGGCTCGCTCGGTTCGCTGGAAAACTACTTCATCGCGCAAGGTCGCGAATGGGAGCGCTACGCCTGGATCAAGGCGCGCGTGATGAATTCCGGGGTCAATCTGCAGGCCGAGTGGGTGCAGGCGCTGCAGGGCATAGCGCGACCTTTTGTCTTCCGCAAGTACCTCGATTTCGGCGCCATCAACGCGATGCGCGAACTGCACGGGCAGATCCGCCGCGAAGTGATGCGCAAGGACATGGCCGAGCACATCAAGCTGGGGCCCGGTGGTATCCGCGAAATCGAGTTCATTGCTCAGGTCTTTCAATTGATCCGCGGCGGACGCGATCCCGCGCTGCAAGTGCGCCCGACCTTGCAGGTCCTGGCGCTCCTTGCCGAGCGGCGCCTGCTGTCGGCCGAAAGCGAGAGTGCGCTGGCCACTGCCTATGTTTTCCTGCGCCGCCTCGAACACCGCTTGCAGTACGTCAACGATGCACAGACGCACCGCCTGCCGAGCGCTGACGAAGAGCGTGAACAGATCGCGCATTCGCTCGCTTTCGCCGACTGGCCCGCGCTGCTCGACGTTCTCGATGCGCATCGAGCAATCGTTGCCCGCCATTTCGAGCAAGTCTTCTCGGAGCCGGAGGAAGGCCGGCATGCGCTCGCGACGCTCTGGGACGGTTCGGCGAGTCCCGACGAAGCGCTCGAGCGCCTGTCGACGCTGGGCTTTCGTCAGCCGCAGGCACTGCTCGCGCGCCTGCGCAGCTTTCGCGACAGCGCTCGCTACCTGCAGTTGCCCGCGAGCAATCGCGAACGCCTCGACGCGCTCGGCCCGCGCGTCTTCGAAGCAGCGGCCGGAACCGGCACGCCGGACGCTTCCTGGCTGCGCACGCTCGATTTCCTGGAGACGATCAGCCGGCGCGGCGCTTACCTGGCGCTCTTGCAGCAATATCCGCCGGCGCTGAACAAGCTGGCCGAATTGATCGGCAGTTCGTCGTGGGCCGCCGACTACCTGACGCGCCACCCGATTCTGCTCGACGAGCTGCTCGATTCGCGCATTTTCGACGTGCGCACCGACTGGCAAGAGTTCCGGCGCGAACTGCTCGCCCGCCTGGCGCAGGCCGAGGATGATACCGAACGGGAAATGGATATCCTGCGCGAAACGCATCACGCGCAAGTCTTTCACTTCCTGGCGCAGGACATCGCCGGTATGCATACGGTCGAGCACCTGGCTGACCGCCTGAGCGAACTGGCCGACCTGATGGTGCAGACGACGCTCGATCTGTGCTGGCGGCGACTGCGCCAGCGCCACCCACGGCCATCCGAACCGCCGCGCTTTGCCGTCATCGCCTACGGCAAACTCGGCGGCAAGGAACTCGGCTTCGCCTCCGACCTCGACCTGGTCTACCTGCACGACGATCCCACACCGGATGTGGGCGAAATCTACGCCCGGCTCGGCCAGCGCATGAGCACCTGGATGTCCGCGCAGACGCCGGCCGGGATGCTCTTCGAGGTCGACCTGCGCCTGCGGCCGAACGGCGATGCGGGAATGCTCGTCTGCCCGGTTTCCGCTTTTCGCGACTACCAGTTGCAGCACGCCTGGGTGTGGGAGCATCAGGCGCTGACGCGCGCGCGCTTCTGCGCCGGCGACCCGGCAGTCGGCGAAGCGTTCGAAGCGATACGCGTCGAAATCCTCCGCCAGCCGCGCGATCTGGCGACGCTGCGCGACGAGGTGCTGGCGATGCGTCGGCGCATGCTCGAACAGCACGCTTCGCGCGGCGGCGAAGACTTCGACATCAAGCATGATCGTGGCGGCTTGATCGACGTCGAGTTCATCGTGCAGTACCTGGTGCTCGGCCACGCGCATGCGCACCCGCGCCTCTGCGGCAACCTCGGCAACATCGCCCTGCTTGGCATCGCGGCTGAACTCGGCCTGATTCCCGGCGAACTCGCCGAACCGGTGCGCAATGCCTATCGCGAGTTCCGTCGCCTGCAACATGTGCTGCGCCTGAACGCCGGGCGCCGCGCGCGCGTCGAGCGCGCCTCGGTCAGCCGCCGGATCGACTCCGTCAGCGCCCTCTGGCGGCAGGTTTTCGCCAGCGACTGAAGCACACCAGGCGCGCCAGGCGTACGCCCGCCAGCGCCGCCGGGCGCGCCAGCCGGCGGCACGCACCAGACCTCGCTCACAGCCCGGCAAAAAAGGCGTGCAGCGTGGCCAACAGACGTTTTTCCTCGCCGGACTCGCGCGCATACGGAAAATGCCCGGCGGAGAGGACGAACAATTGCCGGACTCCCGGCAGCGCGTTGTAGACGGCAAACTGCCCGGGCGGTGCGACCGCCGGATCGAACAAGGCCGCGGCTACCAGCGTCGGCTGGCGGATGAAACGCGCCGCGCTGGCCGCGTCGTACCAGGCCAGCGTCTGCGCCACCTCGGGATGGCGCTGGGCGAAGTCCTGCACCGCCGCCGCGCTGCCGACCGTCGGCAGCGTCAGACGCAGCGCCTGGTGGCCGAAAGTCGGCACCTTCAGGTGGGCGCGCGCGATGCGCGTCTCGCAAGCCAGCGCGAGAGCGCCGACGCCGCCGCCCAGACTGCTGCCCAGGTAGCCGAGATGCCCGGCGGTCTGGGGCGCCAACTGGAGTAGCGCGCTGACTGCCGTCCACAGGTCTTCTACACAGCCGGCAATGATGTAGCGTTCGCGCAGATGGATGTCGTGCAGCACGTGATAGTTCGGGTCGTCCGATATCGGCCATCGGCGGCTGCGCGCAATACCGCGGAAACACGGAAAAAGGTATACCGCAGAGAGCGAAGGCAGGACGAACGACGGCGACTCGATTCCGCCGTAGCCGTGCCCGACAACGAAACCCTGACGCGGCGGCTGCGTCGTCGGCCAGAGCAGCCAGCCACCGATCGTAAATCCGTCACTCGACGAATACTCCAGATCGAAAACGCAGAACTGCGCGTGGCGCAGCGCGCTTGGTCGCAGCCGCGGCTGCGGATCGATTCCCAGCGCCGCCTGGTAGCGCGCCTGCCAGAACTCGACAAAACCGTCCGGGGGCAGCGGCGGCTCGACCGCGCACAGACGGCGCAGGTCGTAGCCGTAAGTCGGATCGAAAGGATAGTCGTGTGGCCCGACGTCCGCTGTCGCCGGAAAAGCGCCCGGCAAGCCGACGAGCGGCCGGCGCAACTGCCTGGCCGCCGCCTTGCGGACGCGTAGCCAGAGGTGAAAGGCGGAGGGGGCCGGACGCCCCGGCGCAGCGGCACTGATCGCCGGCATCGGACTCTTGGGCAGCAAGTTGATCAGCCCGCATCATAGCGGAAAGCGCCCCAGGCGAAGGCTACTGACCGCCAGCGAAGACGAATATCGGCGCCGCGCCGCCGCCCGACTCGCTCCAGCGGGCCTCTCAGGCGCGCTTTTTTACGTTTCCCGTGTAACTTGACGGGATAGATCGTGTCCGCTACGATCGCCGTCCGCTCGGCAAATCCCCTTGTCGGCAGACAACCTATTCCAAGGTATTCCAAGCAAATCTTCTTCCTGGGAGACGCAGATGAAGCAATACGGCGCCGAGTTCTTCGGCACATTCTGGCTGGTACTCGGGGGCTGTGGCAGCGCAGTACTCGCCGCCGCCTTTCCCAACGTCGGTATCGGCCTGCACGGCGTGTCGCTCGCCTTCGGTCTGACCGTGTTGACGATGGCCTTTGCCATCGGCCACATTTCCGGCTGCCATCTCAACCCCGCCGTTTCGGTCGGCTTGTGGGCTGGTGGGCGTTTTCCCGCCAGCCAACTGCTGCCCTACATCGTCGCCCAGGTGCTTGGCGCGATCGCCGCTGGCGGCGTACTTTATGTCATCGCCAACGGTGCGGCGGGCTTCGACGTCAGCAAGGGCTTTGCCTCGAACGGCTACGGCGCACACTCGCCGGGCGGCTACTCGCTGCTCGCCGCGCTGGTTACCGAAGTCGTCATGACCATGTTCTTCCTGCTGGTCATCCTCGGCGCTACCGACAAGCGCGCGCCGGCGGGTTTTGCGCCGATCGCCATCGGTCTGGCACTTACCCTGATCCACCTGATCAGCATCCCGGTCACCAACACCTCGGTCAATCCTGCGCGCAGCACCGGCGTCGCGGTCTTTGTCGGCGACTGGGCAATCGGTCAGCTCTGGCTGTTCTGGGTCGCCCCGATCATCGGCGCCCTGCTCGGCGCCGCCGCCTACAAACTCATCGGCAGCGAAGAAAGCTGAGCCGAACGCCGCACCGGGCGGCGCTCGCTCCTCCGGGCGGGCGACCCGGCGCGGCGCACCCGCCAGCCGGCCGGCGAGCCCGGCTGGCGCGGCTTTCCCCCGGCGGTTTCAGAACGCTTCCCCGGGGCGCAGGAAGCGCCACTGGCCGAGCGGCAGGTCGGCCAGGCGAACCGCCCCGATGCGCACGCGCTTCAAGCCGACGACCTGCAACCCGACGAGTTCGCACATGCGCCGGATCTGCCGCTTGCGGCCCTCGCGCAGGACAAAGCGCAGTTGATCGGCGTTCAGCCACTCGACCCCGGCCGGCCTCAGTTGCCTGTCGTCAAGGCTGAGACCGTGTCTGAGCAAGGCAAGTCCACGCGCCTCGAGACGGCCGGTGACGCGCACCAGATATTCCTTGTCCAGTTCCGAGTTCTCGCCGATCAACTGGCGCGCAACGCGCCCATCCTGCGTCAGCACGAGCAAGCCGGTCGAATCGACGTCGAGCCGGCCGGCCGGCGCCAGCCCGCGCAGGCACGCCGGATGAAAGGCCGGCGTATCAGGCGTCCGGAACTGGTTCTCGGCGCGAATCAGCGACACGGCCGGAGTGCAGCCTGGCTCGGGCTGCCCCGAGACATATCCGACCGGCTTGTGCAGGAGAATCGTCAACTGGCTGCGCTGCTGCGCCTCGGCCTGCCGGTCGAGCGTGATCACCGCGTTTGGCGCAACGCGCGTCCCCAGTTCGCCAACGCGCCGACCGTTGACGAAAACCAGTCCGCGCGCGATGTAGTCGTCGGCTTCGCGGCGCGAACAGAGGCCGCGCTCAGCCATCAGCTTGGCCACCCGGATGCCGCGCTCGGGGTCGGGCGCCGCCGTTCCGCCTGCTGCCGCCTGCGGCGCGCTCGTCGGCGCGCCCGCGGCTGACGCCGCGCTCTTGCCGGCAACGCGCAGCAGCACGCGGCGTGGCCGATCGGCCATTGCTCAGGCGATGTCGAGCAGTTCGATCTCGAAGACGAGCTTGGCGTTCGGCGGCACCATCTTGCCTGCGCCACGCGCGCCGTACGCCAGATCGGCCGGGATCGTCAGCTTGCGGATACCTCCGACGTTCATTCCGGGAACGCCCTCCTCCCAACCGGCGATCACGTGCCGCCC
>NZ_JAVMKF010000221.1:0-11643 GCF_031732815.1 Accumulibacter sp. | reverse complement strand
CGGGCGCAGCGACACGCGGCGCCGACTCCTGCCGCAGAGGACTCCCAAGCATGTCACCACAGAGCAGTTCGGGCAATGTTTCACCAATCGAAGAGATCATCGTTGAAATGCGTCTCGGGCGCATGGTCGTCCTGGTCGACGAAGAGGACAGGGAAAACGAAGGTGATCTGATCCTCGCCGCCGAGCACGTCACACCGGAAGCAATCAACTTCATGGCCCGCTTCGGACGCGGTCTGATCTGCCTGACGCTGACCGCTGCGCGCTGTCGGCAGTTGGGCCTGACGCAGATGGCGCGCGACAACAAGAGCCCCTACAGCACGGCGTTCACCGTCTCGATCGAAGCGGCGGAAGGCGTTACCACCGGCATCTCGGCGCAGGATCGGGCGCTGACGATCAAGACGGCGGTGGCGCGCAACGCGCGTCCCGAGCATATCGTCCAGCCCGGACACGTCTTCCCGATCATGGCGCAAGCGGGTGGCGTTCTCGTCCGCGCCGGGCATACCGAGGCCGGCTGCGACCTCGCTCAACTCGCCGGGCTCGAACCGGCCGCGGTGATCTGCGAGATCCTGAAGGAAGACGGCAGCATGGCGCGCCTCGACGACCTGCTCGCTTTCGCCCGCGAGCATGGCCTGAAGATCGGCACGATCGCCGACCTGATCCATTACCGCAGTCGGCACGAAATGCTCGTCGAACGCAGCCTGTCGAAAAGCGTGCGCTCGGCCTGCGGCGAGTTCATGCTGCACGCCTACACCGACTGCACTTCGAACGAGGTTCACCTGGTTCTGACCAAGGGCGAGATACGGCCGGATCGCGAAACGCTGGTGCGCGTACACGAACCGCTCTCGGTGGTCGATTTTCTCGACCCCGACGGCGGCCGCCACAGCTTTCCGCTCTCCGTCGCGCTGGCGGCGCTGGCGCGCGCCGAGGCGGGCGTGATCGTTCTGCTGCATCGACCGGAGAGCGGTCAGGATCTGCTGACGATGTTGCGCGAGCCCGCCGCCACCCGGCGCCCGGCGGCGCGCTGGGACCCCCGCATCTACGGGATAGGCGCGCAGATTCTGCGCGATCTCGGCGTCGGCAAGATGCGCCTGCTGTCGAGTCCGCGCCGGATGCCGAGCATGACCGGTTTCGACCTTGAAGTGACCGGCTACATCGCCTCGCCGGCCGACCTGGAGAGCCGCTGATGGGAACGCGCACGGTACGCCACGAGACCCCTCTGTCGATGGCGCGCTATGCCAGCATCGACGAATACGACGTCGAGCTGAGCGGCGACAGCCTGACCGTCGGCATCGTCATGAGCCGCTTCAACCTGGAAATCGGCGAGGGCTTGCTGAGCGCCTGCACCGGCGAGCTGAAACGCCTCGGCGTCGCCGACGGCAGCATCCGGATCGCCACCGTCCCCGGTGCGCTGGAGATTCCGCTGGCGCTGCAGACGATGGCGCGCAGTGGGCGCTTCGACGCGCTGGTCGCGCTCGGCGCGGTGATCCGCGGCGAAACCTACCATTTCGAGGTCGTCGCCAACGACGCGTGCCGGGCGCTGATGGAAGTGCAGCTGACGACCGGCGTGCCGATCGCCAACGGCATCCTGACCTGCGAGGACGACGACCAGGCACTGGCTCGCATGCAACAGAAGGGAATCGATTGCGCCCAGGTGGCGGTCGAGATGGCCAAGCTGCTGCACCTGCTCGGAGAGTCGGCGTGAGCCCGGAGCTGCCCGAGCGGGCGCCCGACGAGCGCCCGGCAGCCGTCGTCTCGCCGCGCCGCCGGGCGCGCGAGCTCGCCCTGCAAGGGCTTTATCAGTGGCAGGTGAGCGGCAGCGACGAAGCCGCGATCGAAGCCCATCTGGCGGACAGCGAAGGTTTCGCGAAAGCCGACCGGAAGTTCTTCGTCGCGCTTCTGCGCGGCGTTCTCGCGCAGCACGAAAGCCTCGCCGGACAGTTGCAGGACTGCCTCGATCGGCCTTTCGCCGAGCTGTCGCCGGTCGAAGCCTGCGTCCTGCTCGCCGGCGCTTTCGAGCTGGCCAACTATCCGCAGACGCCGTATCGTGTAATCATCAACGAGTCGATCGAGCTGGCCAAGGCGTACGGCGGTACGGACGGACATAAGTACGTCAATGGCGTGCTCGACAAGATGGCCGTCCGCCTGCGACGCCCGGAAGTCGAAGCGCGCCAGGCGGGCAGCAAGCGAGCGCGCTAAGCGGCCGCCCGCGCCCGGCATCGGCGGCCACGATCAACCCGGCGAACAGACCATGCCCAGCGAGTTCGACCTGATTCGCCGCCACTTTTCGCAGCCAACGCCGAGCGCTGTGCTCGGGCCGGGCGACGACTGCGCGCTGCTCGTTCCGAGCGCCGGAATGGAACTGGCGATCACCACCGACATGCTCGTCGAGGGCACGCATTTTCTGCCGACGGTGAGTCCCGAGCTGCTCGGCTGGAAGGCGGTAGCGGTCAATCTCTCCGACCTCGCGGCGATGGGCGCGCAGCCGCGCTGGCTGCTCCTCGCTGGCAGCCTGCCGAGCGCTGATGAAGAATGGCTGGCATCGTTTGCCGCCGGTCTCTTTGCCTGCAGCACGCGCTTCGCGGTCGAGCTGGTCGGCGGCGACACGACGCGCGGCCCGCTCAACCTGTGCCTGACCGCGCTCGGCGAGCTTCCCGCGGGAAGCGCCTTGCGGCGTGACCGGGCGCGCCTCGGCGACGACCTCTGGGTCTCCGGACTGCCCGGACGCGCGGCGCTCGGGCTCGCGCACCTGCAAGGTCGCACGCAACTCCCACCGGCGCTGGCGACAAGCTGCCTCGCTGCGCTGCAACAACCGCAGCCGCGGGTCGAGCTGGGGCTGGAACTGCGCCGGCGAGGGCTGGCCAACGCGGCGATCGACATCTCGGATGGCCTGCTCGCCGACCTCGCGCACATCCTCGACCGTTCCGCCGTCGGCGCCGAAATTTACGTCAGCGCGCTGCCGCCGCTACCCGCCGGCGCGGCGCTCGAGCTGGCGCGCACCTGCCAGTTGTCCGGCGGCGACGACTACGAACTCGTTTTTTCCGCGCCGCCTGGCGCGCGAGCGGCGATCGCCGAACTCGCCGACCAAGTCGCGCTGCCGCTGACGCGCTGCGGTCGCATCGTCGAAGCCGCCGGCGGCCTTCGTCTGCTCGACGCGGACGGTCGGCCGCTGGCGAGCGAACAACGGGGGTTCGATCACTTTGCCTGACACTGCGCCATCGCTGCGCTTTCTGTTCGCCCACCCGGCGCATCTGATCGCCTGCGGTTTCGGCAGCGGGCTGTCGCCGCGCGCCCCGGGAACGGCGGGAACGCTTTTCGCGTGGGCGTCGTTTCCGCTGTTGCGCCCGTGGATGAACGACTTCGAGTTGCTCGCCTTCCTGGTGCTCTGCTTCGTCATTGGCGTCGCCGCGATCCACAAGACGGGGCGCGACCTGGGCGTGATCGATCACGGCAGCATCGTCTGGGACGAGATCGTTCCGTTCTGGCTCGTGCTGCTCTTCTGCCCGCCCGGCTGGCTGTGGCAGGCGACCGCCTGCGCTCTCTTTCGCCTGTTCGACATCGGCAAACCGCAACCGGCGCGCTACTTCGACGAACAGGTCAAGAACGGCTTCGGCGTGATGTGCGACGATCTGGTCGCCGCCGCCTACACGCTGCTGGTGCTCGCCGTGCTGCGCTTCATCTTCGCCTGATGGACAGCCGGCAAAGCGATCTGGAGGAACTTGCGGCGCGCGTCGGCGCGCTCCTCCTGACCAACGGGCAGCGTCTGGCGACCGCCGAATCGTGTACCGGCGGCTGGGTCGGAGAATGCCTGACGGCGATCGCCGGCAGTTCCGCCTGGTTCGATCGCGGCTACATCACGTACTCGAATCAGGCCAAGGTCGATTTGCTCGGGGTCGAGCCAGCGACGCTCGCGGCACACGGCGCAGTCAGCGAGGCCACCGCCGCTGCCATGGCGAGCGGCGCCCAGCGCGCCAGCCGCGCCGACTGGGCACTGGCGATTACCGGCGTCGCCGGTCCCGGCGGCGGTTCGCCGGCGCGGCCGGTGGGTACCGTCTGCTTTGCCTGGGCCGGGCCGGACGATGTGCTGGCTTGCGAAACACAACGGTTCACTGGCGACCGCCGGGCCATCCGCGCCCAGTCGGTCGCCCACGCCCTTTTCGGCCTGCTCAGCCGGGCCACTCAACTTGGCGCATGAATATGAATGAGATTACTCTACTTTACGCAAGAAACCTGATCACCCGACGGACGACGCCAGCACGCCAGATGCTGAACTTCGTCATGCTGGTCGCCAATCTGGCATACGACAAGGATGTGCATGTCAGCTGGGCCGGCGAAGACGAAGTCTGGCACAAGCTGCCGGCCACCTTCCACACCGCGGCCGACGACGGCGCTAACGAATACTGGGTCGCGCAGGCGTCGTTTACGCTCGACGAGGACGCGACGCTACCCGGCAACGTGCGCTTTGCCCTCTGCCATCGCAGCCACGATGCCGAATACTGGGACAACAACCAGGGCAGCAACTATGCGATGGACGCCGATTGCGGAATCCTCCTGGGCAACCAGCGCCCACTGATCAGCAGTGCGCTCGACGCGGTTCTGGCCACCGGACAAAAGGAAATCCCACTCACCGTGACGCTGCGCAACAGTCTGCCAGCACGCCGCGTGACGCTGCACTGGACGACCGACAACTGGCAGACGGCGCGCAAGACGCCGTACCGCTTTCGGCGCAACTATTGGGACAACGAGTGGCTGAGCAACGCGCGCAACCCGAATCAGTACGGCTACCAGGTCTGGCACACGACGCTCAAGGCGGCCGATGCCTTTCGCATCCAGTACCGGATCGCCTGTGAAACCGCGCAGCAGGTCATCTGGGACGACAATGCGGGCGCCGACTACACGCTGCAGCGCCCGCCGCTGAAAGTCCTGATCCTCAATCTGCACTGTTGCCAGGAGGAGAACCAGGACCGCAAGCTGTCGCTGATCGCACGCGCGATCGACGAATTGGCGGTCGACATCGTCTGCCTGCAGGAAGTGGCCGAGCTGTGGAACGACGGCCGCGGCGACTGGCAAAGCAACACGGCGCGAATCATTAATGAGCGCCTGGCGGCGCCTTTCCAGTTGGTCACCGACTGGTCGCACAAAGGATTCGAACGCTACCGCGAAGGCGTCGCGATTCTCAGCCGGCACCCGATCGCACGCCATCAGGCGCGCTTCGTCTCGACCGCGCAGGACCCGCACAGCATCCATACGCGCAAGGTCGTCATGGCGCAGATCAAGGTACCGCACCTCGGCCTGCTCAACGTCTTCTCGTCGCACCTGAGCTGGTGGAACGACGGCTTTGCCGAGCAGTTCGACAACCTGCGCCGCTGGGCGACCGACGAACACACGGCGCACGTGGCAGCCAGCCTGCTTTGCGGCGACTTCAACATCGAAGCCGGCTCGCGCGGCTATCGCTTCGTCGTCGACTCGCACGAGTACGACGACCAGTACCTGCGCGCCGTCTCGCCACAGGTCTTCGGCAGCGTCTTCCGCCCCGACGGAGCGCCATCCTACGACGGTTTGCGCGACGACCGGCGAATCGACTACGTTTTTCTACGCCGGGGAAGCGCGCTGCGCGCGGTCTCCGGTCGGGTCGTCTTCAACGACCACGATTATGGCCGCGTGTCCGATCACTGCGGGTATCTGCTCAGTTTCGCAGCGCCGTGAACGGACCCGGCCGACGAGCGCGCGCGCCGTTCCCGAGGCGGGCCGGCGAGCGTTCAGGCAACGAATGACGAGATGGAAAGATGAGCACAGCAGAAAACTTTGCCCGCCCGGTACATGGCAACCTCGGCGGGTCCTTCGTTCGCGTGAACGATTTCAACGAACAATTCTTCCTGCGCTGGGGCCGGATCAACTTCGACGTCTGGCATGGCGCCCAACTCAACCTGAAGGTGATTCTGCGCGTCTATCGCGACAATGCGATCTGCGAAACCTTTGTCATTGACACCGACCCCTACGACATCGAGTGGAACCATCACCGACGACGCACGCGCGACTTCTACATTCACCCGTTTTCGAGCAGCTTCGGCCATATCCGCTGCGTCAAGTTTGCTTTCGTCGTGCACCTGGACGAACACTCGATCGCTTCGCAGCTCGAGTACATCTTCATGGACTGGGCGCAGTTGCAGCACGAACAGCCGCAGTACCGGAAGATCAGCGACGAGTGGGCGACCGGCAACACGTATCACACCTACGAGGCCAACGCCTGGCAACTGCAGTGCGATGTCGATTGGTACAACCATCATTTCGCTTCGCTGCACCTGGTGCCGAAATTCACCAAGGGGCAACAGCACCACCCCTATCACCCGAAGCGCTTCATTCACGAGCACATCGACAAGGTTATCCGGTGCAAGCACGAGCATGCGAATCGCTTCTGCACGATCAAGGTCAGCGTCGACTGCATCGACGACCACGACTTCACGCGCCACCTGGTCTTCGCCGCCGAACAGGGCGTCTGGGTGCAGTGCATCGTCGACTGGCGCAAGATGACGCTGACCAACAGCCCCAACTACGCGCGTCTGAAACGCGCCGGCATCGAACTCATCGGCGTCGTCTGCACGCCCAAGCACCATCTGATCGAGGTCGATCCCGACATGCACACCAAGTTCATCATCTTCAACGATGAGGACTGCATCCTCGGCTCGTTCAACATCACCTTCGACCGCTGGTGGGCGAACTGGGAATCGGGCATGACCTTCCACTCGCGCGGCGTCTGCCGGCTGCTCGACAATGTCTTCCAGAGCGAACGCGGCGGCGTCATCCAGAAATACGGCATCGACCCGCTCAGCCACTTCAACCTGCTGTATACCTACGGTCGGCACACGCTGCTCAACGGCAAGTACTACCGCCCGCATCACGCGATCCTGGGCGAAATCAACCGCGCCAGGCACTCGATCAGGCTGACCCTGTTTCTCATCGGCAACCTGCTCGGCGAGCACGGCGACAGCGTGATCGACGCGCTGATCCACGCCCGCAACCGCGGCGTGCACGTGCATATCCTGCTCAACGGCCACCTCGCCCGACAGGGACGCGTCGGCATCGAAAGAACGATGGCCGAAGAACTCGCCCGCCCGCTGCTGCCCGCGGTACAGGGTCTGCGCGCGGCAGGAATTCCGGTTGGCCTGGTCTACGGGCAGACCGACCATCGCGTACCCTACTCGCCGATTCACTCGAAATACTGCATCATCGACGAAGCGACGGTGATCGAAGGCAGCTTCAACTGGTACAACACTTCGGTCTTCTCGCACGACCTGATGGTCCTCGCCACCCATCACGACGTGGCAAGGGCGTATCTGTACGAATTCGACCAGATCCAGCGCTTGTTCAGGGTCTACTACTGAACGGTGCCAACCACGATGCCGCCGCGCGCCGTTCGACCGGGCGGCGGCGTACCAGACGACACCCTTTCGCCAAACCAGAACACCCCCACGCACCATCCGCCAGCGCTCACCGCACCGGCTAGCGCAGGTCCGCCGGCAGTCCCAGTTCGGGATGGCGATCGCGGCAAGACGAGCAAGCGCTGCACTCAAGCAAGCTGACGGCGCGGCGGGCAGGCTGGCCGCCGCTTCGCTGGTTTCCTGCGCGTCGTGCCCCAGGCAGATCAAACCATCTTCAACCGATTTCCTCAGTTCAGCCCTGCGGAATTAGTGCAAACTAAGCATTGATGACGGTTTGCCGCCAAGAGGGAGGTTCACCCGATGGGTACGATGAAGGTGGAGCGAAAAGCGCTGGCTGAAGTGCGGGAGTACGCCGCCCTGGTGAGCAGCGCCGACGCCGCGTTCGAGGCCATCGGCCAGCTCTACCGCGATCGGACCGCTGGCGAGAACAGCTTCGACGAACTGAAGAATCAAGGGCGCTCGGGCAGTTGCACGACGCCAGCCCGCGAACACGGCAAGCGCTCGGCGCGAGCGGTGGCGCTGAATGACGACGGGCGGCGTGGGCGTGTCCGCCTGACGCATGCAGAGGCACGCCTGGACGCGATCACCCGTCGCCCGCTGTTGGTCGCCGGCGTCGCCCGTATCGGCAAGGGTCTTGACCCTGTTCGGACAACTGCCCCTGAGTTGCCGAAAGCCGCTCGCTGGTCTGCACTCGTCCGCGGCATCGCCGAGAAAATCATCGCCGGTAAAGCCAGAATGCCAAGGTACACCGCGCTGGCTCCCCCTGCGCTGGCGGCCAATTTCGGTTGACAGCGAATCCTGGAATGAACAGACTTTGCACCCGCTTTCCTGCCGCGCTGCCCTGTGCCACCGAGCTTGGCGGGGTCTGGGGGCCTGCGCGAGAGCCTGTCTGACATGCACGAATTCAGTTCGCTTGAGCCCGGCCCCGACGCGGAGAAGACAATGGAAGACAACCATTGCGCAGCGCCAGCGCCACCCGCATCCGCAAACCCCGAAGTGGCTGGCCCCTTTTTGCTCGGGCTGACGCATGCATTCTTCAACCTGTGCGTTCTGCCACAGGGCGGCATGGCGCTGAAGATCGACACTACCGACGCGGAAGAGTGGTATCCGTTTTCGATGCTGATCGATACCTTCCGGACGATTGAAAAGGCCTTCCCTTCGTCCCGGCTGCTCTCCGTTCGCGCCGGCATGAACTTCATTCGCATCTGGTACGAGCATGGGCCGGGCAAAGAAATCGTTCATTCGACCCTGGATTGGCTGCGCGCCAACGATGAAGGCGCCGGATACAACCTGGTGGTCCGCGGCGGCAGCAAGGATGAAATCGGCTGGAGCAGAATCGTGTCGATCGACGAGACGAAAGGCATTGCGGTCTTCGAGAACGTGGCGCCGCTCTCGGCAGATTTCCTCACCGGGGGGCTTTACGGGGGCTGCTTCCTCTTCGACGACACGGAATACGTCGCCATCGAGGGAAGCAGCGAAACCTATGCGCCGAATCCGGCTTTCAACAGACTGGTGCACACGGTGCGCTTTCGCCAGAAGCCGAAAGACACCTGCCAGGACCTTGACCGCCGTATCGACGACCTCCAGCTTGGTCGTACGCTGAGTTTGACCCCGGCGGAGATCGACAGCCTGGTCTGGCGCTACAAGGGGCTGCGGCAACGCCGCGCGGTGGATACGGAGTACTACAGCGAAATCAGCAGCATTCTGGCCAACGCCATCACGGAAAGCCGACGCATGTTTCTCAAGGCGATCAGCCATTACGACATCACCAGTCGCGAGCAGATCGACCAGATGATGGATTACTTCATCAAGTTCTGCGCCTATTTTGCCGAGGCGGGAACCCAGCAAGGCCCGGGCATCAAAACGGAAAAGGAAATCAGCCAGCTCAACGCCGACCTCGAACAAATCTTCGCCAACCGAACGCGAGAATTGAGAAGGGCCAAAGACGCCGCCGAAGCGGCCAACCAGGCCAAAAGCGCATTCCTGGCCAGCATGAACCACGAGCTGCGCACGCCGCTGAACGCGATTCTCGGCTTTTCGGCGCTGCTGCGCCGGGAGGACAGGATGGCCGGGCGCGCCCGGGAGCATCTGGATATCATCAACCGCAGCGGCACGCACCTGCTGGAACTGATCAACGACATTCTCGACATGGCCAAGATCGAGGCGGGTCGCGTGCAACTGCAGATGGCGCCGCTGGATTTTCACACCCTGGTGCAAGATGTGGTGAGCATGATGAGACAACGCGCCGTGGAAAAGGGCCTCGAACTGCGCCTGGAACAGTCGCCCCGCGTACTGCGTTATATCAGAGGCGACGAAACCCGGCTGCGGCAAGAGCTGGTCAACCTGCTGGGCAACGCCATCAAGTTCACCGAAGAGGGGGCTGTGACCCTGCGGCTCGAGGCCCAGCCCGACGCGAACCAGCCCCGGCTCCTGATCGAGGTGGAGGACACCGGACCAGGCATTTCCCCCGAAGATCAGGCGCGGGTGTTCGAGCCTTTCGTGCAGGCCGGTTCGACCGCCGGTCAGAAAGGCACTGGACTGGGGCTGGCGATCACCCGGCAGTTCGTCGAGTTGATGGGCGGGCGCATCGGGGTGAGCAGCCAGCTCGGTCAGGGCAGCCGCTTCTGGATCGACCTGCCGGTCCAGGCAGCAGCCGCAGCCGAACTGGTGGAGCCCGAGGCGGCGCGCGGCGAAGTGCTGGGGTTGGCGCCGGGCGAGCCGCAGTGGCGGATTCTGATCGTCGAAGACCAGCGGGAAAACGCCTTGCTGCTGAGCCGCTTGCTGGAAGATGTCGGCTTGCAGTTGCGGATAGCGAACAACGGCGCCGACGCGATCGAACGTTTCCTGCAGTGGCGGCCGCACTTCATCTGGATGGACCGCTGCATGCCGGTGATGGACGGGTTGGAGGCCACCCGGCGGATTCGCGCGCTGGAGGGGGGCGCGGCGGTGAAGATCGTCGCCCTGACCGCCTCGGCGTTTGCTGAGCAGCGCGGCGAGATGCTGGCGGCGGGCATGGACGATGTCATGCACAAACCGTTCCGGCTCGAAGAGATTTTCGGCTGCCTGGAGCGCCAGTTGGGCGTGCGCTTTCTGCGCCAGGAGGAGGCGGCGGCGGCGCCGGCGAGCGCAGCCCTCGGGGAACAGGTGCCGGATCGCGCGGCCCTGGCGGCGCTGCCGCAGGTGTTGCGGAGGGATTTGGCTGACGCCCTGGTGATGCTGGATGTCCGGCGCATCGACACCCTGATCGAACAGGTCTGGGAACACGATGCGGCTCTCGCGCACTGGTTGCGAGAGCACGCTTACAACTTCGATTACGGGCTGATTGGAAACGCGCTGAAAGGCGTATCTGAAACAGGTGCGGCGGCAAAGGCCGACCGATTGAAGCATGGGGCGAGGTGAAGTCGTGGACACCAAAGGACGAGCAATGAGGCTGGCGGGCTTGCTTGCCGATCTGACCGATCGATCCCGGCGACCAGCCCTCGTGCTGATGCGCAGCGCGTCCAGCGTGCGGCTGATCGTCGGCACCGTCGGGCTGGTCGCTCACCTGTCGTTCCGGAACGCTGAGGAAGCCGTTGGTGACCTTGCCAGGCGACTGATGGCCGAAGTTGGCCGGCGCGTCGAGCAAAACCTGTCCGACGCGCTCGCCGACCTGGAGCGGATCACTCGCACCAGTGCCGCGCTGTTCGGCGCGCCCACTCAGCCGGCTTGAGCCCAGCCTCTGCACGGAGAAGACAATGCAAGCCAACTGTAGCGCAGCGCCAGAACTACCCCCGACATCGGCAAAAGGGGAAGTGGCGGGCTCCTTTCTGATCGGCCTGACTCAGGCATTCTATAACCTGAGCGTTCTGCCACAGGGCATGGCGCTGAAGGTCGACACCATCGACGCGGCGCAGTGGTATCCGTATTCAATGCTGATCGATACCTTCCGCGCCATTGAAAAGAACTTCCCCTCGTCCCGACATCTTTCCATTCGCGCGGGGATGAATTTCATTCGCGTCTGGTATGAGCATGGTCCGGGCAAAACGATGATTCACTCGACCCTGGATTGGCTGCACGCCAACGACGATGACGGCGCCGGATACAACTCGGTCGTGCGCGGCGGCAGCAAGCGGGAAATCGGCTGGTGCAGAATGCTGTCGATCGACGAGACGAAAGGGATTGCTGTTTACGAGAATGTGATGCCACTCACAGTGGACTTCGTCTCGGG
>NZ_JAVMKF010000220.1:0-20259 GCF_031732815.1 Accumulibacter sp. | reverse complement strand
GGTAGTGCGAGAGGACGACGTACTTGATCGGCAGCTCGCTCACCTTTCTGATTTCCGCGATCAGCTTCTGCGCCATGACCGGCGTCGCCAGCGCATCGCAGATCAGGACTGCTTTTTCGCCGATGACGACACCGGTGTTCGGGTCGCCTTCAGCGGTGTAGGCCCAGCAGTGCGCGGAAAGCTGCGTGAAGCGGGTTTCTTTGACCTCGGTGTCGGCGACCGATGCGAACTGCCTGCTCATGCGTCGTGCTCCTTGAAAGTCCTCCCGCCGGCGCGCGTGCGGCTGGCGGCTTGACCGGTTCTCAACCCCTCCCGCCAGGCGGGGTCGAAGCGCTCGCTGGCGAGCATACCCTATTTCTGCAACGGATAGGCAGCCCGTTCGATCGGCACCGGCTGATCCGTGCGGACGAAGCCGCTGTTCTCCTTCGATACGCGACGGAACCTCCTGTGCGCAATCAGATTTTCGCCAACGCCCGGAAGCGCTCGCGCCATGCGTTCCGCCGGCATCGACGCGTCCTGCCGCTGGGCGTAGCTGGCATGCCGTGGAACATGGCGCGCGCCGGCGGCCTGCAGCGGCATCGCGCTGTCTGGCCTGGCGCTCGCGTTCCTTTTCCTGCCAGGCTTTCTGAATCGGTGAAAAGAGGTACTCGAGGACGCTCCTGCGACCCAGGTGTATCTCGGCGCTTGCCTGCATGCCGGGGGCAAGTTCCAGGCGCTCGCCGTCGGTTTCGAGCTGCGTCTGCTGCAGGCCGACCAGGGCCTTGTAGCGCAAGCCGTTGGCGCGCGCGCTATCGCCCGGTGCGCTGCCGGCGGCCGCGGCGGGAGGCTTGCCGGCATCGGCGCCGACGTGCTCCAGCTCGCCGTCGAGCATGCCGTATGTCTGGAAGGGGTAGGCAGCGAGCTTGATCCGCACGGGCTGACCCCTGCGGACGAAGTCGATGTCTTCGTTCGACACCCAGACTTCGGCGCGCGGGATGTCGTCCTTCGGAACCAGCGTCAGCAGTACGGTTCCTTGCTGGACGACCGTTCCGCGGGTGTGCGTCGCCAGATCCTTGGCGACGCCTGCCTGCGGTGCGCGCAGTTCGTGCAAGGCCTTGCGGTGAGTGTGTTTGGCGACTTCCTGCGCCAGGCGGTCGAGCGCGGCCTGCGTCTCGTTGCGCTCGGCGCGCAGCGCACGACGAGCGTCGGAGTCGATCTGCGCCAGCCTCTTTTCGGACTGCGCGATGCCGGCGCGCGCCGACTCGATCAGGTGGCCCTGGGTGATCAGTTCCTGCTCCTTCTCGATGCGTTCCCGCCGCTTCTCCGAGCCCATCAGCGCGCCGGCGAAACCGTCGGGGACGAGTTTCTGGTAGGCCATCTCCTGTTCGCGATAGTGCGGCAGGACGGCTGCCAGGTGCGTTCGGACCTGTTCCGCGGCGGCGAGGTCACGCCGCGCCCGGTCCAGCCGCGCGCGCTCCTCGTCCAGCGCTGCTTCGACTGCCCGGAGGTTTGCCTGGTACCGGGCGGCAATTTCCTGCCCTAGCGCCGGCGGGTCGTCGGCCTGGATGCGGAAGGGTGAGCCGCCGAGTTCGGCGTCGATCCGGCGCAGCGTCAGACGCTTGCGCTCGTAGTCTGCCTGTACGGCGCGGCTGTCGGCCTCGTTGAGCAGGGCGTTCGTGCGCATCAGCAACTCGCCGGCGGCGACCGCACGCCCTTCGCCGACCAGAATCTCCTCAACGATTCCTGCCTCGGCGGGCTGTACGATCTTGAGGTAGGTGCTCGGGACCCGCTTGCCCTCCGCCACGGCGACGATGTCGAGCTGACCGAAGGTCGCCCAGGCGATCAGCGCGGCGAGAAAGGCGAGCAAGGTCCACAGCACGCGTCGTCCGAGCGGTGCCGGTGGGCTGTGCTGCAAGCGCAGCAGCGCCGGCGCGAAGTCGGATACCGGCGGTTCGCTCGTCAGGCTTTCGCCATCGAGGCCGCCAGCTTGCGCCAGGCTGCGCCGAGGGGTTGAATCAACCTAAAAACCGCAGTCAGCCGACGCCATTCGCATAATTCCCCAGCAACCGATGCGTTGGTGGCCCCTCGATGCCAGCGAGGATGCGCTTGAGGTGATCACAGACACGATGCCAGACGGATGGGTCGGGCAACTGCTCCGCAGTTTGAAGCAGGCCAACTGACCCATTGGTGTCGCTGCACTTGCCGTCTCCCAACGCACCTGAACCTTGCCCGCCATCGTCTGCACGCCAGCACACGACAAAAGCATTTCTTTGGGCGTCTTCAGCTTCCGTTTCGCCTCACCCATCTGGTGACCTCTTTCATCCGACAAAAAGCCACACATTGCCTGAGGTTCAGCCGGTCTGCACGCTGGTAACTGCGGTTTTTAGGATGATACAAGCTGTACGCGCGAAGCGGCAGCAGTGCAGCACGCGCGGGAACGCACCTTGTGCAGCGCTCCCGCCCGGCGCGCAGCATGACGATGCCCGGCTTACGGGCGCGGCAGGGCAGCCCACAGCAGGCCGAGATACTCGTGCAGGGCATAGTAGCTGTTCAGGTTTGCGCTCGCCTGCGGCAGGAAATCGAAGGCGTCGATCGGCTTCTGGCGCCGACTGCGGAACTCGGTCGGCGCGGGAACGACGCTCAATCCGGCCGCTTCGAACAGGCGGCGCGCGCGCGGCATGTGGAAGGCGTGGGTAACCAGGACGACGCGCCCGATGCCGGCCGCCTTGAGTATTGCGGCCGTCATCTGCGCATTGTCGGCGGTGTCGGTGGATTCGCTCTCCTGCCAGCGAATTGCGAGACCAAACTCCTTTTCGGCGATATCGGCCAGCACTTCGGCCTCGCTTAGCCTGGCCGCCGGGCCGCGGCCACCCGAGACGAGTACCGGCAGGCCGCTCTGGCGGGCGAGCGCAACGCCGTAGCGCAGACGCGTCAGACTCCGTTCATTCGCCGTGTCGCCGCCGTATTCCGGCGCATCGAGCTTGAGGCCGCCGCCCAGGACGACGATCGCGCCGGCGCCGTCGGCCGCGGTGAACAGCGGGCCGGCGTTCTCTTCCAGCGGCGCGATCAGCGTTCGGGCGACGATCGGCACGCTTTGTGCAAGAAGCAGCGCCGCGCCGGCCAGCGCCAGTGCAAAGGCGCGGCGCCGGTGGCGGAAGACGAAGGCCAGGAAGAGCAGGAGCAGACCGTTGGCCGGCGGCAGCAGGAGCGTGCCGAGAATGTTCTTGATCAGGAAGGTCATGAGCGGGAGGAGGGCGATGCGCGGCGCTGCGCGTTAGTGTCAGGCAAGGGTCGTTGGCGGTCAACGAAGGTCGGCGCCAGGCAGCGCGCCAGCCCGCGGGCGGGAAGCAGCTTGCCGCACATGCCACAGGCGCGAGGCAGATCGTGCGCGACCAGCGCGCAGCGGGCAGGTGGCGCCGCGCCATCCCTGGGTCGGCGGCCGCGGCGCTCGAACGGAAAGCCGGGTGGACTCGGGAAACGCTCAGTCAGCCGGTTGGCGCGCCGCGGCGGTCGACAGGATGGCGATCAGTTCGTCGCGCTGGAACGGTTTGCCGATGTAGCTGTCCATGCCCGCCGCGAGGCAGGCTTCGCGGTCTCCCGGCATGACGTTCGCCGTCATGGCGACGATCCAGGTGTGTCTCGCCGTTCCACTCTCGGCGGCACGAATTCGCACGGTGGCTTCCAGGCCGTCCATCTTCGGCATCTGAACGTCCATCAAAACGATGTCGAAGGTGTCGCCAAGCGCCATATTCACCGCTTCAGATCCGTCGTTGGCGACCGTCACGCGATGGCCAAGGCTTTCCAGCAGGGCGACCGCGACCATCTGATTGACCATGTTGTCCTCGGCCAGAAGAACGCTCAGCGTTTGCTCGTTGGCGCGCGGCGTGGCTGCATCAAGTGTCGCGGCCAGTTCCTGCTCGCCTTGCAGCGCGGCGGCGAGTTCGTGTGGGTCGAGCGGCTTGACGATGCAGGCGTCGGCGAGATGGTCGAGATCGAGCGGGCGCGGCGTCGGCGAACCGACGCGGATCAGGGCAATCCGCTGTGGCTGCCGGCAGCTCGCCGCCGGCAGGCGGGCGAACAGGTGCTGCCTGTCCTCGTCGACGACGGATTCGTCGGCAACGATCAGTCGGAAAGCACCCGCCTCGGCAGTGAGCAGCCCCAGCGCGGCGCTGGCGCTGTCGGCTTCGCTGCAGCGCACGCCCCAGCGGCTCAGCGCTTGCACGGTGGCCGCGCGTGCTCTGGCATGAGGGTCGACGACCAGGCAGCGGCAGCCGGCCCAGCCGGGCGGGGTCGGATCATTGATCGCCGGTCTTTCCGGCTGGCGCAGGCGGACGCTGAAGTGGAATGTGCTACCGACTCCGGGTGTGCTTTCGACGCTGATCTGGCCGCCCATCATGGCGACCAGACGCAAGCTGATCGCCAGGCCGAGGCCGGTGCCACCGTAGCGCCGGCTGACCGAGCCGTCCTCCTGGACAAAAGCTTCGAAAATGGCCTTCTGCTTTTCGGCCGAAATCCCGATGCCCGTGTCGCTCACCGTGCAGTGCACGAGCACGGCGTCGCCATCGGCCTCGCTCGTCAGGTTCAGCGCAACCTCTCCCGCCTTGGTGAATTTGACCGCGTTGCCGAGCAGATTGAGGAGAACCTGGCGCAGGCGCCCGGGGTCGCCGAGCGCGCGCAGCGGAACCTCGGGCGATACCTGACAGAGCATTTCGAGTCCGCCGCCGTGCGCGGCGTAGGCCACCGCGCGTGCGGCTTCGAAGGCGACGTTCCAGAGGTCGAACTCGATCTCCTCCAGGCTCAGCTTCCCGGCCTCGATCTTCGAGAAGTCGAGAATGTCGTTGATGACGCTCAGCAGGGATTCGGCAGAAGACTTGATCAGGCGGGCAAAGCGTCGCTGTTCAAGGTCGAGCCGGGTATCCAGGAGGAGGCCAGCGAGACCAAGGATGCCGTTCATCGGCGTGCGTATTTCGTGGCTCATGTTGGCCAGGAAGCCCGACTTGGCGCGATTCGCCGCCTCGGCGGCATCGCGCGCCTGGAGGACTGCGCGCTCCCAGTTCTTGCGTTCGGTGATGTCGCTCAGCACGCCCGAGGCACCGATGATCTGCCCATCGGTGTCGCGCTCGGCGCGCGCACCGATTTCGACGCTGCGGATGTGACCGTCGCTCGCCTGCAAGGAGAACTCGCCACGCGGATTGTCGACGGTGCCGCTCATCGTCGCGGCGAACAGGTCGACGGCGCGCGCACGATCTTCCGGCGCGATGTATTCGGCGGCATAGTGGCCCAGGCTTTCCTCGACGCGGTGGCCGGAGACCTCGCACCAGGCCGCATTGAGGAAGTTCAGGCGGCCGCTGCGCTCGACCCGGAAGACCACTTCCTTCAAGTTGTTCAGAACCCGGCGATACTTTTCTTCGCTGAGCGCGAGGTCGTCCTGGATCTGCTTGCGTTCGGTAATGTCGGTTCGAATCGCGACGTATTGGTAGGGGCTGCCGTCTTCGCGCAGGAAGGGGACGATGGTCACCGCGCTCCAGTAGTAGCCGTGGCTCTTCGTACGGTTCTTCACTTCGCCGCGCCAGACCCGACCGGTGGCTATCGTTTCCCACAACGCGCGATAGAATTCGTCGGAATGCTCGTCCGAGCGGACCAGCGCATGCGTCCGGCCCAGCAGTTCTTCGCGCTGGTAGCCGCTGATGTGGCAGAACTTGTCGTTGGCGTAAGTGATGCGGCCGGCCGTGTCGGTTGCACTGACGATCGCGTGCTCGTCGAGCGCCGCTTTCTGCCGTTCAAGATCGGCCAGCGCGCTGCGCAGTTCGTTTTCGGCGCGCTCGCGTTGGCGGACGAGGTTGGCGAGCAGGTCCGACATGCGCTCGAGTCCTGTGTCTTCCTCGCTGATCGCTTCCCGACCGAGTGTTCCGAGCAGGCTGTTGGCGGTCTTGCGCAAGGAGGCGATGGCGCGCGTCCGGCTGCTCAACTCTTCGCGCAGCTTGTCGTTCGCGCGATTCAGTTCGCTCGAACTCAACTCGAGACTGCGCGTGCGCAAGTCGAGATCGCGGTCGCTTTGCACATAGGCGGCGTCGATCCGGGCGATCAGGTCGCCCAGACCGGACAGCGCCTGCCCGGTGTGCGCGTCGACCTGCGCGGCGAGTTTGCCGAATTCGGCGAGCAAGGCGTGCAGCGCATCCTCGTCTGCAACACCAAGCGCGCGTCGCAACTGGCGCAGCAAGAGTCGGTGCATGGCGGTCCGGATCAGCCTTCCGCCAGGCGGAAGACGGTCATCGTCTGATTGTGCAGCTCGCAGGCGACGCCTGGCGTGAAGGGGCTGATCTCGCCATACGAGTAGAAGCCGGTCACCGTCTCGCCGCTGGCGAGGTGCGCGGTAACCGCTTCGATCTCTTCCTCGACGCGCTCGCCCATGACCAGCTTGCGGCCGACGCAGGATACGAGCAGCGTCAGGCCGGGCAGCGGCGCCGGCCGATCGGCGAGCGGTGCACCGGCCGACTTGGTGACCGATTCGTCGGCGCTCGCGGCTGCCCGCTCGGCGCCGTCGACCAGGCGATCGGTATTCGCGTGCATGAGTTGCAGATAGCCGCCAGGCTCGAGGTCGCCGGCCAGGATCAGGCTGCCGCTCGCTTCGTCGAGGCCGAGAATCGTCCGGATCAGGCCAAGCTCGCGGCGTCCTTCGTCGACCATGGCGAAGGGAAAAAGCAATCCCGAAGCGGGCAGATCCCGCGCGTACTCGCCCAGGTAGCTGCGGTAAACCGACAAGGCCGGCTCGCCGTCGAGTTCGTGCAGCACGTTGGCCGAGCAGCGGGTGACGCGCCGCGACGGTCCGAAGGGCTCCCAGCCGCCGAACGAACCGTGGCCGAAAACCAGATGATCGCCGTAGAACCCGACGGCGACGATCGCATGCTGCGAGACGCCGTCCGGGGCCAGCGTGAAGGTGCGCTGGAAGGCGCCGCCATCGCCCGCCAGGCCGCCGGCCAAGGGCGTTGCCGGGCCGAGGACATTGATCAGCCCTTTGAGCAGCGCGCTACCGTTGATTCCGACGCCGGGGGCAAGGACGATTCCGGTGCGCAGTCCGGGCGCGCTCAGTTCCTGCGCCAGTCGCTCGCCGGCCGAAAAGGAATCATCCATGCCGTCCAGCACAGTGCTGGCAACGCGCAAGCGTGTGTGCGCGAAACGCACCAGGGTGATCACGCAAGTCCCGTCCGAGACACCGCCCTGCGTGATCTCGCCAGCCGTCGAGCAGCCGATGCGGACGGCGGTCGGAAATCGCGCGGCGAGCGATTCGGCGAAGCCGGCGTGCTCAAAGAACCGTACGCCAGCGAAGACCAGCGCCAGATCGGCGGCGAACGAACCGGCGGCAGCCAGTCCACGGTCGACCCCGGAGGGGTTGGATAGATGCAACTGATGGATCTCCAATGTGTGCTCCCTGTCAAGATCGAGGCTGCGCCGACATCTTTGGCTCTTCGCTGCCATTCGCTCCAACGGCAGAAAGGGCGTTGAACTTGAGGCGGTACGGCACGCCGCAGACGGTGTCCGCCAGATGGCGCCGCTTGCTCTCCGGCAACGCCGAGCAGGCAGGGCGGATGCTGACACGGCGCTCACCGCGGCGCCTCTTCGATGGCTGCCAGCTCGGTTGTCGCCAGTTCGTTCTTGACAAAGACGATCAGCTCGCGGATGCCGCTTGGCACGGTACGCGTCGCCGTCATCGCGTAGAGCGGCCAGCGCGGCGTGTTCTCGTCGGCGAGCAGGCGGACCAGGCTGCCTCTGTTCGTGCTGTGCACGGCGAGGTGCCGAGGCAACAGTGCGACGCCGAGTCCGCGTTCGGCTAGGGTACGCAGCAGGCCGACGCTGTTGGCCGACAGCCCGCTCGGGCCGGGCGCAGCGGGCCAGCGCTGGTCGCCGACTGACCACGCCATCGGACCGTTCGCCGTCTGCAGGTTGAGGCACTCGATCTGCGCGAGCTGGCTCGCCTGCCTGATCGGCGGGTGGCCTGCGATGAACGTCGGCGAGGCATAGATGCCGCTCGCGATGCTGCCTATCCTGCGGGCGACGACACGATCATCGAGCGTCCTGCCGATGCGGAAAACGAGGTCTACCGGATCGCGCAGCAGGTCGGCGGCGTTCGACGAGAGGTCGAAGTCGATGCCGAGACCGGGTCGCTGGGCAGCGTAGGAAGCAATGATCGGGCCAAGGACTTCGACTCCGAGGTCGACCGGCATCGAGATGCGCATGCGGGCAGGCCTTTCCTTGCTCCTATCAAGCGTCGCCCGGGCGCGCTCGGCGGCTGCCAGCACCTCGAGGCAGGCCGTGAAATAGGGTTTGGCGAGCGGTGTCAAGCTGACGCTGCGCGTCGTGCGCTGCAACAGACGCACACCGAGCCGCTGCTCCATGGCGCCGATCCGGCGCGACAGCGTCGACGGAGGCAGTTCCAGCCGGGCAGCGGCGCGCGCGAAGCTCTGCGCGTTCGCCACTTCGACAAAGAGAGCAATGTCGTCCAGTTCGAAGCGCGTTTCGTGCATGGGTGGAATGCTCAGTTTCATCGATCGAGCTTGGATTGTAGGCGCCGATCAGTATGATTTCCATGTCGGCGCCGCCTCTTGTTGCGCCGGGTCAATGTCCTGCGGAGGTCGAAATGCCGAGTCCTGAAGACTACCTCAGTGCCCTGAAAGCACTTGCGCCGCGCGCTGGCTTGCCGGCGCGCATGAGCGCGAACATCCCACAGGAGCAACTGGATCAGTTTCCACCCGACTGGGGGGTGATCGAGCAACTGGCGGCGTATGCTTTCGCGCTGCCCGAGGTCGTCGAGCGTCCGACGCAGATTGCCCCCGATGGTTCGCGCGCACTCCACCTGGCGGACGGCGTGCCGGCCAATCGCGAGGCCTTTCTGGTTGGGCGCGAGTTCGCCCATATCCACAACCCGCCGATCGGCAGCATGCACGCGATGCTGCCAGAACCCTTTCGCGGCCTGGCCATCGACCAGGGGTGGGTGGTTCGCCACCCGTTTGCCATACGCGGCAGCGGGCCGCAGGGGGCGGTGTTCATCTACGCGCCGCGCGACGCGGGCGAGCTGGAATGGGCCAAGCTGCTGCTGGCGATTGCGCACGCCTGGGCCTGCGGCCGGCTCTCCGCGAACTAGCGGGAAAGGCGGGTGAGCATGAGCGAGCACAAGACAATCAGCATCATCGGCGCCTCTGCCGGCGTCGGCCTGCTGTGCAGCCAGCTTGCGCTGCAGCGCGGGCATCGGGTAACGACGCTCTCGCGTTCGGTCGACCGCCTGCCCGAACACGCGAAGCTGCGCGTGTTGCGGGGAAGCGCGACCGATCTGGCCGATCTCCGGCGAGCGAGCGAGGGTGCCGACGCGCTCCTCGTTACCCTGGGGACCGGCATGGACCGCAAGCCGACACAGCTCTACACCGACTTCGGCCGCGCTTTGCTGCAATTGCAGCCCGCTCTCGGGCAGATTCCGGTGATCGTGCTGACCGGCTTCGGTGCAGGCGACAGCGCGGGCTATCAGGGACCACTCGCGCGCCTGCTCTTTCGTCTCTTCCTGCACGCCGTCTACGCCAACAAGAGTGCGCTGGAGGCGATGATCGAGGGCAGTTCCTTGAACTGGATGCTGGTGCGCCCGGGCTTGCTCACCAACGGCGACGCGCCGCGGCCGGCGCGTGTGCAGGTGGACTACCGACGAGGAATGAAGGTGGGCAGCGTCAGCCGCCTGGCGGTGGCGCGCTTCATGGTCGAGCAAGCCGAACAGCCGGGCTTTCTGCAGCGCAAGCCGGCGCTGTCGGCGCGCTGAGGGCTGATTCGAAAACGATCGGCCGCCGGCCAGGAAAGGCGGTGTGGAGGGCAGCTTGTACCTTCTGCTGTTGCTGGGAAGCGCACTTCGCCCATTCAGGTGAACGGGCAAGGCTCAAGATCCGGCGTTTCTTTCCGTAGTAGACGAAGTCAGGCTCTGACGCGAGGGCGTGCGGCATCCGCGCGGGAAGCGCGCTGGGCAGGTCGTCGTGCGGCTTTCTTTTTCTAGCTCCGCTCCGTTCGACGACGATGATGAAAACGCTCCGTTCCCAGACACTCTCCATGCAGATCGCCGTGCTCTCGGGCGTGGTCATTGCTGCCGTTTCCGGTCTGCTGGCCCTGGCCGTGCACTGGCGGATGTCCGATCACGCTTTGGAGAGTGCCAACGAAGGTCTGGCACGCCAGGCCGAGATCGTTCGGGTGATGCTTGACCTCGCCTACGACAACGAGCATGCCCGCGCCGAGCGCTCGATCGAGCATCTGAGCAAGCTGTTTGCCGGCGCAGCCAGCCTCAGCCAGGAGTCAGAGAACAGCGTTCCCACCTTGCGCCTGGCGGACGAGGTGCTGAATGGCGATTGCGTACGCTGCCGCGAGTTCTATACCTTGACCGGTGTCGACAGCGCCGTGCTGGCGCGCCGGGGCGACGATTTCGTTTATGTTGCGGCGCAGCTCGGCGGCAAGCCGAATCCAGGTCCGATCGGCAAGCCGCTGCTCAAGGTGGCCCGCGTGGACGTGCGGCAGAGGCTGCTGGCGGGCGAGCGCGCAATCGATCTGGCCTTGCGCGACGGCAAGTACGCGATGGTCGCCTACGCACCGCTGAAGGATGGCGCGGGTCAGGTCGTTGGCGCTCTGGCGACGCGTACGACGCTCGACAACGCCGGTCTGAAAGCCTTGCGCGAGCAACTGGCGAGGATCAAGGTGGCACGGACCGGCTACGTTCTCGGCCTGGTCGCCGAACCCGGCTCGGAAGCGACACGTTTCGTTCTCCATCCCGTGCACGAAGGGAAGCTCGACAGCGAACTCTCAGAGGCGGCGCAGGCGGTGCTGCGCCAAGCGCTGAAGCTGAAGGAAGGACGGATGTCGTACGTCTGGCCGACCGGCGACGGGACGCTGGAGGAAAAGGTGATGGTGGTCATTCACTCCACCAAGTGGGATTGGGTCCTCGGTGCGACGGGGCCGCGCGAGGAATTCGTCGCCGACGCCAACGATCTGCGCGATATCCTGGTGGTTCTGCTCCTCGCTGGCGGTATTTTTACGCTGCTTGCTGTGTTCTTCGCCGTCCGCACGCGCACAGCGCCGATGGCGCAGGTGCTCGCCGGCCTGCGCGAAGCCGAGCTCGGCAACATGGCGATTCGCCTGCCGGAGGGCGAGGCGGCCAGCCGCAACGAAATCGACGTTCTCGCGCGTACGGTGAACGCAACGCTCGCCTCGACCGCGCATCTGATCCGCTCGATCGGTGATTCGGCCGCCAAGGTCACGGTCGGCGCCGGTGCGCTGGAGTCCTCCGCCGGTTCACTCGCCGAGGCGTCGGAGCAGCAGAATCAGGCGGCTGTGACGATGGCCAACGCTGTCGAACATCTGTCGAGCAGCATTGATCAAGTGGCGGAGAACGCACGCACTTCAGCGCGCATCGTCGAGGAAGCGCGCGCCATCTCGGAAAACGGTCGGCAGGAAGTCGGCGTAACGATCGAGGGCATCGCAGCGCTGGCTGCCCGTTTGAACGATAGCGCTGCCCAACTGGTCGAGCTGGGCGACAAGTCCGGCGAGATCGCCGGCATCGTCGACGTGATCAAGAGCATCGCCGACCAGACCAACCTGTTGGCGCTCAACGCGGCGATCGAAGCGGCGCGCGCCGGCGAGCAGGGCCGTGGCTTCGCCGTCGTCGCCGACGAGGTGCGCAAGCTAGCCGAGCGCACCAGCCAGGCGACGCAGGAGATTGCCGGCCGGATCGGTGCGATCGTGCACGATACGGCCAGCGCCTCAAGCGACATGCAGGCGCTGCGCGGGCAGATGGGTGACGGGATGCAGCGCCTGCAAGGCGTCGGCGAGTTGCTGCAGGCGGTCGCCGCAGGGAATCGGAAGGCCACGTCGGTCGCGCAGGAAATTGCCGCGGCGACCGGCGCGCAGACAAAGGTCAGCGGCGAGTTTTCCCGTCAGGTCGAGGCCATCTCGCAGATGAGCGGCAGCAACACGGCCATCGCGCAGAGCAATCGCCACGAGGCGCAGACCATGCTTGCCCTGGCGGATGCCCTGCACCAGCAGGTCCGGCGCTTCCAGACCTGACGGCAGAGGTGAAAGGCTAGCGCGGCGCTGCCCGCTGGCGGCGACGACCGGCGAGTGCGCGCATCGTGCGCTGTTTGCAACAATGTTGCATTTGGCGGGGACTTGTGCTCCAATCCGCGCCCATGACTTCCTTGTCGATGCTCGCCCAGATCCTGCTCGCCTGCCTGCTTGGCGGCGTGCTCAGCCTGGTGGCGGCAGCGCTTGTCCTGTTCGGCTTGCCGCGGCGCTGGCTCACTTATGCCGTCAGCTTTTCGATCGGTGTCCTGCTCGCCACCGCCATGCTCCACCTGCTGCCCGAGGCGCTCGAGCTGGGGCTGACGCCGCATGAGGTCTTTCCCGTTCTGCTCGGCGGCATCCTCGGTTTCTTTGCGCTCGAGAAATTCGCCATCTGGCGTCATGCGCACGGCAACGATAGCCACGCTGGCACGCAGGCCTGCGAAGACCATACGCACGATCATCATCACCTGCACGGCGGCGAGGCGGTCGGCATCCTGGTCGGCGACGGCTTCCACAATCTCACCGATGGCCTGTTGATTGCCGCTGCCTTTCTGGCCGACCCGGCACTCGGCTGGGCGGCGACGCTGGCCGTGGTGGCGCACGAAGTGCCGCAGGAGGCGGGCGACTTCGCGATCCTGCTGGCTGCCGGCTGGCAGCGCGGACGAGCGTTGTTCTGGAACGGGGTGTCCAGCCTGGCCTCGCTGCTCGGCGGTATCGTCGGCTTTCTGGCGCTCGAGGCAGCGCAGACCTGGGTGCCGTACATTATTACGCTGGCCGCGGCCAGCTTTGTCTATGTTGCGATTGCCGACCTGATGCCGCGCCTGAAGCGCGAGCAGCAGGGCATCTTCTGGCATGGCCTGCTGCTCGCGGCCGGGATCGGGGTGATGCTGCTGGGCGGCGGGCATGCGCATTGATCCCCGGAGACGCACGATGAAACACGCCCTGACCATCGCCCTTCTGTTGCCGGCGCTGCCTGCCTTCGCCCAGCACGTGCATGGCGAAGGTCGTCTCGATGTGGTCATCGAGCGCGAGAGCCTTACGCTGCATCTGGAACTGCCGCTTGATGTCGCCGTCGGCTTCGAGCGAGCGCCGCGTAACGCGGCCGAGAAGGCGGCTCTGGCCAGCGCTGGCCGGGTACTCGAGGCGCCGCCCTTCGCGCCGAGCGCGGCCGCTCGCTGCCTGCTGCATAGCAAGCAAGTCAGTCTGCCTTTCGCGGACGGCAAGGCACCGGCTGGTGAGCACGCCGACATCGTGGCCAGCTACGTTTTCCGCTGCGCCGATGCAGGCGCACTGAAAAGCATCGAGACGACGCTCTTCACGGACTTCAAGCGCCTCTACCGCCTGGCCAGCCGGCGCGTCGGGCCGAGCGGGCAGGGTGCGATGCGCTTGACGCCGAACCGGCCGGCGCTGACCTGGTAGCTGCGCCGGCATGTCGGCCGACGCGCTGGTCATCCGCGATCTGGTCTATCGCTGGCCGCGCCAGCGTGCCGCCTGTCTGGATATTCCCGCGCTGACGGTGGCGGCCGGCGAGCGTGTCTTCCTGCACGGGCCTTCGGGTTCGGGCAAGAGCAGCCTGCTCGGTGTGCTCGGCGGCGTCGCGCTGCCCGAGCGCGGCAGCGTGACCCTGTTCGGCGAAGTGGTCACGGCCTTCGGCGGTCGTGCGCGCGACGCTTTCCGTGCCGACCACATCGGCTTCATCTTCCAGCAGTTCAACCTGCTGCCCTGGCTTTCGGCGTGTGACAATGTGCTGCTGCCGTGCACCTTCTCGGCCTGCCGCAAACGGCGCGCCGGCGATCCACCGGCCGAGGCGGCGCGTCTGCTGAGCGCGCTCGATCTGGCGCGCGAACTCTGGCCCAAGCCGGCCGGCGAACTCTCTGTCGGCCAGCAGCAACGTGTCGCCGCGGCACGGGCACTGATCGGCCGGCCCGAGCTGCTCATCGCCGACGAGCCCACCTCGGCGCTCGATGCGCCGCGCCAGCAAAGTTTCATCGACCTGCTGCTGCGTGAGGCGGGGGCGACCGGGGCGACGCTGGTCTTCGTCAGCCACGACGTGCGCCTCGCCGCGCACTTCGACCGCGTCCTCGCACTCGCTGAAATCAATCGCGCGGCGGACGGTGCAGCGGCATGAAGGCGATTCTCGTGCTCGCCCTGCGCAGCGCCTGGGCGCGACGCCTGACGCTTGGTATCACACTCGTCGCCATCGCGCTCGCCGCTGCGCTGCTGCTCGCCGTCGAACGTGTGCGCCAGGATGCGCGCACAAGCTTCACCCAGTCGATTTCCGGCGTCGATCTGGTGGTTGGCGCGCGCACTGGAAGCGTCCAGTTGATCCTCTACACGGTCTTCCACTCAGGCACGGCGACGAACAACATCCGCTGGGAAAGCTATCAGGCGATCGCGCGGAATCCGGCAGTTGCCTGGGCCGTGCCGCTGGTGCTGGGCGATTCGCATCGCGGCTTTCCGGTCATCGGGACGAGCCGGGCGTATTTTGAACGCGTTCGCCACGCTGATCGCCAGCCGCTCGTCTTCGCCGCTGGCCGTCCCTTCGCCGGCAGCGCTGAGGCGGTCTTCGAGGCGGTCATCGGCAGCGAGGTTGCACGGCAACTCGGCCATCGCATCGGCGATCGTCTGCTCATCGCGCACGGCAGCAGCGAACTCGGGCCGGAGCACGCGGACAAGCCCTTTGTCGTCGTCGGCGTGCTCGCCGCCAGCGGTACGCCGGCCGACCGGGCAGTGCATGTCAGCCTGCAGGCGATGACCGCCATCCATCTCGACTGGGCCGGCGGCGCGCCGCTGCCTGGTGTACAGATCCCGGCCGAGTGGGTGCGCAAGTTCGATCTGCAGCCCAAGGAGATCACCGCTGCACTGATCGGCCTGCACAACCGCGCGGGCGTGTTCGGCGTGCAGCGCCAGATCAACGGCTTTGCCGGTGAAGCGCTGCTCGCGGTCCTGCCGGGCGTGGCGCTCGACGAACTCTGGCAGACGCTGGTCATCGTCGAGCAGATCCTGTTCGCCCTCAGCGCGCTCGTCGTTCTCGTCGGCCTGGCCGGCCTGGCAGCGACGATGCTCGCCAGCCTGGAGCAGCGGCGGCGCGAGCTGGCGATCCTGCGCGCGCTGGGTGCCGGACCGCGCGAGATCTTTTTCATGCTCCTGGTCGAGGGGCTGCTGGTCACGACGCTCGGTGTGCTCGCCGGCTGCGCGCTGCTCGCCGCCGCCGTGCTGGCGGCGGCGCCGCTGGTGCAGGCGCACTTTGGCGTTCTGCTCGCTGCGCGCCCGCCGGCGACGAACGAAGTCGTCCTGCTCGCCTCGATTCTGCTCACCGGCCTGTTTGCCAGCCTGGTTCCCGGCTGGCGCGCTTGGCGCATGTCGCTCGCCGACGGTCTGACGCCGCGTCAGTGAGTCGCGCTGAACGACTGCCGCGCGCTGGCGCTGGTTGGCGCTAGGAGCTGCCCGGAGGTTTGCCGGCGGCCTCGTGCAGGGCGGCCTCGATCCAGCCGAAGTCGAAGTCGTCGGCGTGGCTGCGCAGGACCTGGCCGAGTTGAGCATCGCGCTCGCCGACTTGCCTGATCAGGGCGTTGATGCGCCCGGTGTCGAGCCGCAGCAAGGCGTCGGCCAATTCGCTGCGCAAGGCTTCGGGCAGCGTCGCCAGCGCCGCGGGGCTGGGCGGCGTGATCGTCGCAGCCATCGGCACCGCCTGCCAGCGCAGGAAGCGCGCGCCGAGCAGACGTTCCAGGCAGGCGAAGATCTCGTCCGGTCGGAACGGCCTGTGCAGCACCTCGTCGATGCCCGCGGCGAGCATCTGTGCGCGCTGCCCGGCGAGCGGCGAACTCGCCAGGGCGACGATCTTCAACTGCGCGCCGCCGGGCAAGGCACGGATGCGCCGGATGCTTGACCGACCGTCATGCAGCGGCTGCGCACGGTCCAGGCAGATCAGATGTGGTCGCCATTGCCGACAACGTTCAAGCGTTTCGGCGCCGTGCGTCGTCGTGTGGACCTGGAAGCCGGCTTCCTGCAGCAGGCGACCGAGCGACAGGTCGGTCTCCGGCTGTTCGGCAGAGATCAGGATTCTCCATTCGGGCTGCTCCGGTGCCAGCCCGAGCACCTGGCTGGCGGCTTCGGGTGTGTCGGTCACCTCGGACCGGTCCGCGATGGCGACCGGCAGTTCGATCGCGAAGCAACTGCCTTGCCCGGGCTGGCTGACGACACCGATCTGCCCGCCCATCAGTTCGACCAGCTTGCGGGTGATCGCCAGCCCCAGCCCGGTTCCTTGCTGGCTGGAGCTGGCGCCAGCCTGTACGAAAGCGTCGAAGACCAGCGCCTGATCGTCGGCCGCGATGCCGGTGCCGGTGTCCGCGACCTCGATCCGCAAGCGGCTTCCGACGGGGTCGGGGCTGGCGCTCAGGCGCAGGGTGACGCTGCCTTGACCGGTGTACTTGATGGCGTTGTCGAGCAGCTTGGCGAGTGTCTGGCGCAAGCGGGTTTCGGCGCTCCGGATGTAGCGCGGCACGTCGGGCGAGCGCTGCAGGTGGAACTGCAGCCCTTTCGCGCTGGCGACCTGGCTGTGCGTCGCGACCAGGCTGTCGATCATTGCCGTCAGATCGAAGGGCGCCATGGTCAACTGCACACGTCCGGCCTCGATTCGCGAAATGTCGAGAATGTCGTTGATCAGGCGCAAGAGCTGTGCGCCGCTGCGGTGGATGACTTCGATCTGCCCGCGCTGGTCGCCGCTTAGGCCGGTGTTGCGACGCAGCAGATCGGCAAAGCCGAGGATGGCGTTGAGCGGCGTGCGCAGCTCGTGGCTGACGCTGGACAGGAATGCGCTCTTCGCACGGTTGGCGGTCTCGGCGGCTTCCTTCTCGTGCAAGGCGAGTTCCATGCGCTTGCGCTCGCTGACGTCGACGGCGACGGCGAGTAACTCCTGGGTGTCGTCAGCGCTTTCCACCAGGCTGAAATAGATCTCGAAATGGATTCCCCCGATGAGTGCGCTGGTCGAGCGCCGCTTGCCCTGCAGCGCCTGGCGGACGCTTGTGCACAGGTCGGGGTAAGCCTGGTAGAGCGCGAAGATCGACTGGCCGACGACCTCACCCGGGGACAGGTTCAGAGCGGCCAGACCCTTGCCCTCGCTCATCGTGCAGGTTCCATTGCGGTCGATCTGGTGGATGACCACCGGGGCGTTGCCGATCACCGAGCGATAACGCGCGTCGCGTGCGAGCAGTTCGTCGATGCGCGCGCGCGCCGTCGCTTCCTGCGTCTGGTGCGACTCGCGCAGCGCGTCTTCGGTCTGCTTGATGTCGCGAAAGATGAGCTGAAAGGGATGCTTGAAGCCGGTCACCAGAACTGCGCGGTAGATCAGGTAGAAAGCGGCCAGCTTGGCGAAGTGACCAACCATGTTGGTCGGCCCATAGACGCTGACGTAAGCGGTTAAGCAGACCTCGGAAACGATGGTGCACGCGAGCGAGCAGGAAATCAGCCAGAAAACACTGTCGTTGAAATGGCTGCGTGCGCGCTGGAGCAAGTACATCGCGACGAGCAGCAGCGCGGTGATCAAATATTCGCTGCCGATCTTGAAATCGGTCAGCCCTTTCCCTTCGAGATAGCAATCCGGGAAGATGCCGGCAAGGATCGTCGCGAGCAGTGCGGCGACGGCAAGCATATAGCCGGCCAGGACGCCGCAGTCGCTGAGTCGGCGTCCGATGCACAGCGGTGCGACGACCAGGGTAATGGCCTGCAGGTAGCGCGCTGCGATCCACAACTGTGTCGGCAGGTTGGCGCCAGCGTTGGGGATTACGCTCATCCCCTTGAAGGTCAGCGTATGCAGCAGATCGATCACGGCGATTGCGCCGTAGCCGATGCCGAGCAGGCGCAGGTAGCCGTTGGTCAGATACTGGCGCGAGTTCCAGGTCAGGATGAACAGCGTGCCGGCGATCGAGATGGTGGCGAGTTCGACCAGCGCATGGAAGAGCAGATAGCTGAACAGGCTGCTGGCGAAAAGCGCGCCGCTGACGCCGGCCAGCATCGCCAGGTAGGCCAGCCCGGAGAGCACTGTCGATCGCGCGCCGTCGGTCAGGGTGAGTGCATCCCCGAGGTCTCGGTGCACAAGTCGATCCAGAGCGTTCATCGCTCAGGTGTCGCTTGCCTCGCTGCGCGCGAGATCGTCCAGCGCCCGCTCGATCGCCAGGTAATCGAAGGCGCTGGCATGGCGGTAGAAGGCTTCGCCGAGGGTTGCGTTGCGCTCTGCTACCTGTCCGATCAGGCTGCCGATGCGCTCGGCGTCGAGCGCCAGCAGGGCGTCGGCGAGGTCGCGGCGCAGCCGCGTGGGCAGTGTGGTCGGGCCCGCGCGGCGCGCCTGGGAGGGCGCCACGGCGTGCTCCGCTGGCTCGCTTGGCCGGTGCACGAAGCGAGCGCCGAGGAGGTGCTCCAGACAGGCAAAGATTTGCTGCGGACGAAACGGCTTGTGGATGACATCGTCCATGCCGGCGGCGATCAGCGCGCTGCGTTGATCGGCAAAAACCGAGGCGGTCAGCGCGACAATCCGGGTCTCCCCACCACCGGCGAGCGCCCGGATGCGCCGCGTTGCCTCCAGCCCGTCCATCACCGGCATGCGCCAGTCCATCCAGATGAAATGCGGTCGCCATTGCTGGTAACATTGGATTCCCTCGGCGCCGTTCGCGGCTGCGCGCACCTGGAAACCGGCATCCTCCAGCAGGCGAGTCAGCAGCAGGCTGTTTTCCGCCTGATCCTCGACGACCAGAATTCGCCACTCGGGTTGCTCGGGGGCCAGGCGGAGCACTTCGCCAGTAGCCGCCGGCGCGTCGGCCAGCTCGCTTTCGTCGAGTTCGCCGGGAAACTCGACCGGCAGCTCGAAGCAGAAGCGGCTCCCCTGGCCAGGTTGACTGCTCAGCATGATCCGCCCGCCCATCAGTTCGACCAACTGGCGCGTGATGGCCAGCCCCAGCCCCGTCCCTTTCTGCGCGTCGCTCGGACCGGCCTGGACAAAAGGTTCGAAGATCCGCGCCTGATCTTCCGGCGCGATTCCCGGGCCAGTATCTTCGACCTCGATCCGCAGGCGCGGCTGGTCCGACTCGGTCCGAGCGTCCAAGCGCAGCGTCACGCTGCCGGTCTGCGTGTACTTGACGGCGTTGCCGAGCAGGTTGACCAGGATCTGTCGCAGCCTCGTTTCGTCGCCGCGGATATGCTGGGCAACGCTTGCCGAGCGCTCCAGGCGCAACTCCAGGCCTTTCTCCCGGGCGCGTTGCCGCATCATGCTGACCAGGTCGTCGACCATCGTGCCGACATCGAAGTGTGCCATCTGCAACTGGATTCGCCCAGCCTCGATCTTCGCCATGTCGAGCACGTCGTTGACCAGTCCCAGCAGGTGCGTGCCGCTGCGGTTGACGATGTCCAGGTGCTCGCGGTCGCGGCCGCTCAGAACGGCATCACGCTGCATCAGCGCGGTAAAGCCGAGGATGGCGTTCAACGGCGTGCGCAATTCGTGACTCATGTTGGCCAGGAAAACCGATTTCGCCCGGTTGGCCGATTCTGCGGCGTTCTTGGCGTTCTCCAGTTCGCGCGTTCGGTTGATCACCGTCTGTTCGAGATTGGCGTTGATCTGGCGGATCTCAGCCTCCTTGCTCCGCACCTGGTGATGCTGGATTCCCGCCTCGGCGAGGAACTCGCAGAACTTGATGAAATAATCCATCATGCGGTCAATATTTTCGCGGTTGGTGACCTGGCAATGCCTGATCGCGGCGAGAAACTCGCTTTCCGGGAAGCCGAAGCGTGCGCCGTACTCCCGATAGAAATCCATGTCGGGCGGCGCATAGAAAAACTGGCCCAGCCAGAACGTGGCCACGTGCTCGCCGTCGATCACGATCTGCGCCCCGACATGTTCCAGACCGTGGTCGCAGGTGTTGCAGGTATGCACGTTGGGCGTCAGCAAGCTGACGATGCGCGCATCGCTGCGCCGACAGATGGCTTCCGACTCGGGATTGACACGGAAGAAGCGCGTGCAGCAATCTTCCCAGCCTTCCGTTACCAGCCATTCGCCATCGGCGTCCGAAATCGCGTGGGGAATCCGGAACGCCTGGTAGAACGCGGCCATCAGCTGACGCAGCTTGTTCAGGTCGGTCAGTTCACGAAAAAGGGGCATAATCAGACTCCGTTGGTGCGACACCGTGAGGGAAGCGGTGAGGGAACGCCGGTCAG
>NZ_JAVMKF010000219.1:0-3452 GCF_031732815.1 Accumulibacter sp. | reverse complement strand
CGCGCAGCGTAATGTTTGAATAGTTGGCGAAAAGGCGATCGAGCGTCGGCTTGCGCGCGGCCGCGATGGCGCTGCCGACATCGGACTTGGCGATACCGTAACCGTCCATGACGATCGTCACAAGGGGACCCTGAATCCCAGGGAAAGAGACAGACTTCTGCAGCATGATAGGCTTCCCGGCGAAGTGAGGAGAAGAGAACGAAGGCCGCTGAGCGCGGAAACCACTAGGCTTGGACGCAGTATACCCGGAAGCGACAGACAAGGCTGCCCTCCCCCGGGTCGACCCGATCAAGCCGCACTGGCCGGCAGGGCGCCGCGCCGGCGCCCACGCCAATAGCCGCCGACCACCGACCCCCGACGGCGGACGCTGAGCGCTTGTGCGCCTGGGGGGAATCGGATAAAAAGCGAAACCCAGTAACGATGAGGAAGCCAGTGAACGCAAACAAGACGAAGCAGACCAAAGGCAAGCTTGGGCCAATCGCCTGCCTGGTCTACACGCTGTTGTCGCTACCCCTGTCCGGCCCAGCCACGGCCGAAGCGGGTCGGCTGACCTCGACGAGCGCAGCAGCCGGCGAGGCGAGCGCAGCACCGGGCAGCGAACCGGCGGCTGCCGACGACGAACCTACGGATCGCCTGCGCCATCTGGAGATGGCCGACACGCCGACCGAATGGCGCGAGACCACCTTGACCGGCGACTGGCAGGGTCGCCGGCAACGCCTGTCGGATGCCGGCATCAAGATCGACCTGTCCTACACCGGCGACCTGCTGCGCAACACGCGCGGCGGTCTGCGCCGGGGCAGCGCCTATCTTGGTCACGTCGATCTGGTGCTGCGGCTGGACGGCGAGAAGCTTGTCGGCTGGCCGGGTGGCGCGGCCTACCTGCAACTGATCGGCAACAGCGGGGGCCCGTTCAACGGACCTTACGCCGGGAGCCTGATGGGCAGTGACAACATTGAAGCTCCGCGCAACCGGACCGGCGTCTTCCGCGCCTGGTTGCAGCAGTCCTTCCTTGACGATCGTGCTTCCCTGCGGCTTGGCCTTTACCCGGTGGACACCGAGTTCTACGTCACCGACGCTTCCGGCATCTTTCTGCATCCGTCTTTTGGCATGGCGGCCGAAGCGGGCGACTTCGGCACGCGCGCCGGACCGCCGATGTACGCGACGAGTTCGTATGGTGCTCGCCTACGCTTCGAGCCCGACCCCGCCTGGTATGCCATGCTGGCCCTGGCGCAAGCGGTGCCCAGCGAGCGCATCGGAAAAGTCGGACCACATATCACCTGGCAGCAGGGCGCAGGCAGCCTGCTCATCGCCGAACTGGGCTTCAGCCCGACCAAGGCCGGTCTGCTCGCCGACCAGCCGACTGTCCCCACCGAGAAGAGCGATGACTTTGCGCCGATCAGCAAGCTGGCGGTCGGTGCGTGGCGATTCAACCCGCGCTTCGCGCAGATCGCTGCCATCGGGGCAGACGGCGAGGCGCTGATGGCGCGCCATTGGGGCGCCTACCTGCTCGCCGAGCAGACGCTCTACCGAGTACCCGGAGAAAACCGTGATGTCGCGGTATTCTTCCGCTACGGCATTGCCGACGGCCGGACGAACAACCTCGACTCCTCGCTGAGCTTTGGCCTCAGCCTGCGCGGACCTTTCGCCGGGCGCGACAACGACACATTCGGCATCGCCGTCACGCGCGCGCACGCCGGCGCTCAGGGCAGACATGGCCTGGCGGAGTCGCTCGGCTCGTCACTTGCGGCGGAAGCGGAAAGCGTGCTGGAAATCGCCTACCGGGCGCAGGTCATGCCCGGCGTCGTCTTGCAGCCCTTGTTCCAGCGCATCCTCAACCCTGGCCTCAGTCTGCCACACGCCAGCATCGTCGGCGTCCGACTGCAGCTCGCCTTCTGACTTGCCGAACGAACGTGCACGCGGCCGGGCGACGGGCCGACAGCCCGATCGACGCTAATGGGCGACCGGACGCCCGCCGCGGTCCGCCGGCAGGCGGACGCTGCGCGCCTGCGAATATCGGTGCTCGTGCCTGCCGTGCGAAGCCGAACGTCGCTGCTCACGCCGTTCGCTCGCGCTGATGCGGCGCGCGACCAGCCAGGCGATCTTGCCGGCCAGCAGCAGAGCGCAGACGATCCAGAAGAGCGGATACTCGACGGCATCCTTCACCATGTTGATCAACTGCCCGATGAGACCGATTCCACCGCTCGCCTGACTCGCCACCGGCGAAGCCGCACTCGCCGCCGCCAGTGATCTTTGCCTGGCCATGTCGTTGGCGCGCTCGGTAGCCAGCAGCGTGTTGCCTTCGTAGCCTAGCGCCAGCCCGCCTTCACTCCTGGTCAACTGCAGTTCCTCGACACCAGCCAGCGAAAAGCTGACCTGGCCGGCGCGCTCGCCCCGCCGCACGTCGAGCGCCTCGGCCACCGCCTCGACTACCCAGCGCTCGACCTCGCGCACCGTCTGCGCGATTGGCTCGCCCATCTCGGCCGCCAAGGCCTGACTCGCCACTTCTCCCGAAGGGAGCACGCGTTCGCGCCCGGCGGTCGCCGGGGCGGGAAGTGATCGCCGCTCCATCTCGAGCTTTGCGGAGCGCGCGGACATTGCTCCGGCATCAGCCGGCGACGCGAACCAGCGATCGAGCGACGGTCCTCCACTGCCCAAGGAAGGATAAGGATTCGGAGACGCTCGCCTGTGCAGGTCCGAATTCAGCCCCAGCTCGGGAAGCTCGGTGCCGAAATCGGCGGAGTGACTGGAATCGAAGAAAACCGGCTCGTCGTTCTCGCCCGGCTCGAAAAACATCTCGTCCGCCGCGTTCCAGGGCTCGCTGACAATCGGTGTCGCCAGTACGTTGCCGACGAGCGCCAACGCCTGGACGAAGACCATCCATAACAGACGTACCCGCGGCCTCGTCACCATGCAGACTGTTCCATGTTATTCGCCACCGCCTGAAGCAAATCTCGCACCATGAACATAACATATCATTAAAGCATGCTTCTGTGGTGAGCATGACGGGCCTGCAGCAGGCCCGATGTAAAGTTCGCCGACAGGCTTCGCAGGCGGGGCGATTTGCGGCTTCGCCCAGGCTGGACTAGCATAGCCGAATCTGCTGTCGAATAGCGTGCCCCATGATGATCGAAATCACGCATGCTCGCGCGGCGCCTCGCACGACTCGCTTTGCCGGCGCAGCCACAGCGAGTAGCGAGCCTTGAGTGCGCCACGCGCCAGAGGACTGAGTAAAGCGATGCGCGACGAATCGACCCGGGTGGCCTGGCACTATCTTGCCGCAGAGGAGGTGGCCCTGCGCCTGGCGGCTAGCTGCGCCGATGGCCTGGACGAAGCCGAAGTCATCGGGCGGCGCGCCGTCCATGGCGAAAACCGGATCACGCCGAGACCCCGGAAGGGTCCGCTGCGCCGTTTTGCCCTGCAGTTCGTCCAGCCACTGGTCGTCGTTCTGCTCC
>NZ_JAVMKF010000218.1:0-3490 GCF_031732815.1 Accumulibacter sp. | reverse complement strand
TGTGGTCGCAGCACATGCAGCAGCAGAAGGCAGCGATGGAGCAGGCGACACGCGGTACCGGCGTCGGCGTCTCGCAGACCACCGACAATCAGCTCAAACTCGATATTCCCAGCGATGTTTCCTTCGACGTGGGCCGCGCCGACATCAAGCCGAACATGGCGCCAGTGCTCGATCGTCTCGCCGCCAGCCTGGCGCAGCACCCGGTGACGATGGTCAGGATCATCGGCCACACTGACAGCACCGGCAGCGACTCGATCAACGAACCGCTTTCGGTGAACCGTGCGGCGGCGACGCGCGACTATCTGGTGGCGCGCGGTGTCGGTGGCAGCCGCATCGCGATCGACGGCCGTGGAGCGCGCCAGCCGGTTGCCGACAACGCGACGGCGGGCGGACGCGCGATGAACCGCCGGGTCGAAATCTTCATCGGCGAAGCAGCGCGCTGAACCGGCCTGGCTGCGCGCCTGGCGCGTGCGGGTCAGCGGCCTGGCGCTTGGCGCGGGTCTGCTCAGGCACCGCCAGCGGCCGCTTTGCCGGCGGTGAATTCCTCGTAGGCGCGCACTGCTTCAGCGGCGTACATCAGCGCCGGTCCGCCGCCCATGTAGGTGCACACGGCCAAGGTTTCCATCAGTTGTTCGCGGCTGACGCCGAGGCGGATCAGCGCCTTGACGTGAAAACCGACGCAAGCGTCGCAGCGGCTGGTGACGCCGATCGCCAGCGCGATCAGTTCCTTGTCGAGGGCGGAAAGCACGCCGGGCGACAATGCTGCCTTGGCCAGAGCGTTGAAACCCTGGATGGTTTCCGGAATGTCGTGGCGTAGCGTACCCAGTGCCTTCGAGACATCGTGCGTGATGGTGGAAAAAGACTTGCTCATCGTCGAGGCTTCCATTGAATAAGAAAAATCTAATATACATTAGCCGTTGCCTGTCGGCAACCGTCGGCCGCTTGCGCCGTGCGCGGGCGCGCCGGCGCTGCACGCTACTGCTCGCCGGTGCGCTGCTGCTCGTTGGCTGTGCTGGCTACAGCGGTAGCGGGCTGCAACCGGGGGTGTCGACGCTGGCCGATGTTCTGGCGCTGATGGGCAGTCCGACGCTTGCCTGGCGCGATGCCGACGGGAGCGAGCAACTGGCGTTTGCCCGCGGCCCGGCGGGAACGCAGACGTTCATGGTTTTTATCGCGCCGGATGGCCGCCTGCGCGCCCGGCAAGGCGTGCTCGACAGCGAGCACTTCGCGCGCATCGTCGCGGGCCGCAGCAACCAGGACGCGGTGCTGCGGCTGATTGGTCCGCCGGTGGCACAATGGACGGCCTATTTTCCGGCGCGCAACGAGTTGGTCTGGGAGTGGCGCTTCTGCGATAGCTGGAACCAGGTGGCGCGTTTCTCAGTACTCTTCGACGCCACCACCGGCATCGTCCGGACGACCCAGCAGCAGCAGGAGTTGGCCGGTTTTGACGGCGTGGCGCCGTTCTGCGGGCATTAGCCCGAGAGCGGTGCAGGCCATTCGGGCCTCCGCAAGACTCGCGCTGCCAGATCGCGGCCGCGCGCGGCAAGGCGTGTCAGAACGAGACCAGGCGAATGTTGGCCGAGGTCAGACGCTGGCTGAGGACGGTCAGGAAGGATTGGTAGAAATGCATGCGGCAGGCATCGGACGATTTGCGCAGTGCTTCTCCGGTGATCGTCACCAGCTTGACTTCGGTCAGCGTGATGATATCGGCCGCGCGCCGCGCAGCGGCGTTGCCGAGCACCGCCATTTCGCCGAAGCAGTCGCCGCTCGACAGCACGTCGAGAATCACGCCGTTCTTGAGTACCTTCAATTCGCCTTCGGCAACGAAGAAGAAGCAATCGCCCGCTTCTCCGTCCCGGATCACCGCGCTGCCCGGGGCGACTGTGCTCCAGCGCGCGAAACGCAGCGCTTCCCAGATTTCGACGTCGGAAAACGCAGCAAAAAAGGGAAACGAACGCAGCGTGTCGAACTTCTCCGAATCAGCGAGCTGATCGCGCGCCATCGTCAGTTGCCGCTCGCGGAAGGTGCGCGCCAGATCGTGCGAGAACTCCGGCCAGCTTGCGTAGCGCGCCCCGACGTCCTTGTGCATGGCGCGCGCGACGATCGCTTCCAGCGCCGGCGGGATACCGCTGCGCAATGACGATGGCCTGGCCGGTTCGCTGTTGATGATCTGATAGATCATGTCGTAGCTGTTGCGCGCCTGAAACGGCAGTCGCCCGGTGAGCAACTGGTACATGACGACGCCGAGCGAATAGATGTCGGTCTGCTGGTCGAGCGTCTGCTCCTTTACCTGCTGTGGCGACATGTAGGCTGGCGAGCCGATGCCCAGGACCAGCGTACGATCGGGCGCGCCGGTGATGGCAGCGCCGAAGTCGGAAACCTTGATGTCGCCGAGCAGCGGATCGGTGCTGGCAAACAGGATGTTCGCCGGCTTGATGTCGCGATGAATGATCCCGGCGTGTACGGCGAAGTCGAGCGCGCGCGTACACTTGAAGATGATCTCGACGACGCGTTCGATCGGCAGCAGACGGTCCGGCGTGCAGACGGCTTCCAGCGTTCCGCCCGGAACGTACTCCATGACGATATAGCAGATATTGTCGTCGACCACTGCGTCGTGCGTCTGCACGATGTGCGGGTGCTGCAGTTTGCCGATGAGCGCTGCTTCGTTGAGGAACTGGTGCGAATACAGCCGGCCGCGCACGGGGTCCTTGAGAACGCCCGGAAAAGCCATCTTGATCGCCACCCGACGTTGTGTGAAGGGATCGTGCGCCAGGTGTACCGTCGAGGTTGCCCCGCGTCCGATCTCGCAGAGCAGTTCGTATTTGCCGATCTTGTCCATCTTATCCATCAGCGCGATCAGTTGCGTCAGGCAGCGCGCGGCGGGCGCGGGCAATCGCCGCCAGCACCTGTGTGGGCGCCGTTCCACCCGGGTGCTGGCGTGCGGCCAGCGAGCCGTCGATGCTCAGCAGTTGATCGACGTCATCCTCGACCAGAGGAGAAAAGGCCTGCAGTTCGGCCAGCGGGAGCTGTGCCAGATCGACCCCCAGTTCTTCCGCGCGCCGCACGGCGCGGCCGACCACGGCGTGCGCATCACGGAAAGGCAGGCCACGGCGGGTCAGGTAATCGGCCAGATCGGTTGCCGTGGCGTATCCCTGAAGCAAAGCCTCGCGCATGTTGGCGGGCTGCGTGGCGATTCCCGGGATCAGTTCGACAAAGACGCGCAGGGTGTCGGTCAGCGTGTCGACGGTATCGAAGAGCGGCTCCTTGTCTTCCTGATTGTCCTTGTTGTAAGCCAGCGGCTGGCCTTTCATCAGGGTGAGCAAGGCGATCAGATGGCCAAAGACGCGACCGCTCTTGCCGCGCGCGAGTTCGGGCACGTCCGGGTTCCTCTTCTGCGGCATGATCGAGCTGCCGGTGCAGAAACGATCGGCGATGCGGATGAAGCCGAAACGCGGGTTCATCCAGAGGACGAGTTCTTCCGCCAGGCGTG
>NZ_JAVMKF010000217.1:0-20494 GCF_031732815.1 Accumulibacter sp. | reverse complement strand
ACCTCGACAAAGGGGGCGCCATGGCCGGGGATGACGGCATCTATCGCCAGCCCGGCCAGCGTGTCCAGCGTCTGGCGCGTGGCTGGCAGTCCGCCGGCATCCTCGGGATGTCCGAGCAGTTCGGAAAAGACGACGCCGAAGCCATTGCGCCAGAGGGCGTCACCGGAGATCAGCAGGCGTCGCTCGGCGTTATGAAACGCGAGTGCGTCGATGTCGTGGCCAGGCACGGCGATCGCACGCCAGTTCAGTCCGCCGAGTTCGATCTCGTCGCCAGCGGCGATCGTAGCGTGATGCGCGAAGCGCGCCGCGGACTGGCCAAGCGGCGAGAGCAGCAGGGCTTCTTCGTTCCATTCGGCGATCGTCGCGTCGATGCCTTGTGGGACGATGATCCGGCAGCCGAAAGCCTGGCCAAGAGCCGCGTTGCCGCCGATGTGGTCGGAGTGCGAGTGGGTGTTAAGCAGACGCGCCAGTCGTCGGCCGGCAAGTGCGTGCGCGACCAGGGAGACGGTCTGCTCTGCCTGGCTGACGTAACCGCTGTCGATCAGCGTGGCGTTCTCGCCCTCCAGGAAGAGGATGTTGTTCGACGACAGCCAGCCGCGTTCGAAGACGAGCAGATTGCTCGGCAGCATCAGTGCTGGCCGGGCGGACTGGCTGGACTGGCCGCGGGCGCCTCTTCGCGTGCGGGCGCAGGCGGCATCACCTCGGCGACGATCGCCGGCTGGTCGCCAGCGACCGGCAAGGGCGGTCGTCCGCAACCGAGGCAATAGCCGGAATCGGGATCGGCCATGCAGATTCCGACGCACAGGTAGTCGTCGTTATTGCTGCTCATGCCTCGCGCTCGCATTCGCCGCGCAGGTCGCCGCCGGTCGAGCACCCGTGTGGATCGTGTTCGCCGCGCCGGCGCTCGACGGCGACCAGAACCTGCAGGCGCTGATCGTCGGACAGGCGACTCCAGAAAGCGATTTCCTCGATCGTCCGGAAGCAGCCAATGCACAGGCCGATCTGTTCGTCCATCTGGCAGACACTGATGCACGGCGAGGCGACGGGTTGCGTCATGTCGTATCCTTTCCGTCGGGCAGCGCTCGCCTTGCCTCAATCGGTGGACGCCGCGCGGCGCCGGGCGAGCACTGCGCGCGCGACGCGCGAGCCGGGCTGGCGGCCGAGTTGCTGAGCAATGTACTCGGCGGTCAACACCAGTTTGTCGAGGTCGATGCCGGTCTCGATGCCCAGGCCGTGCAAGAGGAAAACGACGTCTTCACTCGCCACGTTGCCGCTCGCGCCGGGCGCGTACGGGCAGCCGCCGAGTCCGCCGACCGAAGCGTCGAAAACGCGCATGCCGAGTTCGAGCGAGGCATAGACATTGGCCACCGCCATGCCGTAGGTGTCATGGTAGTGGCCGGCGAGCTGCTCGAGCGGCACGACCTTGGCGCAGGCCTCGATCATCCGCTGCACCGATGCCGGTGTGCCGGCGCCGATCGTGTCGCCGAGCGAGACCTCGCAGCACCCCATGTCGTACAGAGCGCGGGCGACCGTGGCGACCTGCTGCGCGTCGATCGGCCCTTCGTAGGGACAGGCGACGACGCACGAGACGTAACCGCGCACCGGGATATCCAGCGCGCTCGCCGCATCGATGACGCTGGCGAACCGCTTCAGGCTCTCGCCGATGCTGCAGTTGATGTTCTTCTGCGAGAAAGCTTCCGAGGCGGCGGCGAAGACAGCCACCGCCTGCGCACCAGCGGCAAGCGCGGCATCGAAGCCTTTCAGGTTCGGCGTCAAGACCGGATACGATACGCCGGCCCGCCGGCGCGGGCTGGCCAGCAGCGCTTCCAGCAGCGTCTTCTGGTCGGCCATTTGCGGTATCCAGCGCGGCGAGACGAAAGACGTGACTTCGATCGTCGTCAGCCCGGCTTCGCTCAGACGTTCGATCAGTTCGAGCTTGACCGGCGTCGGGACGATCTGCGCTTCGTTCTGCAGGCCGTCGCGCGGTCCGACCTCGACCAGCCTGACCCGCTCGGGGAAACCGCCGCTCATGGCTCGGGGGCGAAGTCGACGAGTTCGGCACCGTCAGCCACCTGGTCGCCGGCGGCGTAGTGGAATGCCTTGACCTCGCCGTTGGCCGGTGCGGTGATGGTGTGCTCCATCTTCATCGCTTCGAGAATGAGCAGCGGCGCTCCTTTATTCACCCGTTGGCCGCTGGCAGCGAGCAGCGCGATCACCTTGCCCGGCATCGGCGCCGTCAGGCGGCCGCCCTGCGTACCGCCGGCTTCGACCAGGTGCAGCGGGTCGTCGCGCATGATGACGTAGTTCGTTCCATTCAGGAAAACGTGCCGCTTCTGTTCATTCTTTTCGGTGACGGCAACGACGCTGGCGACCAGGCGGCGGTCGTCGAGTTCGACGGCGAGTTGCCCGGCGAAGCGCCCGCGCTCGAGAAAACGGCCGCGCGCGACGACCGATTCACCGTCCAGCGTCAGGCGCCAGCCGTCCGCTTCGTAGGCGACGACGACTTCGTAGTGCGCATCGCCAGCGCGATAGGTCAGCGTCCGGCGCGGCTGCAGGTTGAGCCGCCAGCCGTCGTGCAGGCTCCACGGCGACCACGGGTCGCCGCTTTGCCCGGCGCGCGCGATGGCCGCTGCCTGCTCGCGCAGCAGACCGGCGACCGCCGCGACGAAGAAGACGTTGCGCGGTGGAGCCGCCTCGGCCGGAAAAAGGAACTCGCGGCTGCGCTCGATCAAACCGGTGTCGAGGTCGGCGTCGGCAAACGCCGGGCAGGCGACCAGGCGCGAGAGGAAGTCGATGTTCGTCGTTACGCCGACGATACGGTAATCGGCGAGGGCCTGGCGCATGCGCGCCAGCGCAGCGTGCCGGTCGACGTCCCAGACGATCAGCTTGGCGATCATCGGGTCGTAATACGGGGTAATCTCGTCGCCCTGTTCGATGCCGGTATCGACGCGCACGTTCAGGCTCTCGGCCGGCGGTACCAGGTGCACCAGGCGCCCGGTCGAGGGCAGGAATTCCTGCGCCGGATTTTCCGCATAGACGCGCGCTTCCAGCGCGTGCCCGCGAATTTCCAGTTGTTCCTGGCGCAAGGGCAAGGCTTCGCCACAGGCCACGCGCAACTGCCATTCGACGAGGTCCTGCCCGGTGATCATCTCGCTCACCGGGTGCTCGACTTGCAGGCGCGTATTCATTTCCATGAAGTAGAAGATGCCCTCGCGCGCGAAACCCTCGCCAACGATGAATTCGACCGTTCCGGCGCCGACGTAACCGACGGCGCGCGCCGCATCGACCGCGGCCTGGCCCATCGCCGCGCGCTGCGCCGGCGTCACGCCGGGAGCCGGCGCTTCTTCGAGCACCTTCTGGTGGCGGCGCTGGACCGAACAGTCGCGTTCGAAAAGGTAAACGCAATTGCCCAGCGTGTCGGCAAAGACCTGGATCTCGATATGCCGCGAGCGGCGCAGGTATTTCTCGATCAGCACTTCCTGCGAACCGAACGACGACGCCGCTTCACGCTGGCACGAGGCCAGTGCGGCGGGAAAATCGTCGCTCGCTTCGACCAGCCGCATTCCCTTGCCGCCACCGCCCGCGGCTGCCTTGATCAGCACCGGATAACCGAGCGCATCGGCCTGGCGGCGGAGGAAGTCGCCTTCCTGGTTCGCGCCGTGGTAGCCCGGGGTGAGCGGAACGCCGGCGGCAGCGAGCAGCGTTTTTGCCGCCGATTTCGAACCCATGGCGCGGATCGCCGCGGCTGGCGGCCCGATGAAAACGATTCCGGCGGCGGCGCAGGCCTCGGCAAACTGGTCGTTTTCGGAGAGAAAGCCGTAACCGGGGTGGATCGCCTGGGCGCCGGTTCGCTGCGCCGCGTCAATGATTCGTTCGCCGACCAGGTAGGATTCGCGCGCGCTCGCCGGCCCGATGCACACAGCTTCGTCGGCCAGGCGGACGTGGCGCGCATTGACGTCGGCTTCCGAGTAGACGGCGACCGTGCGCACGCCCAGCCGGCGCGCCGTGCGCACGATCCGGCAGGCGATTTCGCCGCGATTGGCAATCAGTATCTTGGTGAACATCCGCTGCCTCTCAGTCGCCATTCCAATGGGGCTTGCGCTTTTCGAGAAAGGCCGCGATCCCTTCCCGGCCGGCGGGACTGGCGCGCACGCGCGCAATGCACTGGGCGGTGTCTTCCCTCGTCTGCTCGTCTATCGGTTGCCCGGCCACGATACGGATCAGCGCCTTGCACTCGGCCTGCGCGGCCACGCTGTTGGCCAGCAGGCGGTCGAGGATCTCGGCGATGGCTTCGTCGAGTTGTTCCTCACCCGGAACAAGTTCGTGCAGCAGGCCGATGCGGTACGCTTCGGCGGCTGAAAACGATTCAGCGGTGAGCATGTAGCGGCGGCTGCAGCGCTCGCCGATCGCCGCCAGGACGTAGGGGCTGATCACCGCCGGAACGATGCCCAGGCGCACCTCGCTCAACGCAAAGGACGCGTCGTAGGTGCCGAGCGCAATGTCGCAGGCCGCGATCAGGCCAACTCCGCCGCCGTAAGCCGGCCCCTGAACGCGCGCGATCGTCGGTTTGGCCAGCTCGTTCAAGGTGGACAGCAAGCGTGCCAGGCGGTGCGCGTCGCGCAGATTCTCCTCGTGCGAATAGCCGGCGGCGCGCCGCATCCATTCGAGGTCGGCGCCGGCGCAGAAGCTCTTGCCAGTCGACGAGAGGACGACCGCCCGCACGCGCTGATCTGCCTCCATCTCGCGCAGTCCATCGGTCAGTTCGGCAATCAACTGCTCGTCGAAGGCATTGTGCCGATCGCCCTTGTTGAGCGTCAGGATGCCGACGTTGCCGTCGACCTCGCTGGTGATCGATTGATACTCGCTCATCGCTCGCTCCTACATCCGGAAAACGCCGAATCTCGTCGGCTCGGCCGGCGCGTTGAGCGCCGCCGAGAGACCCAGGCCGACGACGCGGCGGGTGTCGGCCGGGTCGATCACGCCGTCGTCCCAGAGGCGCGCGCTGGCGTAGTAGGGATGACCCTGCGCCTCGTACTGGGCGCGAATGGGCGCCTTGAACGCTTCCTCCTCTTGCGCGTCCCAGCGCTTGCCGGCGGCTTCGATGCCGTCGCGGCGCACGGTCGCCAGGACGTTCGCTGCCTGCTCGCCGCCCATTACCGAAATGCGCGCGTTCGGCCACATCCAGAGGAAACGCGGCGAGTAGGCGCGACCGCACATGCCGTAGTTGCCGGCGCCGAACGATCCGCCAATGATCACGGTGAACTTGGGCACGCGCGCACAGGCGACCGCCGTCACCATCTTCGCTCCGTCGCGTGCGATGCCGCCGTTTTCATACTTGCGGCCAACCATGAAGCCGGTGATGTTCTGCAGAAAGAGCAGCGGGATGCCGCGCTGCGCACAGAGCTCGATGAAATGCGCAGCCTTCAGCGAAGACTCGGAAAACAGAATCCCGTTGTTCGCGACGATGCCCAGCGGATAGCCCCAGAGATGCGCGAAACCACAGACGATGGTCGTCCCGTAGCGCGCCTTGAACTCGTCGAATTCCGAACCGTCGACCAGACGCGCGACGATCTCGCGCACGTCGAAAGGTCGCCGCGTGTCGCAGGGGATGACGCCATAGATCTCGTCGGCCGGATAAAGCGGCGGGCGCGGCTCGCAGAGCTTGAGTGGCGGCTGTTTGCGCCAGTTCAGGTGAGCGACGATGCGCCGGGCGATCGCCAGTGCATGCGCGTCGTTCTCGGCGAAATGGTCGGCGACGCCCGAGACGCGCGTATGCACGTCGGCACCGCCCAGGTCTTCGGCGCTCACCACCTCGCCGGTCGCCGCCTTGACCAGCGGCGGCCCGCCGAGAAAGATCGTTCCCTGTTCCTTGACGATGATCGATTCGTCGCACATCGCCGGCACATACGCGCCGCCCGCGGTACACGAACCCATGACGGCAGCGATCTGCGGAATGCCGGCCGCCGACAGATTCGCCTGATTGTAGAAAATGCGCCCGAAATGCTCCCGGTCAGGGAAGACCTCATCCTGCATCGGCAGGAAAGCGCCGCCGGAATCGACCAGATAGACGCACGGCAGGCGGTTCTCGCCGGCGATTTCCTGCGCGCGCAGGTGTTTCTTGACGGTCAGCGGATAGTAGGTTCCCCCTTTCACCGTCGCGTCGTTGGCGACGATCATGCATTCGACGCCATTGATTCGACCAATGCCGGTAATCAGCGATGCTGCCGGGACCTCGAAAGGGTGCGCCTCGCCGTACATGCCGTAGGCGGCGAGCTGCGACAGTTCGAGGAAAGGCGAACCGGGATCGATCAAAGCGTTGACCCGTTCGCGCGCGAGCAGCTTGCCGCGCGCCAGGTGCTTCTGGCGCGCCGTCGCCGGACCGCCGAGAGCAATCGTCGCGATGGTCGAGCGCAGGTCGGCGACGACCTGCGTCATCGCCGCGGCGTTCGCCTTGAATTCGGCGCTGCGCGAATCGACCTGCGTCGGCAGAAGCGGCATCAAAAACCTCCAGTGGCGAGCCAGCGCTCGATCTGCGGCAGGCGGTCGGCGCCGAAGAAGGGTTCGCCGTCGACGACGATGTAGGGCGAGCCGAAAACGCCTTTCTGCAGCGCGGCGTCGTTCTCGGCTTTCAGGCGCTCCTTGAGTTCCGCACCTTCGAGCGCCGCCGCCAGTGTAGCGCGATCGGCGCCCTGCTGGGCGGCCAGTTCGAGGACCAGCCCGGTTTCGGAAACGTCGCGCCCATCACGAAAGAACGCGCGGTAGACGGCGTGGGCAAAGGCGCGCGCCGCAGCGCAATCCTGATCGTGCAACCAATAGTAGGCGCGCGCCGCCTGCTGCGTCGGCAGCGGGAACTTCTCCGGCTGCACGTAGGGCACGCCGAGGAAGCGCGCCGAACGCGAAAAGTCGTGCAGCGAGTATCTTCCCTTGAGCGGCAAGGTGGTCAGCGGCGCGCCGCCGGTCGCCCGGAAGATCACGCCGAGCAGGACCGGCCGCCACAGCACCTTGCGGGCAAAGCGTGCGGCCAGTTCGTCGATCTTCTCCGAAGCCAGGTAGCCGTACGGCGACGAGAAGTCAAAATAGAATTCGATGGGGTTCGACATGGGCTAGTCCTCCGCTGATCAGTTCTTTGCTCGGCAAGCCGGCGCCGCGTCGGACGCACGCGTCGGCCAGTGCGCCTGGCTCAGGCCTCGGCAACAGCGCGCCCGATCACCAGACGCTGAATGTCGTTGGCGCCTTCATAAATCTGGCAGACGCGTACGTCGCGATAGATTCTCTCGACCGGGAAGTCGCTGACGTAGCCGTAGCCGCCGAGGATCTGGATGGCGTCTGAGCACACTCTTTCGGCCATTTCCGAGGCGAACATCTTGGCCATCGACGCTTCCTTCAGGCAAGGCTGGCCGGCATCCTTGCAAGTCGCGGCGCGCCATACCAGCAAGCGGGCGGCGTCGATCTGCGTTGCCATGTCGGCCAGACGGAAGCTCACCGCCTGATGTTCGATGATCGGCTTGCCGAAGGTTTCGCGTTCCTTGGCGTACTGTACTGCCGCTTCGAAAGCGGCGCGCGCCATGCCGACCGACTGGGCGGCGATGCCGATGCGGCCGGCTTCCAGGTTGGAGAGCGCGATGCGGTAGCCGTCGCCCTCCTTGCCGAGCAGGCAGGTGGCCGGGATGCGGCAGTCCTCGAACAGGATCTGCGCCGTATCGGAAGCACGCTGACCCATCTTTTCCTCGATCCGGGCGACGATGTAACCCGGCGTGTCGGTGGGTACGAGGAAACACGAAATGCCTTTCTTGCCGGCCGACTTGTCGGTGACCGCGAAGACGATCGCCACTTGCGCGTACTTTCCGGTGGTGATGAACTGCTTGACGCCGTTCAGAATGAAGTGGTCGCCGTCGCGCTCGGCACGCGTCGTGATCGCTGCTGCGTCCGAACCGGTGTGCGGCTCGGTCAGGCAGAAGCAGCCGAGCATCTCGCCACGGGCCAGCGGTTTGAGCCAGTTTTCCTTCTGCTCGTCGCTGCCATACTTCATCGTGATGCCGCAGGCCAGCGAGTTCTGCACGCTGACGATGGTCGAGGTGGCGCCGTCGCCGGCGGCAATTTCCTCGATCACCAGGACGAGCGACATGTAGTCCATGCCGGCGCCGCCCCATTCCTCGGGGACCACCATACCGAGTGCGCCGAGTTCGCCCAGCTCGCGCAGGGCTTCGGCCGGAAAAGTGTGGTTGCGGTCCCACTCGGCGGCGAAGGGGGCAAGCCTGTCCTGCGCAAAATCGCGCAGCGACGCCCGAATCATTTCCTGTTCCTGAGTCAAGATCATGCCGTTTTCTCCTTGCTGTTGGCCGCCGTTGCGCGGGACGCAGCGGCTCGATTGGTGATGATGACGCCGGTGATGACCAATGCGCCGCCGACGAGTACCGCCAGGCTCAGGCGCTCGTCGAGGAGTAGCGCACCGAGAATGACGGCACTCAACGGAACCAGGTTGATGAACGCCGCCGAGCGTGTGGCGCCGATTCGCTGCACGCCTTCGGCGTACCAGGTGAAGGCAAGCGCGGTGCCGCAAAGGCCGAGGAAAGCGACCGCGATCCACCCGCGCCAGGTCGTCTGGCCGACGGCGAAGAGCGAACCCTCGAACAGCGCGGCGCCGCTCAACATCAGCCAGCCGGTGAGGCTGGCGCCGAAGGTCATCGCCAGCGGCGAAAGCGAACCGGTTCCGCGCCGTCCGATGAAAGTATAAACCGCCCAGAGGATGCTGCAGCCGATGATCAGCCATTCGCCGAGACCGATCTGGCCAGCGAGGAGTAGATGCGGGTTGCCGTTGGTGACGACGACGAGGCAGCCGAACATGGCGATGCCGATCCCGGCGGCCTTGCCGGCCGACATCGGAGCGCCGAAGAGCAGCCAGTCGCCGGTGGCAATGACGGCCGGCGTGAGTGCGACGACGAGCGCTCCGCGCCCGGCTTCGATCAGTTGCAGGCCGTAGAGAAAGCACAGGTTATACAGGAAGATGCCACTTGCGCCGAGGGCCGCCAGCGTCAGCCAGTCGGCGCGCGACCAGCGCGGGCGGCCCTCGCGCACGACGACCAGCGCGCCGAGCGCGAGCGTGGCGAGCAGGAAGCGCCAACTGGCGACGGTCAAGGGCGAGGCTTCACCGACCGCGACCCGGCCGGCGATCCAGGTAGCTCCCCAGACGAGCGCCGTGGCGAAGAGTTTCAGGTAGGTCGCTGCGCCCACCACCGGTGCCGGCTGCACGTTCAACGCAGCCGCGCGGCGGCCGGACGGGCAGCGCAGCGCTGACCGTCCGGCCGCCGCGCGCACGAACGCCGCCCGTCGCAGTTGGCAGGCTGGCCAGCGCGCGCGCTTCAACGCGGCAGCGCCTCGAGCGCGGCGGCGTATTGGCCGGGCAGGTCAGCACAGCGGTGTACGGTGAACCCGAGATCGCGCATCAGCCCGTCCTGCAAGCCGTAGATCCAGCCATGGACGGTGAGCGGCTGGCCGCGTGCCCAGGCGTCCTGGACGACAAAGGTCTGGCAGACGTTGGCGACCTGTTCGAGGACGTTCAGTTCGCACAGGCGATCGTGCCGCCTTTCCGCCGGCAAACCATCGATCAGCGCCAGATGCTTCTCGTGCACGTCACGGACGTGGCGCAGCCAGATGTCGACCAGGCCGGCGCGTTCGCGATTGAGCGCCGTCTTGACGCCGCCGCAGCCGTAATGGCCGACGACCATGATGTGCCTGACCCTGAGCACGTCGACCGCGAACTGGATGACCGACAGGCAGTTGAGGTCGGTGTGCACGACGACATTGGCGACATTGCGATGAACGAACAACTCGCCCGGCAGCAGACCGACGATTTCGTTGGCCGGAACGCGTGAGTCGGAGCAGCCGATCCACAGGTAGGCCGGCGTCTGCAACTGCGAGAGCTTGACGAAGTAGTCCGGGTTGATTTCCTGCATCCGGCTCGACCACGCACGGTTGAAGTCGAACAGGTGGAAGAGGTTCTCGTTGGCGACTTCTTCCTCGGACCAGTTCTCCAGATCGAGGGCGAGAAACATCGTTCCTTCGAGCGGCGTCTGGTAGTGCGCCGGCGTCTCCTTGAAGCCCATCTCGCGGTAGAGCTTGACGGCAAAGCGCATCGACGGCAGTGTGTCGAGCAGCAGCTTGCGATAGCCGCTGTCCTTGGCCATTCTGATCGCTGCCAGCGTCAGGTCGCGACCGATCCCGTAGCCGCGCAGCGCCGGCTCGACGTAGAGCCGCTTCATTTCGCAGAGGCCACCGGAGAAAGGCCGAATGCCGACGCAGCCGGCCGGCCGACCGTCGAGCTCAGCGTAGTACAGGCAGCCACCGGGCGCCGAGTAGGCCCCCGGCAGCGTTGCCAGTTCCTCGTCGAAACCCTGAAAACAGAGGTCTACGCCAAGCCATGCGGCGTAGTTGCGAAAGAACTGACGCACCTGGTCGAGCGCGTCAGTGTCGTCGGGGGTGAGCGTGCGTAAGGTGACTTTCATGCTTTGACTTGCGTGCGTGAGGTTGACGCGGCGACAGCCTTGCCGGCCGCGCGCCAGTGGTTCATAGGGTTTCGCCGAAGAGCTCGCGGCCAATCAGCATGCGGCGAATCTCCGAGGTGCCGGCGCCGATCTCGTAGAGTTTTGCGTCGCGCCATAGCCGGCCGGCCGGATACTCGTTGACGTAGCCGTTGCCGCCCAGCGTCTGGATCGCTTCGCCGGCCATCCATGTCGCCTTTTCCGCGGCATAGAGAATCGCTCCCGCGGCATCCTTGCGCGTCGTCTCGCCGCGGTCGCAGGCCTGGCCAACGGCGTAGACGTAGGCCCGGCAGACGTTGAACGTGGTGTACATGTCGGCCAGCTTGCCCTGCATGAGCTGGAATTCGCCAATCGCCTGGCCGAACTGCCGGCGGTCGTGCACGTAGGGGAGAACCAGATCGAGCGCCGCCGCCATCAGTCCGAGCGGGCCGCCGGCGAGCACGGCGCGTTCGTAATCGAGTCCGCTCATCAGCACGCGCACGCCACCGTCGACCTGCCCGAGAACGTTCTCGACCGGCACTTCGCAGTCGTCGAAAAAGAGCGGATACGTGTTCGAGCCGCGCATGCCGAGCTTGTCGAGCTTGGTTCCACAGGAAAAGCCCTTCATCCCCTTTTCGATGATGAAGGCGGTGATGCCGCGCGCGCCGGCGCTGCTATCGGTCTTCGCATAGACGACCAGCGTGTCGGCATCGCCGCCGTTGGTGATCCACATCTTGCTGCCGTTCAGTATGAAGCGATCGGCGCGGCGTTCGGCCTGCAACTGCATGCTGACGACGTCCGAACCGGCGTTCGCCTCCGACATCGCGAGCGCACCCACGTGCTCGCCGGAAACCAGTCGCGGCAGGTATTTTTCCTTCTGTGCGGCGGTGCCGTTGCGGCGAATCTGATTGACGCAGAGGTTGGAGTGCGCGCCGTACGACAGCGCGACGCTGGCCGAAGCGCGCGAGATTTCTTCCATGGCGACGATGTGCGCCAGGTAACCCAGCCCGCTACCGCCGTATTCCTCTTCGACGGTGATTCCGAGCAAACCCATGTCGCCCAGTTTGCGCCACAGATCCTCCGGAAAGAGGTTCGCCCGGTCGATCGCTTCGGCGCGCGGAGCAATCTCGGCAGCAGCAAAACTCTGCACGCTGGCGCGCAGCATGTCGATCGTTTCGCCGTGGGCAAAGTTCAGGCTCGGGTATTGCATGTCGGTCGCTCCTTGTCTGGGTTAGGGGCTGGCTGTTTCCTTCTTGCCGTGCACGGCGATTATCGTTTGCTGCATCAGGCCGCAGAGGTTCTTCTTGCCGTGCTTGACGGCAAAGACTTCGGCCCGGGTGACGATCAGCGTCCGCCCGTAGCGCACGACCGATCCTTCGGCAATCAACAACTGGCCGTCGGCCGGGGCAAGCAGGTTGAGCTTGTACTCGACGGTGAGCACGCCGGTCTCGCTGGCGGTCAGCGTGCTCGCCGCGTAGCCGGCGGCGGAATCGGCAATCATGCCGACGACACCGCCGTGAATGAAGCCATGCTGCTGCGTGATCTCCGGCCTGAAGGGCAGGTGGATCTCGGTATAGCCGGCTTCCACCACCGCCATGCTGGCACCGATCAAGCGCATTGCCGACTGGCGCGCAAAACTGGCGCGGACGCGTTCGGCAAAATGCGGGTCCTGAGCTTTGTGCATCGGTCTGCTTTCGAGTGGCGAAGCTGCGTCCGGCTGCGGCAAGGCACGGCCGGTAGGAGTTGGATCACGTACAATGCCAGCGCGGCGACCAGCGCGCAGCCGCCGACGAGCCGCTGCGGTTCGGCAAGTTTATAGAGTTCAGCGCTTTTTACAATCCGCCGCGAAAGCCTTTGACCGATGTTGCCTGCTTACCCATTTGCCGCACCGCCAGCCGCCGGCGAGACCTTGGCGGTGTCGCCCGGCATCCTCTGGTTGCGCATGCCGCTGCCTTTTGCCCTGAACCACATCAATCTCTGGCTGCTCGCCGACGGCGACGCCTGGGTGATCGTCGATACCGGCTTTGCGCTCGACGCGGTGAAGGATTGCTGGCAGCAGATTCTCGCCCGGCTGGCACCTGAGCTGCCGAGTCCGCGCATCTCGCGCATCATCGTCACGCACTTCCACCCGGACCATCTTGGCCTCGCCGCCTGGTTGCAGTCGATGACCGGCGCGCCGCTGTGCATGACGGCCGGCGAGTACCTGACCGCGCACGCCGTCTGGCACGAAGTTGCCGGGCACGGCAATCAGCCGATGTTGCGCCAGTTTCGCGCACACGGGCTGGACGAAGAGCGCTGTGCCGCGCTCGCCCGGCGCAGCGGCGCGTACAACCGTGGCGTACCGGCGATTCCGACCGACTACCAGCGCCTCTTCGCCGGCGACGAACTGCGCATCGGCGGTGCGCGCTGGCAGGTCCGCGTCGGCTACGGCCATTCGCCGGAGCACGCGGCGCTTTACAGCCCGGATCTCGGCGTGCTCATTTCGGGCGACATGCTGTTGCCCAAGATCTCGACCAACATCAGCGTCTTCGCGGTGACGCCGAAGGCCGACTCGCTGGCCGATTACCTGGCCTCGATCGACCGTTATCGCGAGTTGCCGCGTGACACGCTCGTTCTGCCCTCCCATGGCCTGCCTTTCCATGGCATCGAGGGTCGCGTGCAGGCGCTGCACGCGCACCATGAGGAACGTCTGGCGCTGCTCGCGGCCAACTGTTCGACGCCGCGCAGCGCTGCCGAGTTGTTGATGACGCTGTTTCCGCGCGACCTCGATACGCATCAGACGATGTTTGCCATGGGCGAAGCGATCGCGCACCTCAATCGGCTCGAACGCAGCGGGCGCCTGCTCCGCGTCGAAGACAAGACGAGCGGCCTGATCCGCTTCGTTCGCGCCGACGCCGCGCAGGCGCCGCCGATGGTCGGCGATGCACGATGACCGGCGCAGCCTGGCCGACGAGCGCGGCCGGCGCGTCGTCGAGCGCGCGGCGAACGAAGCCGCCGCGCACAATCGGCCAGCGCCTGCGCCGCCGCGCTTGCTTGGCGTAGAATGGCCCGATCATGAGCGCCACTCTCCTGCCCGACTATGCCGGCGGCGGCATCGTCAACCTGATGCAGAGCATCGCCACCGCCTGCGGCGCGCCGCCAGGCCTCTACCCGCAGCAGGCGCAGCTTCCAGCGACATTGCTGGCGCGCGCCCGGCACATCGTTCTCCTGGTCATCGACGGAATGGGCCTGCGCACGCTGGGCAGGCACACGGCCAGCCCGTATCTGCAGCAGCACGTGCTGGGCAGCCTCACTTCCGTCTTTCCATCGACTACGGCGAGCGCGATCACCACCTTCATGAGCGGTCTTGCCCCGGCCCAGCACGGCCTGACCGGTTGGCACATGCACATGGACGAGATCGACCAGACGCTCGCCATCCTGCCGCTGACGCCGCGCCAGGGACCGCCCACGGTGGCCCCGGCCGATCTGCCCGCACAGCTCTTCGAGCACCCGCCGCTGTTCCGGGGGTTTGATCGGGAAGCCTGGGTCGTCGCTCCGCAGAGCATCGCCAGCAGTCCGTTCAATGCCTGGCATGCGCGCGGCGCGCAGACGGTGGCCTACAGCACGCTGCCCGGCCTGTTTGCCTGCCTGAGCGATGGGCTGCTGGACAACGCGCAGGCACGCTACATCTACGCCTACTACCCCGAGCTCGACAGCCAGTCGCATCATTTCGGCAGCGATAGCCGGCAAGCCAAGCATGTGCTGGCCGAGTTCGACCAGCAACTTGGCAAATGCATTCGCCGGCTACGCGGCAGCAATACCTGGTTGCTGGTGACCGCCGATCACGGTTTCATCGACTCTCCGCCGCGCCGCGTCGTCGAACTCGACGACCATCCGCAACTGGCCGGGCTGCTGTTCAGGCCGCTCTGCGGCGAGCGACGCGCCGCCTTCTGCTACGTCGAAGCGGAGCAGCGGCCGGAATTCGAGCGCTACGTGCGTCGCCGTCTCGGCCGCTCGGTACACCTTTACGCCAGCTCGGCGCTGATCAACGCCGGCTGGTTCGGCCCGCCGCCGTATCATCCGCGCCTGGCGGCACGCGTCGGCGATTACACGCTGGTGATGAAGGACAACTGGACGATCAAGGATTGGCTGCCGGAAGAAAAGCGTTATACGATGCTTGGTGTGCATGGCGGGATCAGTCCGTGGGAAATGCGCGTGCCGTTGATCGCCGTGCATCTCTAGCCGCTGGCCGAACGCGGCTGGGCGCCCGCCGGCACATCGTGCATCGACGAGCGGAGAATCCACCATGGCCAATGACATCAGCAAATCGGAACGTACGGATCGACTGATCGCCGATGCCGTACGCAATCGTCTGAACCGCGAAGCGGGTTACCGGGAGAGGGCGCTGAAGATTTACCCGTGGATTTGCGGGCGCTGCGCGCGCGAATTCTCGTCGGCCAACCTGCGCGAACTGACCGTCCACCATCGCGACCACAACCACGACAACAACCCGCCCGACGGCAGCAACTGGGAGCTGTTGTGCGTGTACTGTCACGACAACGAGCACGCTCGCCAGATCGAGGCCGAAGCCGCGCGCCGGGGTGGCCGGAACGAATCGGCAGCGCAGCGTCCGGCGCCAGCCACGGCGCAGCCCTTCGCCAATCTGCACGATCTGCTACGCCGCGGCCAATCCTGATCGCTGATCGCCAACCGCGCGCGGTGCCTACGCCTGGCGCCGGAGAATCTCGCGCAAGGCATCGACCAGCATGGCGCATTGCTCGTCGGTGCCGATCGTGATGCGCAGGTATTGCGCGATGCGTGCGAGCGCAAAATGCCGCACGACGATCCCGCGCTGGCGCAATTCGGCGGCCAGCGTGGCGGCATCGTGCGCCGGATGGCGCGCGAAGATGAAGTTGGCCGCCGAGGGGACGACCTCGAAGGCCAGCTCGCCCAGTGCCTCCGCCAATACTGCGCGACTGCGCATCACCGCCTGCCGCGTCCACGTGAAGTGCTCTTCGTCGGCGAGCGCCGCAACGGCGCCGACGATGGCCAGCCGATCCAGCGGATACGAGTTGAAGCTGTTCTTGACCCGGGCCAGGCCGGCAATCAGTTCGTGCTGGCCGATCGCATAGCCGACGCGCAAGCCGGCCAGCGCGCGCGACTTGGAGAGCGTCTGCACGACGAGCAGATTGGCGTGTGCGCCGACCAGGGCAATCGCCGTTTCGCCGCCGAAATCGACGTACGCTTCGTCCACGACGACAACCGAATCGGGATTCGCCGCGAGCAGTCGCTCGATTGAAGCGAGAGGCAGCAGACGGCCGGTCGGGGCATTCGGATTGGCGATGACGATTCCGCCGTTGGCGGGCCGGTAGTCCGCTACATTCAGGCAGAAGTCGTCGCCCAACGGCAGCGTGCGATGGGCGATGCCGTAGAGCGCGCAATAGACCGGGTAAAAGCTGTAGGTGATGTCCGGGAAGAGCACCGGCTGATCGTGCTGGAGGAGCGCCATGAAAGCGTGCGCCAGCACTTCGTCCGACCCGTTGCCGACGAAAACCTGTGCCGGCTCGATCGCAAAGCGCGAAAAATGCGCCGCGATCGCCCGCTTCAGGTGGTCCGCCTCGGGGTCCGGATAAAGCCGCAAGCCGTTGCCACCATTCGCCAGTTCGCCGCGTATCGCGGCGATTGCCTGGGGCGACGGCGGATACGGGCTCTCGTTGGTGTTCAGCTTGATCAGCTTGTCCAGCTTGGGCTGTTCGCCCGGGATATAGGGCGTCAGGCGATGGACCAGCGGGCTCCAGAAGCGGCTCATGTCAGTTTGTCATGTCGCGAATGCAAGGCGGATTGGTAATGGTATCATGCGTGCTTGTTGGTCCAGGCGATCGAGCGGAGGCCGGCTGTGCGTGTGGCAGCCGGGGGAATGCTGACGCCGGTCAGCGGATTTTGCCACCCAGCAACGGAACCTCGATGCGGCAAGCGGAAGTCTCCAGGAACACGCTCGAAACCCGGATTAGCGTCCGGTTGAATCTCGACGGCAGCGGGCGCGGTCGCTTCGCCACCGGCGTCCCGTTTCTTGACCACATGCTCGAGCAGATCGCGCGCCACGGTCTGATCGACCTCGAAGTCGAAGCGAGCGGCGACCTGCACATCGACGCGCACCACACGGTCGAGGATGTCGGCATCACGCTCGGTCAGGCGCTGGTGCGCGCGCTCGGCGACAAGAAGGGGCTGCGCCGTTACGGACACGCCTGCGTACCGCTCGACGAGTCGCTGTCGCGCGTCGTCGTCGACCTGTCAGGGCGTCCCGGGCTGTTCTTCAACGTCGATTTCACGCGCGCAATGATCGGCGCATTCGACGTCGACCTGCTGCGCGAGTTCTTCCAGGGGCTGGTCAACCACGCCTTGCTGACGCTGCACATCGACAATCTGCGTGCCGGCAACGCACACCATCAGGCGGAGAGCATTTTCAAGGCGTTCGCTCGGGCGCTGCGCGAGGCGGCAGAAATCGACCCGCGTGCTGGCGAGAGCGTCCCATCGACCAAGGGCGCGCTTTGATGAGCGCCGTTTCCAGCGGGCCGATCGTCGTTGTCGATTACGGCATGGGAAATCTGCGCTCGGTCTGGCAGGCGCTGGTCAGCGTCGCCGACGGGCGCCAGGTGCTCGTCTCGCACGATCCGTCGGTCGTGCGCAGCGCCGAGCGCGTCGTCGTTCCCGGGCAGGGTGCCATGCCTGACTGCATGCGCGAGCTGGAGGCACGCGACTTGCGTACGGCGGTGCTCGAAGCGGCCAGGAACAAACCGTTTCTGGGGATTTGCATTGGCCAGCAGATGCTGCTCGAACACAGCGAGGAAGGCGATGTGGCCGGACTGGGGCTGATCTCCGGCGGCGTCCGCCGTTTTCCTGACGAGCGCATGGTCGACAGCACCGGTCGGCGCCTGAAGGTGCCGCATATGGGCTGGAACCAGGTTTGGCAGCGTTCGCAGCAAGCGCTCTGGCAGGGAATCGCCGATGGCGAGCGCTTCTATTTCGTACATAGCTACTACGTCGATCCACTGGATGCCGGGTGGATCGCCGGGACGACCGACTACGGCATTGACTTTACCAGCGCCGTAGCCCGGGATAATATCTTCGCGACGCAGTTTCACCCCGAGAAAAGCGCCCGGCCCGGGCTCGCCATGCTGGCCAATTTCGTCTGCTGGAAGCCCTGAGCGGCGCCCCTTCGTGGACTCGTTTCAACCTACCACTCTTCTGCTTTCGACATGCTGATCATTCCCGCGATTGACCTTAGACAGGGGCAATGTGTTCGTCTCAAGCAAGGCCTCATGGACCAAGTGACCGTCTTCTCGAATTCTCCCGGCGAGCAGGCAGGGCATTGGCTGGCGCAAGGCGCGCGCCGTCTGCACGTAGTCGATCTGGACGGCGCTTTTGCCGGCAAACCGAAAAACGAGCGCGCCATCAAGGAAATCGTCGAGGCAGTCGGCGACGACATTCCGATTCAGCTCGGCGGCGGTATTCGCGACCTCGACACAATCGAGCGTTGCCTCGACGATGGCGTCAGTTACGTGATCATCGGCACTGCGGCAGTGAAGAACCCCGGTTTCCTGCACGACGCCTGCGGCGCCTTTCCCGGCCACATCCTGGTCGGGCTCGATGCGCGCGACGGCAAGGTGGCAGTTGAAGGCTGGTCGAAGATGACCGGGCACGATGTCATCGATCTGGCCAAGAAGTACGAAGACTACGGCGTGGAAGGGATCATCTATACGGACATCGGACGCGATGGAATGCTCTCCGGGATCAACATCGAAGCCACGGTAAAACTGGCCCAGGCCTTGCTTATCCCGGTCATCGCCAGTGGCGGCTTGTCAAGCATCGAAGACATTCACCGGCTGTGTGCCATCGAGCAGGAAGGCGTCAGCGGGGCGATTGCCGGGCGAGCGATCTACGACGGCTCGCTCGACTTCGCGCAGGCGCAGGCGGTGGCTGACCGGGCGGCGCAGACATGAGCGCCCGGCCGCGGCTGATGCACTGGAGGTCCTAGGCGCTTGGGGCTGGCCAGACGAATCATTCCCTGCCTCGATGTGACCGCCGGTCGCGTCGTCAAGGGAACCAATTTTGTCGATCTGCGCGATGCCGGCGATCCGGTCGAGATCGCCCGTCGTTATGACGAGCAGGGCGCCGACGAAGTCACTTTCCTCGACATCACGGCGTCCTCGGACCAGCGCGACATCATTCTGCACATTGTCGAAGCGTGCGCCGCCCAGGTCTTCATCCCACTGACCGTCGGCGGCGGCGTGCGCTCGGTGGCCGACGTCCGCCGTCTGCTCAACGCCGGCGCCGACAAGGTCAGCATCAATACCGCTGCGGTGGAAAACCCGGAGCTGATCGCCGAAGCGTCGGCCAAGGTCGGCAACCAGTGCATCGTCGTAGCGATCGACGCCAAGCAGTCGTCGCCCGGCGCCTGGCAGGTGTTCACGCACGGCGGTCGACGCAATACCGGACTCGACGCGTTGACCTGGGCCCGACGCGTCCAGCAGCTCGGTGCGGGCGAGATTCTGCTCACCAGCATGGATCGTGACGGAACGCGCAACGGCTTCGATCTTGCGCTGACCCGCGCCGTTTCCGACGCGGTCGATATTCCGGTGATCGCCAGTGGCGGCGTCGGCACGCTGCAACACCTGGCCGACGGCGTCAGTGTGGGACACGCCGATGCCGTCCTGGCGGCGAGCATCTTCCATTTTGCCGACTACACGGTTCGCCAGGCGAAAGACTTCATGCGCGAACGCGGAATCGAGGTTCGTCTGTGAGCCAGGCAATACCGGCGCTGCGCTGGCGCGCCAGGCCAGAAAGCGGACAGGCGAGTGATGATTCGCGCGATCGTTCGGGACGCGAAGCGCGCTTGCCGGCCACCTTCCCGCCGCTGGCACGCGTCTCTGGCGTCGCCCGTTAGCGTGCTCGGCGCGACCACGCGATCAAGGTATACTAGGCAGGCTCGCACCGGCGCTTATGCCAGCGCCGGGGGCTTGGCCATCGGCATCGTGCACCAGGGCCGCGCCGTTTGTTTGCTGGCTGACTTGTTGCGGGCGACCGACCAGGAACGCGCCTCACCTGCGACATCGGGCGCGAAAGCGGCTTATTTGATCAACTTGAGGGAAGAGTGTCGGGCAACCGCCGGTCCAACGCTCAGTAACCCCGAGGAACTATACGGCAAATGAACATGGACATGCTGCACCGCATTTCGGACACCTTGTTGGCGCGGCGCAAGGCCGACCCGGAGACCTCCTATACGGCACAGTTGATGGCCAAAGGACCGGACGCCATTCTCAAGAAGATCGGCGAGGAGACTGCCGAACTGATCATGGCCGGCAAGGAGGGCAATCGCCTGCACGTCGTCTGGGAATCGGCCGATGTGCTTTATCACACCATGGTTCTCCTCGCCTTCTACGGCCTGTCGATCGAAGACGTGCTGCAGGAAATGCGCCGCCGGGAAGGCATCTCCGGGATTGACGAGAAGAAATCACGAAAGGGCTGAGGAATGGACAATTGTCTCTTCTGCCGGATCGCATGCGGTCAGATTCCGGCGCGCAAGGTCTACGAGGACACCGAAATCCTCGCTTTCCACGACATCCATCCGGCGCGTCCCGTGCATCTGCTGGTCATCCCGAAGCGTCACATCACCTCGCTGGCGACGGTTGCCGAGGAGACCGACGTTCCCGTCCTCGGCCGCATGCTCGCGCTGGCCAATCGTCTGGCAAGCGAGAACGGCAGCCCGGATGGTTTTCGCGTAATCATCAATACCGGGCGAATTGGCCACCAGGAAGTGCAGCATCTGCACGCGCACATCGTCGGCGGGCCCGATCCGGTGGGGCCGATGCTCAAGCGGATATGAACGCCAACGCCAAGACGGGTCGCGCTCCCGGCGATCAGCGAAGCAGCGCCGATTTCACTTTCACGGAGGCCTGACATGGGCTCGTTCAGCATCTGGCACTGGTTGATCGTCCTGA
>NZ_JAVMKF010000216.1:0-3510 GCF_031732815.1 Accumulibacter sp. | reverse complement strand
GGCAGTCCAGGCAATCCCGCCAGATTACAGAAATGTAATCTGGCGGTCAGTATGCCGTCAGGCGCGCTTGCGCAGAATTCGCTTGTCGTCGAACAGGAGCGAATGCTGTGGAAACTCATGCCCAGAATCTTCAGGATGGTGCGCGCCGTTGCTGCATCCGGTTTCTCGCTGCGCTGCCGACGTGAATCCGATCGTCTCTTGCCAACTGAGGCTGGTGGCGATTCTTGCCGTCGGCGTGCTCGCCGGCTTTTCCGCCCAGGCGGCAGAAGGGCAGACATCCGGACTGGCGAGCGCCGTGGACCAAGCCTGGCGCCTGAACCCTCAGGCCGCCGGGCTGGATGCCCGCGAGGCTGAAGCGCGTGCCGCGCAGGATCTTGCGGCTGGACTGACCCCCGAGCCCGGTTCGCTCAGCATCGGCAACTTGAGCGACCGCTTCAACCGCAATCAAGGCAGGCAGGAATTCGAGCTCGAACTGGCGGTTCCGCTGTGGCTGCCCGGCCAGAAAACGGCGCGCGAAGCCGAGGCGGCGAGCCAACTCGACGAAATTCTCGCCAAGCGTGCCGCCCTGCGTCTGGAGGTCGGTGGCGAACTTCGGGAAGCATGGTGGGCGTTGGCAGCGGCACGCAGCGCCAAGCTGATGGCGTCGCGTCGCCTGGACACTGCCCGCGCTCTGGAAAGCGACGTCATGCGGCGTTACAGGGTTGGCGAACTGTCGCGCATCGATGCCAACCTCGCGCAAACCGAGACGCATGCCGCCAATGCCGAGTGGGTCGAAGCGCAGGCAACGCTGCTCCAGGCCGAGCAGGCCGTACAAACCCTCACCGGTTCGCCAGCCCCGATGAATCTCGACGAAGAGTCCCCGACAGGGCGACGACTGATCGATGAAAGCGGCGATTCAGCCGCATCGCATCCCTTGTTGGCGGTCACCGCCGCCGCCGCGCGGAGCGCTCGTGCGCGCGCCAACGTCGCGGATGAGTCGCGTCGCGCCGCGCCGGAGCTGGCGCTGCGCGTCGTGCGCGAGCGCACCGACTTTGCCGAGTCCTATTCCAGCAGCGTCGGCATCAAACTCAAGATCCCGTTCTCGTCGGGCTCGCAAGTGCGTCGGCAAAGCGCGGCGGCGCAGGCCGAGGCGAATCAGGCGGAGACCGACTTGCTGCGTACGCAGACCCGCATCCGGCTCGACGCCGAGCGCGCGCAGCGCAACCTGCAATCAGCCGAACGCCAGTTGGCCATGGCGCACGAGCGCCGCCAGCTTTCCGCGGAAAACCTGCGTCTTGCCGAGAAAGCCTTCGCGCTGGGCGCATCCGATCTGGCGAGCTTGCTGCGCATCCGCGCCGCCGCCTTTGATGCCGAAGCCTTCCTCGACCGCCAGCGCGTCGCCCGCGCCGCCGCGATCTCGCGTTTGAACCAAGCCATGGGAGTCTTGCCGTGAAACATGCCGTTGCCGTTGCTCTGTTTTTCGTGGCCGCCTCGGCATTCGGCCACGGTGGAGAGGACCACGGCGCGCCACCGTCGCCCGTCACCCAGTCGGTCGAACCGCGTGCCCACACGGCAAGCGAGGATTTTGAGCTCGTCGTGTCGCTCGAAGGCAAGAAGCTGGTGCTCTATGTCGATCGTTTCGCCAGCAACGAACCCGTGACGCAGGCAAAGGTGGAAATCGACGGCGCCGGGCTCAAGGGCGTGGCCAGCGAAACGACACCGGGAACTTACGTACTCGATCTGAGCACGCCGCTGCCGCCGGCCAAACATTCGCTGACCATCAGTATTGAGGCGAGCGATAACGCCGATCTCCTTTCCGCCACGCTGGATACATCGAGCGCGGTGACGACTGAAGTGCATGCGCACGGCTGGAGCGAGTGGGTCGTCTGGGCTTTGTCGGGAGCGCTGCTGCTGGTCACCGGAATAGCATTTGCCGTCCGGCGGAACAAACGCGCGGAGCAGGGGGCTTGATGATGCGCAAGATCGATTTGCCGGTACTGCTCACCGCACTGATCTTGGGGTTGAGCGCGGGAAACGCCCTGGCTCACGGCGACGAAGATCACAGTCAGGACGCCAAGAAGAAGACACCGGCCGCCGCGACACCGGCAGCAAGCAGCCGGGCAACTGCGGGGGCAACTGCGGGCGCAACCGCGGCACCGCAGCGACTGGCCGACGGCAGCCTGTTCGTGCCGAAGCCGGTCCAACGCCAACTGGGTCTGCGCACGCAAGTGGTGCGTATCGCCGAACTGGCGGCGACGGTCGAATTGAATGGCCGGGTCGTTCCCGATCCGGAAACCAGCGGGCGGGTGCAGGCCATGTTTGCTGGCAGCGTGATTCCCGGTCCAAAAGGCATGCCGACGGCCGGGCGGAAGGTTGCCAAGGGCGAAATCCTGGCCTACCTGCGCCCGATCAGCGGCGCCATCGAGCGTGCCAACCAGAAAGCCAGCCTGGCCGAACTCGAAGCGCAACTGGCGATCGCCAAGGGCAAGCTGAAGCGCTTCGAGCAGCTCGAAGGCGCCGTGCCCCAGAGGGAGATCGAGGCCGCGCGCATCGAGCACGCCGCCTTGCAGCAACGGCGGGCGTATGTGCGCGCCAGCATCGACTCGGCCGAACCGCTGGCGGCGCCGGTGGCCGGCATCGTCAGCGCCTCGCACCACTTGCTGGCCGGACAGGTAGTCGACGCCAAGGAAGTGTTGTTCGAGATCGTCGATCCCTCCCGCCTTGCGGTGGAAGCGCTGGCCTACGATGTCGGCATCGCCAAGACACTGGTATCCGCCAGCGGCCTGGCGGAACAAACCGCACTCGAACTCAAATTCGTCGGTGGCGGGCAGCAATTGCGCGAGCAGGCTTTGCCCCTGCTGTTTCGTATCGCCAACCGCAACGCGGCGGTAGCCGTCGGTCAGCCGGTCAAGGTGATCGCGCGCACCGCGCAAGGCGTCAAGGGGGTGACCGCGCCGCGGACGGCGCTGACAAGAACAGGCGCCGGCGAGACCGCGGTCTGGGTGCATAGCGAAGCCGAGCGCTTCGTTGCGCGCCGGATTCGCCACCAGTCGCTCGATGCGGCGAATGTCGCCATCCTCGATGGCCTGCACGACGGCGAGCGCGTGGTGACCGTCGGCGCCGGATTGCTCGCACAGCTCAGGTAAGCGCGCCCATGTTCGCCTACATCATTCACGCCGCACTCCGGCAGCGCTTGATCGTGCTCGGCGTGTCGTTGCTGCTGATCCTCTACGGCGCGATCACCCTGCGCCAGATGCCGGTCGACGTTTTCCCCGACCTCAACAAGCCGACCGTGACCTTGATGATCGAGGCCGGCGGAATGGCCCCGGAAGAAGTCGAACAACGCGTCACCTTCCCGGTCGAGTCGAGCATGAACGGCATGCCGGGCGTGACGCGCGTCCGCTCGGTCTCGGGCATCGGTCTGTCGATCATCTACGTCGAGTTCGAATGGGGCTCGGACATCTACCGCAACCGCCAGCAGATTGCCGAACGACTGAATCTGGTGCGCGAAGCCCTGCCGCCCGGCATCGT
>NZ_JAVMKF010000215.1:0-20649 GCF_031732815.1 Accumulibacter sp. | reverse complement strand
GGTAGCCACCGTACTCCTGGTTGAAATCGATCGGCACCTGATAGCGATTGCGCAACTCGGCAAGATCGCGGTTGAGCGTCGCACGCGAGATGCCGAACTTTTCCAGCAGTTCGCTGCGATAGACGATGCGCCGCCGGCCCAGGAGTTCCTGAATCTTATGCAGGCGGTCGATCCGACGGCTTTCAGTCATGGCTTTCCTCTTCTCCGTGATGACGTACGACTGATCCGGGCCGGATCGGCCACCGGTTCAGCGAGCATGCCGTAGCGAGTTGCGGCTGCGCCGTGCAGGCGCCCTTCCCTAGCGGGTCAGCGCCATGAACAACTCGGGCAGGCGTTGGGGGAGACGTTCGATATGGTCGATCACCGAATAGCGCCGGCCAAAGATGTCGCCGACGTAGTCGTCGGCTTGCCGGTCGAGGCTGATGCAGAAGGTGAAGATGCCCTGCCCGTCGAGTTCGCCGACGGCCTTGCGCGCGTCTTCGATCAGGCGGCGCTCGTCCGGTTCGTCGACGTCCGCCGGCTGGCCGTCGGTCAGGACGAGGAGCAGCTTCTTGCCCGCTGGTCGCGCCTGCAGATAATGCGCGGCGTGCCGCAATGCAGCGCCCATGCGCGTCGAGTCGCCCGGCCGGATCGCCGCCAGGCGCCGTTTGACGGTTTCGCCCCAGGGCTCGCTGAAGCCCTTGAGGTGCAGGTAGCGCACCTCGTGCCGGGTGTCGGAGTGGAAGCCGGCGATGGCGAACGCGTCGCCCAGTTGCTCGATCGCCCAGGCGAGCAGCGCGACGGCCTCCTGACCGAGTTCGAGGATCGTTTGCGAACTCTCCGGAAGCGGGTCGCCAAGCGAGCGCGAAAGGTCGAGCAAAAGGAGCACGGCGAGGTTGCGGCCGCTCGTACGATGGCTGAAGTTGATCCGCGGATCGGGTACGGCGCCGCTGCGCAGGTCGGCCAGAGAGCGCAGCGCGAGGTCGTGATCAAGGTCGGCGCCGTCTTCCTGATAGCGGACACGCACCCGGTCCTGCGGCCGGAGGAGGTCGAGAAGGCGCTGCAGGCGGCGGGCGAGCCGCGCGTGCTTGGTGAGCAGGCGATCGATCAGCGTCGCATCGCCGGGCGCATGCAGGCTTTCGTAGAGGCTCACCCAGTCGAGCCGGTAGCTCTGGCTGCGGTAATCCCACTCGGGGTAGTGACGCGGCGGCAGGTGCATGATTTCGTTCGCCACTTGCCGCGCGCGCGGCGTCGCGAAGAATTCCTCGTCGTCGCTCAGTTCGTGGTAACGCCAGAGGTGGCGGTTGTCGTCGCGGTAGTCGACCCGCGTATCGGTGAAATGGACGGTCGGCAACTGATCGCCGGCGCGGCGCGTGCGCGCGAGGTAAGCCAGTGCGAGCGCCGCCATCGCTTCGCTGCGCGCCTCGCCGCCGGCCATGGTCAGCGCGAAGCGTCCGGCGAAGTCGTGCAGGTCGGCGTCGCGATAGCCATGCTGGGGGTCGAGGATGGCGCGCGAGAGCATCGCCAGACGGTGGCGCAGGCAGCAAACGAGCGTCGGGTCGCAGGCGTCCTCCAGGGGTTGCGGGTGGAGGGCAAGAAAGATTCTTCGCAGGCCCGGGTAGCGGCGGACGATCAGCGTTTCAATGCGGCTGTCTTCGAAGGTCTCGATCGCCAGGCGCTGTTGCGGGCTGAAGTTGTCGGCGATGAGCGGCTGGCTCCAGCGGCGATGACCCGCGATGTGCGCGAGCGCTGCCTGGTAGCGGTCGATGCCGCGTACACCGTGCGCGTCGTCGAGCACATCCGGCAGGCGGATGCCGTCGGCGTCGTAGTAGGGGCAATCGACAGTGGCCGGCGCGGGTCGCTCGCTGGTACCCGGCCAGGTGGCGGTCAGACCGGTCGGATAGGGCACGAGAGGCGCCGGGTCGTCCCACAGCGCGCGTAGCCCGAGGCCGAGCAGATGTTCGTGATCGACCAGCAGCGTGCCGTGCCGCTCGCGCTGGAAGACGGCGCGGCTGTCGGCGGAGTGCAGGCTGAAATAGGCAGATTGCCGCTGCGGGTGCTCCGCATGGGTGCGCACGCCATAGTCCACCCAGTTGCGCAGACCGGCGATCGTCAGGCTGGCGAGCAGAACAGGCGCCTGGGCGAGAAACGCGGGCAAGCCGGGGCTGGCGTAGGTCTGGTGGATGCCGTGTATCGAGCCGGACGTGCGCTGCATCAGCTCGAGCGTCAGGTCGAGGTAGTGCTGCATCGGCTCGGCTGCCGCCAGACGGCGGGCGACCCCGGCGAGCGACTGCAGGAAAGGCGCGATCGCCTTGCCGTTCGGCGACCTGGCCAGGCTGTGCAGCGCCTGACGCACCCCCGGCAGCGCGCCTTCGCCGACCAGGCGCGCGATCTGCGGCCATTCGGCAAGGAAGATCAATACGGGTTCGACGCCGCGCCCCATGCGGCCGAGAAAACGCCCGCAGTCGAGATAATCGCTGACGCCGGCGGGCGAAAGCGTGCTCGAGGCGGCGCGCAGGCAATCCGCGAAGACCTCGTCGACCTGTGGGAAGCGGCACGCCAGTTGCGCGCGGCCGCTCGCCAGACTTTGCTCCCAGGCGTCGTCGTGGCTGGCCTCGGCGACCATCCGCCAGGCTCAGGCGAAAACCGCGTCGATCGCCTGCTCGAGCGCGGCGCGCACGTCAGCGTCGTCGGTGATCGGCCGCACCAGCGCCATCCGACACGCGTCACCGGGATCGACGCCGGCAGCGATCAGGCGCGCCGCGTAGACCAGCAGCCGGGTCGACACGCCCTCGTCGAGGCCGTGCCCGCGCAGGCGGCGCGCGCTCGCCGCAAGCTGCACCAGTGGCTCGGCGAGCGCGGGCGCGATACCGGCTTCCCGAACGAGAATGGCGCCTTCCAGCGCGGCCTGCGGATAGTCGAAGTCGAGCGCCGTGAAGCGCTGCTTGGTCGATTGCTTGAGATCCTTCATCAGGCTCTGGTAGCCCGGGTTGTACGAGATGACGAGCTGGAAGTCGGCGTGCGCGCGGAGAAGTTCGCCCTTCTTGTCGAGCGGCAGACAGCGCCGGTGGTCGGTCAGCGGGTGAATGACGACCGTCGTATCCTGGCGCGCTTCGACGATTTCGTCCAGGTAGCAGATGGCTCCGATGCGCGCGGCGGTGGTCAGTGGGCCGTCGAGCCAGTGCGTGCCGTCGGCGGAGAGCAGGTAGCGCCCGACGAGGTCGGCTGCGGTCATGTCTTCATTGCAGGCGACGGTGACCAGCGGGCGGTCGAGCTTCCACGCCATGTACTCGATGAAGCGCGACTTGCCGCAGCCGGTCGGCCCCTTGACCATGACCGGCAGACGCGCCGCGTAGGCCGCGGCAAAAAGCTCGATCTCCTTGCCCTGCGGCTGATAGAAGGGTTCGCTGCGCACCCTGAACTGCTCGCCGTCGATCGTCGCCTGCGCCGTTTGTGTCATCGGGAGTCTGCCTGCGGAGTCGCGCGCGGCGGTCAGCGATGCGCCGCGAGCTTTTCTCGCCAGCCGGGGTGAAGTCGGTCGGCGTCGGCCGGGAACGATGCGAAGGCGCGCGCGAACTCGCGGTGCTCGCGTGCCCATTCGATCGGGTCGGCGCCGGCTTTCCAGCATTCGTAGGCCTGGCGCAACGAGATCGCTCCCGCCGCCGGGCTGTCGATGTGGCCATACGATCCGCCGCCAGCGGTGTTGATCACGTTGCCGTGACCGAGATTGGCGAAGAAACCGGGCAGGCGCAAGGCGTTCATGCCGCCCGAGATGATCGGCGTCGTCGGTTTCATGCCGTACCATTTCTGCCGATACGCCGGCCCCTGGTACTCGTCGCGCTCGATGACATAGGCGATCGCCCGATCGTCCGGGCTGCCTTCCATCTTGCCGTAGCCCATCGTTCCGACGTGAATTCCCGAGGCACCCTGCAAGCGGGCCATCTTGGCCAGAACGTAGGCATCGTAGCCGCGCTTCGAACTCGGCGAGGTGACCGCGCCGTGCCCGGCGCGGTGGTAGTGCAGGTACTGGTCGGGATACTGCCGACGTGCCGTGCTCACCATGCCCGGCCCGCCGACGTAGCCATCGACGAGAAAGGCGACCTTGTCGGCGTCCGGGCCGAAAGTCTCCAGAATGTAGTCGGCGCGCGCGCACATTTCGTAGTGATCGTCGGCAGTAATATTGGCCGAGAAGATCTTCGCCTGGCCGGTTTCGTCCTGCGCGCGCTTCATCGCGTCATAAACCAGGGGCATGACTTTCTTCATTGGCGCGAAAACCTGGTTGCCCTGTGGTTCGTCGTTCTTGATGAAGTCGCCGCCGAGCCAGAACTGATACGCTGCCAGCGCGAAGGGTTCCGGGCGCAGACCGAGTTTCGGCTTGATGATCGTGCCGGCAATGTAGCCGCCATCGCGCAGCGGCCGGCCGAGGATGCGCCAGAGGTCGGTGATGTCCTTGGCCGGGCCGTCGAAAAGCTGGATCGCGCGCTCGGGCATGTAGAAGTCGTACATCTTGGCATGCTCGATGTCGCCCATCCCCTGGTTGTTGCCGATGCACAGCGTCAGGAAGGAAACGATCATCATTCGGCCGTCGGTGATGTTGCGGTCGAAGAGGTCGAGCGGATAGGCGATGCGCATGTCGTCGTTCGCTTCGTCGATCGCGTAGACCAGCGCATCGACGCCGCGCGTGAAGTCGTCGGTGGTGCACACCTCGACATTGGTGCCGGTCGACGACTCGGCGGCAAAGTGCGCCGCCGCCTGCAGATAATCGTAGCCCGCCTTGGGCTTCATCCTGTAAGCGACGAGAATGTGTTTGCCGCCTTTGATCAGCGCTTCCTCGTCGAGGCTGAGGTCGGCGTAGCGATTCGATTGGTCCATGCGTGTTTCCTGAGCGATGAAAGGAGGAAGGAACTGCCGACCCGGCGGCAGCCGGGGCTCCGGCGGGGCCGACTGCAGCCTTGATTCGGGCAAGTGTATGCGTCACAATAGATTATTAAAAGTTAAACTTTCTCGGTATTACCGTTAGCAAATGCTTTATTTTCGCGCCTGCCCAAGGGATCGCCTCCAGCTCTCGTGTTGCTTTGCAGCACGCGCCGCCGGAACGTACGCTGCCCGCCTGCAACGGAGTTTGGCAAACCCGGCACTTTTGGCGGATAATCCAGCCCCGTGATGCCTTCCAGACACGCTCCAAGCCGCCGACCATCGTGCCTACTCCCGCCTACAGCCCCCTGACCAGTGCCCTGCGCGTCCTCGCCATGGATGCGGTGCAACAAGCCGACTCCGGACATCCGGGCATGCCCATGGGGATGGCCGAAATCGGCGAGGTTCTCTGGCGCAGACATCTACGCCACAATCCGGGAAACCCGCAGTGGCCCGACCGCGACCGGTTCGTTCTGTCGAACGGTCACGGCTCGATGCTGCTCTACGCGCTGCTCCACCTGAGCGGTTACGCGCTATCCATCGACGACCTGAAGCGCTTCCGGCAGTTGGCTTCGCTCACCCCCGGCCACCCCGAGGTCGGCCATACGCCGGGCGTCGAGACGACCACCGGGCCGCTCGGCCAGGGTCTGGCCAACGCCGTCGGCATGGCGATCGCCGAGCAGGCGCTGGCCGCCGAGTTCAACCGGCCGGGCCATGACATCGTCGACCACTCGACGTATGTCCTGGTCGGCGACGGCTGCCTGATGGAAGGTATTTCGCACGAAGCGTGTTCGCTCGCCGGCACACTCGGCCTGGGCCGCCTGATCGCGATCTACGACGACAACGGAATCTCGATCGACGGCGATGTCGCCGGCTGGTTCACCGACGACACGCCGCAGCGCTTTGCCGCCTACGGTTGGCAGGTGATTGCCGAGGTCGACGGGCACGACGCGCAGGCGATCGACGATGCCCTGCACGCTGCGCGCGCTGAGCGCGCGCGCCCGACGCTGATCTGCTGCAAGACGCACATTGGTCGCGGTTCGCCGAACAAGGTCGACAGTCACGCCGCGCATGGCGCGCCGCTCGGCGCGGCGGAAGTCGCTGCGGCGCGCGCCGAGCTCGCCTGGCCGCACGCCCCGTTCGAGATTCCCGCGGAGATCTACGCGCAGTGGGACGGCCGCACGCGCGGCGCGCTGCTCGAGGACGAGTGGCAGGCGCGCTTTGCCGCCTACCGGACGGCTTTCCCGCAACTTGCCAGCGAGTTCGAGCGGCGGATGCGCGGCGACTTGCCGGCCGACTGGAGCGAGTATGCGGCGCAATGGATCGGCCAAGCGCGGGCGCGTGGTGAGGCAATCGCCACGCGCAAGGCTTCGCAAAATGCAATCGAAGCCTGCGCCGCACGCCTGCCCGAACTGATCGGTGGCTCGGCTGACCTCTCCGGCTCCAACCTCACGCAGTGGCGCGGCGCGCAGGTGATCACGCGCGGGCGGGGCGGCAACTATCTGCACTACGGCGTACGCGAATTCGCGATGACCGCAGTGGCCAACGGCCTGGCGCTGCACGGCGGCTTCATTCCGTTTACCGCGACCTTCCTCGTTTTCTCGGACTACGCGCGCAGCGCCATCCGCATGGCGGCACTGATGAAGCTGCGCCAGATCATGGTCTATACGCACGACTCGATCGGGCTCGGCGAGGATGGTCCGACGCACCAGCCGATCGAGCACCTTGCCTGCCTGCGCCTGATTCCCAACGTCGATGTCTGGCGCCCGGCGGATGCCGGCGAAACCGCGGTTGCCTGGGCGGCCGCGCTCGAGCGCAGCGACGGCCCGACGGTATTGGCCCTGTCGCGGCAGAACCTGCCCGCGCTGACCGGCGAGGTGGCAAGCGCCAGCATTCGCCGCGGCGGCTACGTGCTGGAAGATTGCCAGCAACCGCAGGTCGTCCTGATCGCCACCGGATCGGAAGTGCAACTCGCCGTCGACGCCAGCCGCGCGCTGGCCGCCGAAGGCATTGGCGCACGCGTCGTCTCGCTCCCCTGCGCCGAGGTTTTCGAGCGGCAGGATGCGTCGTACCAGAATGCTGTACTGCCGCGCACCCTGCCGCGGCTGTCGATTGAAGCAGGGGTAAGCAGATACTGGCGCAGCACCGTCGGATTCGATGGCGCCACGATCGGCATCGATCGTTTTGGCGTGTCGGCTCCGGCTGGCCGCTTGTTCGACTTTTTCGGTTTCACGGTGACCGGCGTGGTCGACTGCGTGAAATCATTGTTGTAATTCTTCAAGGAGATCGTTTCATGTCAATCAAAGTTGGAATCAACGGTTTCGGGCGTATCGGTCGGATGGTTTTTCGCGCTGCCGTACAGGACTTCGCGAACGATATCGAAGTGGTCGGCATCAACGACCTGCTCGAGCCCGACTATCTGGCCTACATGCTGAAGTACGACTCGGTGCATGGCCGCTTCAAGGGCGACATTTCGGTTGACGGCAACACGCTGGTGGTCAACGGCAAGCGCATTCGCCTGACCGCGGTCAAGGACCCGGCCGAGCTGAAGTGGGATGAAGTTGGCGCCGAAGTCGTCGTCGAATCGACCGGCCTCTTCCTGACGCTCGACACCTGCCAGAAGCACATTGCCGCCGGCGCCAAGAAAGTCATTCAGAGCGCGCCGAGCAAGGACGACACGCCGATGTTCGTTTTCGGCGTCAATCATCAGACCTACGCCGGGCAAACGATCATCTCGAATGCCTCGTGCACGACCAACTGCCTGGCCCCGGTGGCCAAGGTGCTGAACGACAACTGGGGAATCAAGCGCGGCCTGATGACCACGGTGCACGCGGCGACGGCCACTCAGAAGACGGTCGACGGTCCGTCGAACAAGGACTGGCGTGGTGGCCGCGGCATCCTCGAGAACATCATCCCGTCGTCGACCGGCGCCGCCAAGGCGGTGGGCAAGGTCATCCCCGAGCTGAACAAGAAGCTGACCGGCATGGCCTTCCGCGTTCCGACGTCGGACGTTTCAGTCGTCGATCTGACCTGCGAACTGAGCAAGGACGCGACCTACGACGCCATCTGCGCCGCCATGAAGGCAGCCTCGGAAGGCCCGATGAAGGGCGTTCTCGGCTACACCAACGAAAAGGTCGTGGCGACCGACTTCCGCGACGAGAGCTGCACCTCGGTCTTCGACGCCGAAGCCGGAATGGCGCTCGACGGTACGTTCATCAAGGTCGTCGCCTGGTACGACAATGAATGGGGCTATTCCTGCAAGGTGCTGGAAATGGTCAAGGTGATGGCTGGCTGATAAGCCGGCGCAGGGCACCTGCGGGTGCCCTGCCGGAAGTGCCCTGCCAGGCAGGAACAGTAGGAGAAACATGTCGCGAGATACCAAGATCGTCGCCACGCTCGGCCCTGCGTCGTCCAGCGCCGAAGTTCTGGAGCGTATGATCCGCGCCGGCGTCAATGTCGTGCGCCTCAACTTCTCTCATGGCAAACCCGAGGAACACATCGGGCGTGCCCAACTCGTGCGCGAAGCGGCGGCGCGCGTCGGACGCCCGGTCGGCATTCTGGCCGACCTGCAGGGCCCGAAGATCCGCGTCGGCAAATTCGCTGAAGGCAAGAGCTGGCTCGAGAACGGCTCGCGCTTCATCCTCGACGCCAACTGCGAACTCGGCAACAGCGAGCGCGTCGGTCTCGACTACAAAGACCTGACGCGCGACGTTTCCAGCGGCAGCGTGCTGCTGCTCGACGACGGGCGGATCGTCCTCGATGTCGAGCGCGTGGCCGGCTCGGAGATCTTCACCGTCGTCCGCCACGGCGGCGCCCTTTCCGACAACAAGGGAATCAACCGCCAGGGTGGCGGCCTCTCGGCACCCGCGCTGACCGCCAAGGACATGGAAGACATCCGGACCGCGGCGGCGATGGAAGTCGATTTCGTCGCCGTTTCGTTCCCCAAGAGCGCGGCCGACATGTACATGGCCAAGCAACTGATCCACGCGGCGGGTGGGCGGGCGCACACGATCGCCAAGATCGAACGCGTCGAAGCGGTCGCCGCGCTGGAAGAGATCATTGGCGCCTCCGACGGCATCATGGTCGCGCGCGGCGATCTTGCCGTCGAGGTCGGCGACGCCGCAGTGCCCGCGCTGCAGAAGCGAATGATCCGACTGGCGCGCGAGAAGAACCGGCTGGCGATCACCGCGACGCAGATGATGGAGTCGATGATCAACTCGCCGGCGCCAACCCGAGCCGAGGTCTCCGATGTCGCCAATGCCGTCCTCGACGGTACCGACGCGGTCATGCTGTCGGCCGAAACCGCCTCGGGCCGGTATCCGGTGGAAACCGTCGAGGCAATGTCGCGCATCTGCCTGGAAGCCGAGAAATCGGCCGAAGTGACGCTCGACAGCGAGTTTCTCAATCAGGTATTCACACGTATCGATCAGACGATTTCGCTGGCTGCGATCTGGACGGCGCATCACCTCAAGGTGAAGGCGATCGCCGCGCTGACCGAATCCGGCGCGACGGCGCTCTGGATGAGTCGGCTTAACTGCGGTGTCCCGGTGTACGCGCTTACCCCGCGGCCGGAAGCGGTGACCAAGATGAGCCTCTATCGCGCGGTCTTCCCGCTCTTCATGACGCAGCGACCGGCGACGCGCGACGAGCTGCTGCACGACGCGGAACGTCTGCTGATGAACGAAGGCATCGTCGGCAAGGGCGATTTCATCGTGCTCTCGGCCGGCGAGCCGATGGGCACCAGCGGCGGAACCAACACGCTGAAGATCGTTCGCGTCGGCGACCAGCAGTACACCCCGGTCTGACGGCAAGCCGCGAGCGATGTATCCGATCGTCCGTCTGGTCGCTCGACGCGCAGCACCAATCCTGGGAGTCGGCTCCCGCCGGCGACCAGATTCAGGCAACTGAACCATTACTGGAGAAAGCAATCATGCCAATTGTTTCAATGCGTCAATTACTCGACCATGCCGCCGCCAATGGTTATGGTCTGCCCGCATTCAACGTCAATAACATGGAACAGGTCTGGGCGATCATGGAAGCCGCCGCTGAAGTCGATGCGCCGGTGATCATGCAGGCGTCCGCCGGCGCGCGCAAATACGCCGGCGAGCCCTTCCTGCGGCACCAGATTCTCGCCGCGCTGGAAGCCTATCCGCACATTCCGATCGTCATGCACCAGGACCATGGCCAATCGCCGGCAGTGTGCATGGCAGCGATACGCTCCGGCTTCTCATCGGTGATGATGGACGGTTCGCTGATGGCCGACGGCAAGTCGGTCGCCACCTACGAATACAACGTCGAAACGACGAGCAAGGTGGTCGAATTCGCGCACGCCATCGGCGTTTCGGTTGAAGGCGAACTCGGCGTTCTCGGATCGCTGGAAACGATGCGCGGCGACAAGGAAGACGGCCACGGCGCGGAAGGAACGATGACGCGCGAGCAACTCCTGACCGATGTCGAACAGGCCGCCGATTTCGTCAAGCAGACCCAGTGCGACGCGCTGGCGATCGCCATCGGCACCTCGCACGGTGCCTACAAGTTCACCAAGAAGCCGACCGGCGACATTCTGGCGATCGATCGCATCAAGGAAATCCACGAGCGCATCCCGAACTGCCACCTGGTCATGCACGGTTCCTCGTCGGTGCCACAGGAACTGCTCGCCGAGATTCGCGAGTTCGGCGGCGACATGAAGGAAACCTACGGCGTGCCGGTGGAAGAAATCGTCACCGGCATCAAACACGGTGTGCGCAAGGTGAACATCGACACCGACATTCGCCTCGCGATGACCGGCGCCATCCGCCGCTACTTCGCCGAGAACCCGGCCAAGTTCGACCCGCGCGACTACCTGAAGCCAGCGCGTGAAGCGGCCAAGAAGATCTGCCGTGCGCGCTTCGAGGCCTTTGGCACCGCCGGTCAGGCGAGCAAGATCAAGGTGATTCCGCTCGACAAGATGGCTGAGCGCTACAAGAGCGGCGAGTTGAGCCAGACCGTTCGCTAGGCCACGCAAGGCAAGGCCGCGCCGCTTGTACGAGCGGCGCGGTTTTTTTTTGTTTCGGCCGGCGGCACGGCCGGCTGACCGCGAGCTTCGCCGCTCGTCGCTCCGCCGGAGCGTCGGGCGTTGGCGATCTGCCCTATAATCCCTGCCCTCACTGCCTCTCGTTGAACCGCCCGCCTTACCTGGATCGCCAACGTGTCTGAACCTCTTTTTCAGTCGACCCTGCGCAGCCTGCCCTTGCTCGGCCGGGGCAAGGTGCGCGACATCTACGCGCTTGACGACGACAAACTTCTGATCGTCACCAGCGACCGGCTTTCCGCCTTCGATGTCGTCTTGCCCGATCCGATCCCCGACAAGGGCAAGGTGCTCACCCGTCTGGCCAGCTTCTGGTTCAGCCGTCTGGCCGGAATCGTGGCCAACCAGCTGACCGGAATCGACCCGGAAGCCGTCGTCACCGACGACGAGCGCGATCAGGTACGGGGGCGCTCGCTGGTCGTCAGGCGACTGCGCCCGCTGCCGATCGAAGCCGTCGTGCGCGGCTATCTGATCGGTTCGGGCTGGCAGGACTACCAGCGCACCGGTAGCGTTTGCGGCCTCGTGCTGCCGGCCGGGCTGCAACTCGCCAGCCGCCTGCCGGAACCGCTGTTTACCCCAGCGACAAAAGCGGCGATCGGCGCGCACGACGAGAATATTTCCTTCGCCGAGGCGCAGGCCGCGTGCGCGGCAGTGCTGGCCGATGTGCTCGCCACGAGCGGCCGCAGCGCGGCGGTGGTCGGCGAGGAGGCGCTGGCGGCCGCCCTCGCGCTCTACCGCGCCGCGGCTGACTACGCGGCCGCGCGCGGCATCATCATCGCCGACACCAAATTCGAGTTCGGCCTCGATGCCGCCGGCAAGCTGCATCTGATCGACGAAGCGCTGACCCCCGATTCGTCGCGATTCTGGCCGGCCGACGCCTACTGCGCCGGAAGCAATCCACCTTCGTACGACAAGCAGTTCGTGCGCGATTATCTGGCAACGCTGGCCTGGGACAAGCGCGCACCGGGGCCCCGCCTGCCAGCCGAGGTCATCGCCCGGACACGTGCCAAGTACCTCGAGGCGTGCGAGCGTCTGACCGGCGAGCCGTTCGCCGCCTGAGTCCGCGCATGCCGGCCAACTGCCCTTGCCGACTGCCTTTCAGCCAGGAGAATGCATGAGCCAGCCGCTTCCTCCGCCAAATCCTGCCGCAACGCTGCCGGGCATCCGTCAGGTGGCGCTGAACCGTCCGTTAGCCTGGCTGGCCGCCGGTTGGCGTGACCTGCTCGCCAATCCGATCGCCAGTCTGGCCTACGGCCTGCTCTTTGCCATCGCCGGAGATCTGATCACGATCTTTGCCTGGCGCAACGGGCACGTCTTCATTGCCGCAACCTCCGGCTTCTTTCTCGTCGCACCGCTGCTTTCCGGCGGTCTGTACGAAATCAGCCGGCGGCGTGAGTCCGGCCAGTCTTCAACCTTCTTAAGCTCGCTCGCCGGTGGCCGCCGCAACCGGCTGGAACTGCTCAAGCTCGGTCTCCTGCTGGGCGCCATCGGCCTGCTCTGGGAACGCCTGTCGACCGGCCTCTTCCATCTCCTTGCACCCGACCTGACGCCCGACCTGCTCCAACTGCTCGCGGTGGTGCATACCAGCAGCGAGCATCGCGACCTCCTGCTCATCTGGCTGCTCAGCGGCGGAACGCTGGCACTGCTGATCTTCTCGGTGACGGTCGTGTCGGTGCCGCTGCTGCTCGACCGTCCGCTCGGCTTGCTCGTCGCTCTGCGCACCAGCCTGCGCAGCGTCGACGCCAACCTGCTCCTGATGATTCTCTGGGGAGCGATCATCGTCGTCCTTACTGCGCTCGGCTTCCTGACGCTGTTCTTCGGCCTGATCGTCCTCATGCCGCTCATTGGGCACGCTTCCTGGCACGCTTACCGTGAGCTCGTCGAATGACTTTCCTGCCACCCTCGCCTGTCGCCATGCCGCCAGCCGGCCACAGGCCGTAAGGAAACCTGAATGACTTCCTGCATACTCGCCGACAATCCACTGCTCGACTTTTCCGATCTGCCGCGCTTCGATCGCGTTCGCCCGGACGATGTCGAACCGGCGATCACTCACCTGCTTGGCGAAGCCCGCAAGCTGATCGTGAGGCTGACCGACGACGACCTGGCGGCCACCTGGTCATCGTTTGCCGAACCGCTGACCGACGGTCTGGAGCCGCTCGCGCGCGCCTGGGGAGTCGTCGGCCATCTGCACGCGGTCAACGACATCCCCGCCTGGCGTGAGGCTTACAACCGCATGTTGCCCGAGGTCGCCCGCTTCTACGCCGAGCTCGGGCAGAATTTCAAGCTTTTCGCAAAGTACAGGGCAATCGCCGCCAGCCGCGAGTTCGCCCAGTTGCCGACCGCCCGGCAACGCATCGTCGAACACGAACTGCGGGATTTTCGCCTGGCCGGCGCCGAACTTGCGGACGAGCTGAAACCGCGCTTTCAGGCAATCAGCGAGGAACTGGCCAGCCTGGCAGCGAAGTTCTCGGAGAACCTGCTCGACGCAACCAATGCCTTCAGCGAACTGGTGGGTGACGAAGGCGAGCTTTCCGGCTTGCCGGAAGACGTACGGCAGGCGGCGCGCGCAGCCGCCGAGCGCGACGGCAAGGGCGGCTGGAAGTTCACGCTGCACATGCCGTCGTACCTGCCCGTGATGCAGTATGCCGACAGTCGGCGGCTGCGCGCAGCGCTATATCGCGCCTTTGCCACGCGCGCGTCCGAGTTCGGCCCCCCCGAACTGGACAACACCCAGCTCATCCGACGTATTCTCGAATTGCGCCGGGAAGAAGCGCAGTTGCTCGGCTACGCCAACTTCGCCGAGGTTTCGCTGGTTCCCAAGATGGCTGACTCGGTTGCGCAAGTCCTTACCTTCCTGCGCGATCTCGCCGGCAAAGCGCGCCCTTTTGCCGAGCGCGATGTCGCCGAGCTGCGCGCCTTCGCGCGCACCGAGCTCGGCCTGGCAACGCTGGAAGCCTGGGATGTGGCCTACGCTTCGGAGAAGCTGCTGCAGCAGCGCTATGCCTTCTCGGAGCACGAGGTCAAGCAGTACTTCACCGAGGACAAGGTACTGGCCGGCCTGTTTCGCGTCATCGAAACGCTCTTCAGCGTTCGCCTGAAGCCCGACCATGCGCCGCTGTGGCACGACGATGTCCGCTTCTTCCGCATCGAGACGCCGACCGGTGATCTGATCGGTCGCTTCTACCTCGACCTCTATGCGCGCGAGACGAAGCGTGGCGGCGCCTGGATGGACGAAGCGGTCAGCCGCCGACGGGCGCGCGCCGAGTTCCGCGCGGCGACTCCTGACGGAATCCAGAAGCCGGTAGCCTATCTCAACTGCAACTTCGCGCGACCCCTGGTCGACAACGACGGCAAGCTGCGGCCCGCCACTTTCACGCACGACGAGGTCATCACGCTGTTTCACGAAACCGGGCACGGTGTGCACCACCTGCTGACCCGCGTCGACGATCTGCCGGTGGCCGGCATTCATGGCGTCGAGTGGGATGCGGTCGAATTGCCCTCGCAATTCATGGAAAACTATTGCTGGGAATGGAGCGTTCTGCCGGAAATGACGGCGCACGTTGACACCGGAGAAGCGCTTCCGCGTGCGCTGTTCGACAAGATGCTGGCGGCGCGCAACTTCCAGAGCGGCATGCAGACGCTGCGCCAGGTCGAGTTTGCCCTCTTTGACCTGCTGCTGCACAGCGCTTTCGACCCGGCCGGCGAACGCAGCGTGCTCGATCTCCTGAACGAGGTGCGGCGCGAAGTGGCGGTCATCGTTCCCCCCGAGTGGCATCGCTTTCCGCATAGCTTCTCGCACATCTTTGCCGGCGGCTACGCGGCCGGCTACTACAGTTACAAATGGGCAGAAGTACTTTCCGCGGATTGCTACAGCGCTTTCGAGGAAGCGGGCAGCGCCTTCGACCGGACGACCGGCGAGCGCTTCCTGAACGAAATCCTGGCGGTCGGCGGCAGCCGACCGGCGATCGACAGCTTCCTGGCCTTCCGCGGCCGCGCGCCGACGGTCGACGCGCTACTCCGACGAAGCGGCATGATCGCCGCCTAACTTACCGGGAGTTTCCACCATGGGATTTGCCGACGCTTTCCGACGGGCGGCCTTGTTCCTCGGCCTCCTGCTCGCCACGACGATGGTCAACGGCGAGACGACTTATCGCTGGATCGATGCGAAAACGGGCCGCACGGTGATTTCCGATCAGCCACCGCCGCCGGACGCCCGCCAAGTGGTCGTCTACCGGGGGCACGGCACAAGCGGCGAAGATGCCGAGAAGCCGGCGCTTGCGTCGTTTTCCTACGCGGCGCGGCAGGCAAGCGAGAAGTTTCCTGTCGTCCTGTACACCACGGCCGAGTGCGACGAGTGCCGCGAGGCACGCGACTTGCTCACCCGGCGCGGTATCCCCTTCACCGAAAAACTTCTCCGCACCCAGGCGGAATTTGCCGAAGTCAACCAGCAACTCGGCGGCAGGTCGCTCTTGCCCAGCCTGGTGGTCGGCCGCAAGAATCTGCGCGGTTTGACCACTGGCGACTGGAACGAACTGCTCGATCTGGCTGGCTATCCGGCAAGTGCCGCCTACCGCAGTGGTGCAGGCACGCCGAGAGCCGAATAAAGCCGCGCGACGGGCGTTGCCCGACGATGATTCGGTAGCGGCTCACCCAGCCGACCGGCGTCCTTGCCTCGGTCGCAGACCTTGCAGTGAGACAGCGACAGTGGCGCGGAATCTGCCCGCGAGCAGCGCTGCAACACACGCGGCAAAGACGAGCAGCAGCGTTGCGGCTTCTGGAATGACGCCAATTTTCATGCTCCCGCTGACGCCAGCTCGTGGAATCAAGGAATTACCCTGGCCGTCAAAAAGCGGCTGGTCCGCAAAGAACCAGAACGTAGTCTGCTCGCCAAGCGCGGCCGCGCTCTTCAGCCGGGCGAGAAAATCGGATTCAATCGTATTGCTGATCCCCTGCGCGAAGTCGGGCGGGATGTCGAGAAAACCCTGAATCATTCCTGGAAAATCCGGCAGGCTTGACGCCATGCAGGCGACCTGCAGCAGGTAGCCGGCGAGCAAGCTGTCGCCGCTTTGCTCGTCCACGATCCTTATCTCCGTATCCGACAAGTGGGTTCCGCCACCCTCCAGCGGACCAATGGCGATCAACGGATCGATCTGGAAAACGCCTCGCCCGGTGATCGGGTCAAATGCGCCCGAGGCATATCTGATCTGGAGATCGCCAGCAAAGGCAAGCTTGCTGGTCGCCGGATCGAAGAACACGCGTGCCGGATCCGGCGCAGTCGCGGCTTGCGGCTTGTCATCCGCCGGCCTACCGGGGGCCCGCCCGGCAGCCGGCGCTTTCGCCCATTCCGCCTTGGTCATCGCTATTCCGGCGGGCGTATCGACCGGCTTGCCGGTGGCCGGGTCAAGCAGATCGTTCTTGCCCTTGTTGGTCACCCGGTCGAACTTTGCCACGCTGACGTCCATCTGTTGCGTCACACTGTCCGTCCCGCGAGTCTTCAGCGCGTTCTTTATCGCAGCATCAGCCTCCGCATTGGTCGCATACTGGCTTCCGACCAGGTTGGCGATCGACTGCAACACCTTCTTCTGCGCACTGTTGAGGTATTCGTCGCGGTAGAGCGTGACGTGCCCATTTTCGTGGTCGGTCAGTTGCTGCGTCGCTCCGCTCGGCAGATGGATCACGGCTGAACCTGAAACGACAGCGTCCACATGGGTGATCGTGACCTTGCCGCCAGCGCCTGAGGCACGGTAGCGGTAGGATGCATCCACCTTATAGACCGCGGCGCCCGCTTCGTCCGGCTTGAGGATCGGGGCTCCCTGGGCGTCAACCGGCGGGCCCGGCAAGTCACCGGGAGTGTTTGGGTCGGCTGCTGCACCCGCCGGCTTGGCCGGATCAAAGAAGTGAGTCTGCGTCGCCCCCCAAGGTTCCACTGTCACCGTGGTGTCACCAGCCAGCACTGGCCGCGAACTCACGACAAGCAGCCAGGAGATCAGGCCTACGGCAGCTATGCGGATGACCGAGCATTCCCAATCGTGCATGATGATTTCCCTCCCTGGAACAATATTAGGCGAAAAATCGGTCGTTCCATCATCTGCGGTGACGCCGTCGCCGGGGCTTGTCGCGGGATGCAAGCCGGGCACCTCAGGACGTCGATTTTCCCGCCGGCTTGAGCAAGTTCGGACAACTCCGGGCTGTCCAGTCGGCTATAATCGAAGCCTGTTCTGGAGACTCATCATGGCTCGACGCCGCATCAACACGCTGCAGCGCGCACCGGCAACGCCCTCGCTGCACCCGCCGCTGCTTTTCATCCATGGCGGTTACGTCGACGCCCGCTGCTGGGACGCGCATTTCCTGCCATTCTTCGCCGCTCGAGGCTACGAGTGTCACGCGCTCGACCTGGGCGGACACGGCCAGAGCGAGGGAGAAAGTGATCTCGACTCTTTGAGCCTGGACGATTACCACGCCGATGTACTGCAGGTCATCGAGCAGCTTGATCGCAAGCCGATCATCATTGGCCACTCGATGGGCGCTTTTCTCGCCGAGCGCGTGCTCGAGGAGTCGCGCGCTGAAGCCGGAGTCCTGATGTCGCCGGTGCCGCCCGGCGGCACCCTGGAATCGGCGATCCGGCTCTTCTTCCAGCACCCGCAGTTTCTCGGCGCCGTCTTCCAGATGAGCAAGGGGATTTTCGACAGCCAAGCGCTGGGCCTGATCAAACAGGTCTACTTTTCGCCCGATACGAGCGACCAGGTGCTGGCTGAGTTCACCCACCTGGTGCAGCCCGAGTCGCTGCGCGCCATCTGCGATCTGTCGCTGCTCTTCTGGCGTTGGCCGCCACGCACGCCAGCGCTGCCGGTGCTCGTCGTCGGCGGCGAAGCGGACGCGGTCTTCCCGCCCTACATGACGGAGCGCGTCGCCCGGCGCTGGCATGGCGAGTTGCGCATCATTCCTGGCGCGGGGCACGCGATGATCGTCGATCAGCAGTGGGAGCGGTGTGCCGCACCAGTGCTGGCATGGTTGCAGCAACTCGCGCCACAGCCGCAGCCGCGCGCGCGGGGTGCGGCTGCCCTCACCTGCCCCGCCTGAGAACTCAGACAGCCGCGCGCTCGGGCCAGAGGTCGGCGCGGCGTGCTTTCTTCGGCCAACGGGCACGTCAGGCAGAGCAAACGTCGTCGCGCCCTGGCGTATAATCCGCTGTCTTCCAACTGATAAGAGATCACCATCATGGGTCTGGATCGTGTGCCCGCCGGCAAAGCGCTACCGAACGACTTCAACGTCATCATCGAGATTCCGATGCACGCTGATCCGGTGAAGTACGAAGTGGACAAGGAGAGCGGGGCCGTCTTCGTCGATCGTTTCATGTCCACCGCGATGCACTATCCGTGCAACTACGGCTATATCCCGCACACCATCGCCGGCGATGACGATCCGGTAGACGTGCTCGTGATCACCCAGTTTGCCCTGCCACCGGGCGTTGTCGTGCGTTGCCGGCCGATTGGCCTGCTGGCGATGGAAGACGAATCGGGACAGGACGGCAAGGTGCTCGCGGTACCTGTCGACAGCCTGACGCCGATGTATCGCGATGTCGAGACGCCGCGCGATTTTCCCCAGGTCGTGCTAGATCAGATCGCGCATTTTTTCGCGCACTACAAGGATCTCGAACGCGGCAAGTTCGTCAAGGTCAGCGGCTGGCTGGGCAGCGAGGAAGCCAAGAAAGAGATTCTCGACGGCGTCGAGCGCTACGCAAGCGCCAAGGAAAAGCCCGCCTTCTGAGCACCACGCGAGTCGACTCCCCGCGCCGAGCGCCTGCGCGCCCCGCTTGCCCGTTGCTGCCGCCATGTCCCTGAAAATTGCCATTGCTCAGATCAACGCGACCGTCGGCGGCCTCGCTGGCAATGCAGCGCGCATTCTCGACTTTGCCGAACGCGCCCGACAGCAGGGCGCCGACCTGCTGCTCACGCCCGAACTGGCGCTTTCCGGCTACCCGCCGGAAGACCTGCTGCTGCGCGATGACTTCTACGCCGCCTGCGAAGGCGAACTGAACAGCCTGGCCAGCCGTCTGCCGGGAATAGCCGTTCTCGTCGGCCACCCCGAGAAGCGCGCCGGCAAGTGCTTCAACGCCGCGACCTTGCTCAGTGGCGGCGAGCGTCAAGGCACTTACCACAAGCAGCGGCTGCCGAGCTACGAGGTATTCGACGAAGAGCGCTATTTCGAGTCAGGGAGCGGGCCCTGCGTGCTGACGATCAACGGCGTGCGTTGCGGCGTCAACATTTGCGCCGACGTCTGGGAGGCCGGCGCTGCCGACCGCGCGCGCGCGGCCGGGGCGGAAATCCTGCTCGTGCTCAATGCGTCGCCCTACCACATCGGCAAACGCGAACGGCGCACCGGAGTTCTGCGCGCGCGCGTCGCCAGCACCGGCTTGCCGGTGGTTTACGCCAATCTGGCCGGCGGCCAGGACGAACTCGTCTTCGACGGCGGATCGTTCGCGCTCGACTCGCGCGGTCAGTTATGCCGCCAGTTGCCACAATTCACCGAGGCTCTCGGGCTGGTCGAGTTCGCCGACGGCGATCTGATCGGCGGCGAGATCGCCGAGGCACCGTGCCAGGAAGCCGAGGTCTACCAGGCGCTCGTCCTTGGCGTGCGCGACTACCTCGGCAAGAACGGTTTTCCCGGCGCGATCATCGGTCTCTCCGGCGGGATCGATTCGGCGCTCACCTTGTGCATCGCGGTCGATGCGCTGGGGGCCGACAAGGTGCGCGCAGTCATGATGCCCTCGCCGTACACAGCCGAACTCAGCCTCTCCGAATCGCGCGAGATGGTCCGCCTGCTCGGCGTGCGCTACGACGAGATCCCGATTGAAGCGGCAATGCAGACCTTCGCCGCGCTCCTCGCCGCGCAGTTCGCCGGCCTTGCGGCCGACACCACGGAAGAGAATCTGCAGGCGCGAATCCGCGGCATGATCCTGATGGCCCTGTCCAACAAGACCGGCTCGCTCGTCCTGACGACCGGCAACAAGTCGGAAATGGCGGTCGGCTATTGCACGCTCTACGGCGACATGGCTGGCGGCTTCGCGGTGATCAAGGACATCGTCAAGACGCTGGTCTACCGCCTGGCGCGCTGGCGCAACACGCTGTCCTGCGCGATTCCCGAAAAGATCATCACCCGCCCACCCTCGGCCGAGCTGAAGCCGGGGCAGACCGACCAGGACAGCCTGCCGCCCTACGCCGTCCTCGATGATATCGTTGAGGCCTACATGGTCAAGGAGCTCAGCCCGCGCGAGATCATCGCCCAGGGTCATTCGCCAGCCGACGTGCGGCGCGTCGTGCATCTGTTGAAGATCAGCGAATACAAGCGGCGCCAAGCGCCCGTCGGCATTCGCGTGACGCAACGGGGTTTTGGCAAGGACTGGCGCTATCCGATTACCAATCATTACCGCGACCCCTACTGAGCGTCCGCGCTTCACGCGATTTCTGATACGATTTCCGGACGACTTTCAACGGAGACTTGACCATGAAAAAAATCGAAGCGATCATCAAACCGTTCAAGCTTGACGAAGTGCGTGAGGCGCTTTCGGAAATCGGTGTCACCGGGCTGACGGTGACCGAAGTCAAGGGTTTCGGCCGCCAGAAGGGGCATACCGAACTCTATCGCGGCGCCGAGTACGTGGTCGATTTTCTGCCCAAGGTCAAGATCGA
>NZ_JAVMKF010000214.1:0-3514 GCF_031732815.1 Accumulibacter sp. | reverse complement strand
GCCCGCGAGTCGATCGTCAGCGAAGTATCCAGCTCGCCCAGCGCCCGGTGCAACCGCCGGACAATCCCGTCGTCGTCGCTGCTGTGCGAGACGAAGTAGCTCGCGGAAGCGCCAGTCGTTGGCGAATCTCCCGTCGTTGAGCCTCCGCGATTGGCACTTCCGCCCGTGTTCTCGTTCATCGTGCCTCTCCCCTGGCAGCGTCGGTTTCTTTTCGGTTTCTCTTCGGCAAACGCCGGGCCCTCGTCCTTTGCCCACTAAGCTCGCCGCTTGCTTTTGCCCATTACAACAGCACTTAGCGCCGTAAGTCTACGCCAGATTCCTGTGCCTCGCCTGCGGTTGTTGCGGCGCGCGCGGCGGGCTGCGGCGACACGCACCCGAGGGCAAGCGCCAAGGCCCGGCCCGCGTCGCCGGCGCGACCGCGGTCGCCGATTCCTGCCCGTTTCGCGCGGCCGAGCGGGCGAGCGTCCGTCGTGCGGACAATGCAGCCGTTTTCCGCTAAGCTCACATTCGGTCAAAGGGAGCCCTACAGTAGAACGACTTGCGAAGGATCAAGAAGCGATGGAAGCCATTCGGCAATTCTATGAAGACGCACCGACCTCGATCGCCGTTCCCGAATCGCTGCGGCACAAGCGCCTTGAAGTCATCCTTCTCGTCCCGGACGCAGCGGAAAGTGACCAAGCCGGGGATTTGAAGGCTCTGCTCGCCGCCATGCCCGATGTTGGTGAGGACGCCGATTTCACCAGGCCAGCGGACTACGGGCGTGGAGATGCGGCGTGGGATTCCTGATCGACACCAACGTCCTGGCCGAACTGCGCAAGGGCGATCGCGGCGACCCAGGCGTGCAGGCTTGGTACGCGGGCATTTCCGCCGCCGATATCTACCTCTCCGTGATCGTTCTCGGCGAGATACGCCGCGGCACGGAGCTGCTGCGTCGGCGTGACCCCATCGCAGCGACAAGGCTGGACGCTTGGCTGACGACCCTGCGCGCCTCGGTGGGCAATCGTCTGCTGCCGATTTCCCAGGAAGTCGCCGATTCCTGGGGCCGCCTAGGGATTCCGGATCCGTTGCCGATGGCCGACGGTCTGCTCGCCGCCACAGCGCTGGTGCACGATCTCGTGTTGGTCAGCCGAAACACGCGCGATGTCGAGCGTTCCGGCGCGAAACTGCTCAATCCCTTCATTGGCCGCTGAGAAAGTTCGCCTTGTCTCCAGCACGGTCAGATATGCACTGCCGGCAGCGCTGGGAAATGATGTTTGCAGAGCGAAAAAGCAGGCGCCTGATCGCCATGAGCCGCGGCATCTACTGGCATGCCGTGGACAGAGATGACAGCATCGAAGGCCTGTTGGCCGGAAGAGCCTCCGGCGAGAGTCAGACCTTGTTCAGGAAATGCTTGGCCGCACGAGCATTGCGCCTGGCGGCCCGTCAGTAAAACGGCCTGCGGCGATGCTCAGACTTCGCTCAACTCCTGCGACAACTCGGGATGTTTGACGATCAGCCGCAACAGGCACAACACCGCGCCCGGCGGCGCAAAGCGCCCTTGTTCCCAGTCGCGCAGCGTCGCCACCGGGGTGCCGATGCGCTCGGCGAATGCCGCTTGCGACAGGCCGGACAGTTTCCGCGCCTGGCGAACCAGGATTTGCTCGCCCGTCGTGATCCGCCCCATCCCGTCCCTCGCCTCGGCAAGCGCCTGCCGCAGGTCCGGCAGCGCTTCACCGGCATCCGCCTCGATCGCCGCCGCCACCTTGTCAACGTCCATTCCCGCACCCTCCATCTCACACCACCTTGTTGATTTCGTCAGGACGCATGGTGCTACGGTCCGCCTTGCCATACGCCGCCACCAGCAGCACGACTTCCTGCGCGCTCAGATTGAAGTAGATCACCCGCACCCCGCCAGACTTGCCAGACCCGGCACGGCTCCAGCGAACCTTGCGCGCGCCGTCCGCACCAGGAATCACGTCCCCGGCGAGCGGATTCGCTGCAATCCAGTCGATAAAGCTCAGTCGCTTGTCTTCTGACCACAGCTTCGCGGCCTGTTTCTGGAATGTCGGGGTTTCGATCACCGTGCGCATGCCTTGAACTCTACGGGTTTCCCGTAGCATGTCAAGGCCGATCTTCACCTTGGAAGGCTCAAGGCGAGCTGATCGTCAGCGACGTATCCAGCTCCGACAGCGCCCTGTGCAACCGGCGGACAATCCCGTCGTCGCCGCTGCTGTGCGAGAGGGAGCAGGTCGCCGAAAAGGAGGCGGAAGGGGAAGTGGCACGGCAAGCGGAACGGGAAGGTCCCTGGCTTGCGTTTGCGGAATCGTTCCTGGTCGTTGTTCCTCCCCGCCAGCGGTGGCCGTTCGTTTCCCCTGGCACGATTCATTGGCGGAATTGTCGGCTCCTCGCTGCGGCGGGTCGCTTGAACTGCTTGCAGCACGTCCTGGCCGAAGCAGCGGCGGCCAGCGATGGCGACCCCGCCAATGCTCCTTTGACCGACCAATCGGGCTTTCCGCCTGTTCGGCTTACCGGCCGCTCAGCTTGCCCAGTTCTCGACTTGCAACCCCGGAATGCGCGAAAAATCGGCCGGGTTGGCCGTGACCAGCGTCGCTTCCACGGCCAGTGCGTGCGCGCCGATCAGCTTGTCCAGCGCATTGCGCGTGCGCTGCGGATCAGCCCGGCGAACGACGGCGTAGGCGCGCGCGGCGGCGGCATCGAAGGGGAGCACCACGAGATCGTTGAGCACCGCGTCGAGTGCTGCACGACGCGCTGCGCCGTCGCCGCCTGGCGCGATGACGCTGAATTCGAGTTCCGCCAGGCTGATCGCCGAGAGCAGCAAGTCACCGAAGTAGCACTCGCTGAAACGCCTGGCCAGCGCCGGATTCCCCTGCATGGCATGGATGCAGATGCTGGTGTCGAGCAGGTAACGCACCGCTTTCATCCCGGCTCGCCATTTCCGCGCTTGGCGGCGCCCCATGTTCCCCAATCGCGCTCAAGCTCCTCGCCCGCATCGGGACGTTCGCCATCCGGAAACCATCCCAAGGCGCCCATTGCCGAAAAGCTGTCGGCCAGCCCGGTGAGTCGGCGCAACGCCGGCCGGATCAGCAAGTCCCCTCCGGGCATCGCTTCGATCTCGACCTCCTTCACTCCCGGTGGCAATTGCAGCTCCAGCGGAATGCGCACCGCTTGCGAATTCCCGCTTCTGAACACCCGTGTCCGCATTCGTCGCTCCTGTCTCCTGTATATACCGTGCGCACATGGTACTCCTTTGCCGGGATGAGTACTCCTGCGAGCGAAAAGCTGAGTCATCCCGTACCCAGGGCGTAAGACAAAGCGGCGACGGCGGCAACTGCGCCAACCGCGCCAATGACCCACATCATGCGCTTTACGGCGCGCGGGCCAGCGCGCGTCGTTCGCGCAATCGGACCGGCGGCGGCCAGTTGCTCGAGCAGCAGGAGGATTTCGGCGGCGTCGCGGTAGTCGAGCCCCGGCGCGTCGGCGAGCGACGCGTTGCGCTCGCCGGCGACGATGGCGC
>NZ_JAVMKF010000213.1:0-3547 GCF_031732815.1 Accumulibacter sp. | reverse complement strand
GTGCTCTCGGGCGGCGAGATCCCGGCGCTGGCGCTGATCGATGCGGTGGTCAGGCAGTTGCCGGGAACGCTGAACGATGCCGCGTCGGCGCTGGAGGATTCATTCTGCGCCGGCTTGCTGGATTGTCCGCACTATACGCGGCCCGTGGAGTACGCAGGAAAGCGTGTGCCGGAGGTGCTGTTGTCCGGTCATCACGCAGAGATTCGGCGGTGGCGCCTGCAGCAGGCGCTCGGCCGGACCTGGCAGCGTCGGCCGGACCTTCTGGCGCGGCGTGCCTTGACAACAGCGGAAACGCAACTCCTGGTGCAGTTTCAGGAGCAATGCGGTCAGGAAAATAAAGCGTAATTCGCCTCTATGGAGTTAACAAGATGAATCTGATCGAGCAACTCGAACAAGAAGAAATTGCCCGTCTGGGCAAGGTCGTGCCGCCGTTTTCGCCAGGCGATACGGTGGTCGTGCAGGTCAAGGTCAAGGAAGGCACGCGCGAACGTTTGCAGGCTTACGAGGGGGTCGTCATCGCGAAACGCAATCGCGGCCTGAACTCGAGTTTCATCGTGCGCAAGATATCGTCGGGCGAGGGGGTCGAACGGACCTTCCAGACGTATTCTCCGCTGGTCGCTGCCATCGAAGTCAAGCGGCGTGGCGACGTGCGGCGCGCCAAGCTGTACTACCTGCGGCAGCGTTCCGGCAAGTCGGCGCGGATCAAGGAAAAGCTGACCCGCAAGCAGCGCTGACCGGGCACGGCAAGGACCGTACGCAGCCGGTGAGGCAGATGCCTCGCCAGGCTGCGTCGGCCGCAGGGTACCGTCAGCTTGCCGTGCGCAGCCGCTGGTCGCTTTCGATCAGCGCGTAGGCCGAATGATTGTGGATCGACTCGAAATTCTCCGATTCGACCACATAGGAATCAATGCGCGGTTCCTGGTTGAGCCTGGCGGCGACATCGCGCACCATGTCCTCGACGAACTTCGGGTTGGCGTAGGCACGCTCGGTGACATACTTTTCGTCGGGCCGTTTGAGCAGGCCGTAAAGCTCGCACGACGCTTCGGATTCGACGATCTCGACCAGTTCCTCGATCCACACGTGGTCGTTGATGCTCACCGTAACGGTGACGTGCGAGCGCTGGTTGTGCGCTCCGCTTTCCGAAATCTCCTTCGAGCAGGGACAGAGGCTGGTTACCGGAACGACCACCCTGATCTTTGAATCGATTCGCTCGTGGCCGATCTCGCCGATCAGCGTAACATCGTAATCCATCAGGCTCTGCACTCCGGATACCGGCGCCAGCTTGTTGATGAAATACGGAAAATTCATTTCGATGTGACCGCTTTCGGCTTCCAGGCGGGCGAGCATCTCGCTCAGCATGCGGGGAAAGTTCTCGACCGAGATCTCGCGCTCCTGGCTGTTCAGGATCTCGACGAAGCGCGACATGTGCGTGCCCTTGAAGTTGTGCGGCAGGCCGACGTACATGTTGAACACGGCGATCGTGTGTTGCACGCCGCCGGATTTGTCGAGCACACCTACCGGGTGCCGAATCGCCTTGATGCCGACCTTGTTGATGGCAATCCGCCGGGTATCGGCCGAGCCTTGAACATCGGCCATGACCGCAGGTTTATGCGGCGTTTCGGGTGCGTTCATTGCTGCTCCTGAGAATTATTCGTCTGGTTTTTCCGGCTGCGGCACAGCCTCGCCGAATCGCGCGCGATGCTCGTCGGCAGCGCGGATGATTCCGTCGCGGTCGAGTCCGATCTCGGCGAGCAGGAGAGCATGATCGCCATGCTCGATGAAGCGATCGGGAATACCCAGACGGACGAGGCGCGGCGCGTGCGCAAGGCCTTCGAGCACACGCTCGATCTCACTGCCGGCGCCGCCAATCAGCGCATTCTCTTCGACGCTGATCAGCAGAGAATGTTCCGCTGCCAGCGCGCTGATCAGTTGGTGGTCGACCGGTTTGGCGAAACGCATGTTGGCCACCGTCGCGTCGAGCGCTTCGCCGGCCGCCAGCGCCGGCGTCAGCATGCTGCCGAAAGCGAGCAGTGCGATATCGCGGCCGCGTCGACGAACTTCGCCCTTGCCGATTTCCAGCTCGACGAGCTTCGGCTCGATCGCCACGCCAGGGCCGCTGCCGCGCGGGTAGCGCACGGCGCTCGGCCCGTCGTGTCGATACGCGGTGGTCAACATCCTGCGGCACTCGTTTTCGTCGGCCGGCGTCATGACGACCATGTTCGGAATGCAGATCAGGTAGGAGAGATCGAAGGCGCCGTGGTGCGTCGGCCCGTCGGCGCCGACCAGGCCGCCACGGTCGAGGGCGAGCACCACCGGCAGCTTCTGCAGCGCCACGTCATGCACCAACTGGTCGTAAGCGCGCTGCAGAAAGGTCGAGTAGATCGCCAGCACCGGGCGCAGGCCTTCGCACGCCAGGCCGGCGGCAAAGGTTACCGCATGCTGTTCGGCGATTCCCACATCGTAGTAGCGGTCAGGGAAGCGCTCGCTGAATTCGAGCAGGCCAGATCCCTCGCGCATCGCCGGGGTAATCCCGACGAGCTTCGTGTCGGCCGCCGCCATGTCGCACAGCCAACTCCCGAAAACCTGCGTGTAGCTGGGCTTCGCACCACTCGGCTGGCCGGCGATGCCAACTTCCGGCTGAAACTTCGACACGCCATGGTAGAGAATTGGATCGACTTCGGCGAGCTTGTAGCCCTGGCCCTTCTTGGTGATCACATGCAGAAACTGCGGCCCGGAGAGCTGCGTCAGATTCTGCAAGGTTGGGACCAAAGATTCCAGATCGTGTCCATCGATCGGCCCGATGTAATTGAATCCCATTTCCTCGAAGAGCGTTGCCGGCGTGAGCATGCCCTTCACGTGCTCTTCGGCGCGCTTCGCGAACTCGCGCAGCGAGGGCGAAAAGTCAAGCATCTTCTCGCCTGCCTTGCGCGCCGCATTGAACGTGCTGCCCGAAAAAATGCGTGCCAGATAGCGATTGAGCGCACCCACCGGCGGCGAAATCGACATGTCATTGTCGTTGAGAATGACCAGCACGTCGGCGTCGGCGACGCCCCCGTTGTTGAGCGCTTCGAACGCCTGTCCGGCCGACATCGCGCCGTCGCCGATGATTGCCACGACGCGACGGGTTTCACCTTTCAGCTTGGCGGCGATCGCCATGCCGAGCGCGGCCGAAATCGAAGTCGACGAATGCCCGACGCCGAAGGTGTCGTACGGGCTCTCGCTGCGTTTCGGGAATCCGGAGACGCCGCCGTGCATGCGTAGCCGGGCCATTCCCGAGCGACGTCCGGTGAGCACCTTGTGGGCGTACGTCTGATGGCCGACGTCCCACACCAGACGGTCGTGCGGCGTGTCGAAGACGTAGTGCAGGGCCACCGTCAACTCGACGGTGCCCAGATTCGACGACAGGTGTCCACCGGTTCTCGACACCGATTCGACGAGAAACGAGCGCAATTCGCTGGCCAACTGCGGCAGTTGCCGACGGTCAAGCTTGCGGACCTGGGTCGGGTTGCTGATCGTGTCGAGCAGAGGATAACGGGTCATCGATGAT
>NZ_JAVMKF010000212.1:0-3552 GCF_031732815.1 Accumulibacter sp. | reverse complement strand
GCCAGGGCAGCGTCAATAGCGCGCAGGCGTGATGCAGACCGTCGCCGTCCATCGCCGGCGCCGCCGCCGGCGGGGCGCAGAAATGGAACTGCGTGCGATAGAAGGCGCTGTCTTTCCAGCGGCTGTCGGCCAGCGTGCAGTGGCGGAAGATCGCCGCGGTCAGTGCGGCGCCCGAGAAATCGGCCCCGTCGAGACGGCAGCCGATGAACAGCGCGTGCGCTAGCCGCGCCTGCGACAGATCGGCGCCGGCCAGCCGCACGCCGTCGAAACGCGTTTCGCGCAGGTCGGCGCCGCGCAGATCGGCCGGCCCGAGGTCGAGCGCGGGCAGCGGCGCGCCACCCGCCGCTCCTTTGTCCTCTCCTTGGTCCACCCCCGCGCCGACCTCGCCGAAAACCCAGCCGCGCAGCACGGCGCCGCCGAGACGGATGCCGTGCACGATCGGCAGCGGCCAGCCTCTTGCCCGCGCGCGCAGCGCGTAGGCGAGCAGCAGTTCGCTGACCCGCGGCCGGTATTCGCGCCGCCAGCCCTGCAGCGTGGCGAGCAGCGCCGGATCGGCGGCTTCAGCCAGGATCTGGCCGAGGAAGTCGAGCGTTTCGCGGCTCGGCAGCGGCATCGCCCAGGCGGCCGGGTCCTTGTCGCGCACAGCGGCGCACAGGCGGTCGGCGAGAAAGAATTCCTGCAGCGAGCTGTGCGCGAAGCGGAAAGCGCTGCCCGCCGGCTCGTCGATCCGCGCCAGGAAAGTCGCCGTGCGCAAATCCTCTTCCAGTTGCTCGCGGTGCAGGTGCTGGTAGCGCGCGCGCAGCCGCGGCTGCTCGGTGAGCCAGGTGTGGAACCACTCTTCGAGTTCGCTCGCCGGCAGCGTGCGCTGGCCGCTCAGCCAGAGGTGCGCGGCGAGATGCGCCGCCAGTTGCATCTTGTGCTCGGGCAGGATGTGGTGCTTGCCGGAGTCGCGTTCGAGCCAGCGCCGCGCCAGCCGGCGATAGAGCGTCACGCCGTGCACCGGCCGGCCAGCGACGCGCACGCGCTCGATGTCGGGCAGAAATTCGCCGACCAGATGCAGCGTGTAGGGGCGCTGCGTCAGTTCTTCGAGGTTGTGCACCGAACGCACGGTGTCGAGCAGCCGCGCGACGTCCATTTCGGGCAGCGCGCTGGCCAGGTAGCGCAGCACCTGTTCCTCGGTCAAGGGCAGCAGGACCAGCGCGCGGTAGCGTTCGGCGCCGTATTCGCCGCGCTCCTGGCCGGTGAAGTGGTTCTGCTGCTCGCGCAGGCTGCGGAAATACTGTGTGCGGCAGGAAATCAGCAGTTTGAGCGGCGGTCCGTCGGGTCGGCGCGCCTGGGCATCGGCGAGCAGCTTGAGCAGGTTGTTGGTGAATACCTGGCCATCGGCGGCGCGCAGCTTGACCAGCACCTCGTCGAGGCCGTCGATGACCAGCACCGCGCCGTGGGCGATCCAGTCGTGGAGGCTTTTGAGGCTGAAGTCGGGCTGGCCGCCGTCGTCGCGCCAGCCGCGCCGCATGCATTCCTCCAGCGTTTCGCGCAGATCGGGAACGCGCTTGTCGAGGCCGGTGACGTGGCGCAGGTCGAAATAGAGCGGAATCGGCCGTGTCGGGTCGTCGCGGCGCGACGCTTCGAGTTGGCGCACCAGTTGCTGGCAGGTGATCGTCTTGCCCATGCCGTATTCGCCGAGCAGCGCGAACAGCGGCGGCGCGTCGGGCTGCTCGACCCAGGCGCGCAGATAGGGCAGGACTTCGACGCCGTGCGCCGGATCGGCGGCCAGTTCCTCCTCGCGTTCCTTGCGCAGGCTGGCTGGCGCGCCGCGCGCATCGGCAAAGCGACGCCCCTCCGGAATCTGGTCCAGATCGTCGAGGCCCATCAGCCCGCTGCCCGGCAGCCGCGGCGGGCGACGGTCGGTACGCCCACCGCCCGGTGGCGTGCCATCGTAGAGCGGACCGAGATCGAGCGCCGCCTTGACCACCAGCGCCGCATGGTCGGCGGCGAGCGCCTGATCGCGATCCTTGCTCGGGCTATGCTTGCTGCCGTCGGCCCAGTCGCAGATGCCTTTGACGATCAGCCAGTCGACCCGGTGGCGGAAAGCGGCGAAATGAATGCCGACCGCTTCCATCTCGCCGCCGATCGCCTCCGCCTCGTGCTTCTGCAAGCCTTGCCGATAATCGACGTTGTCGACCAGCTTGTTGCCGCTGAGCAGCGTGCCGAAACGAACTTCCGGCCAATACAGGCAGGCGCTCTCGGTCGCCCGGCGGCACTGGTCGAGATGCAGAAAACGCTGATAGAGCGCCACCGACGCCGGTGGCTTGTCCGAACGCAGCGTGAAGCCGCCGTCGGCGTTGACCCGCCCCAGTTCGTAAGCGCGAATGTTCTCCGAGATCAGAACGTCGCCGATCTCCTGTTTGAGCGGATTGACGCCGAAAGCGATGCCGACGGCGATGATCGCCTGCGGCTGCCACGCGCCAACGGCGTCGTTCGCCGCATTCTGCGCTTCACCCTCGCCCTGCTTGCTGACCCGATGCACGACGCGCATGCCGCCGTGCTCGCCAAGCAGGTTGTAAGTGATGCCCTCGCGCGTTTCGCTGCGCGGGCTGGCGCCCGGCGAGAAATGCTTCAGGATGGCGGCGGTTTCGTGCGCGTTGAAGGTGAGCAGAACGACCACCGGCGGGTCGAGTGGCATTCCCCGCTGGTCGGACAGCAACTGCCCCGGCGGCACCGCGTTGAGTTCGCCGGTATGCGCCGGCGCCGGCGCCTCGACACTGCCCTCGAACCACAACCAGCGCCCCTGCGCGCCCAGCTTCTTGTCGGCGGTGATCCTGATGGCGAGCGGAATCCGCTGCTTTTCCGCCGCCGCGTTGACCTCCGACTGCAGCCGGTTCAACTGCGCGTTGGCGCTGCCCACCGCCTTGGCCGCCGGGAAAAGCGCCTGATGAACGTCGGCGACGCGCGCCCGCCCCTCGTCGTCAAGACAGCCGACGAGTTCGTGCAGCAGTCGCCGATAGCCCGCCGTCAGGTGCGGATTGAGTCGTTCCAGGCTGTTACGGACGAAGTACGGGCTGAGCTGGGTCATGCGAGCGGTCTCCGCGCAAGGCTGAGTGGCCCAGTCTAAAGGCGTCCCGGCGAGGCGTCAAGCGCGAATGTTTGTTCTGTTTGATTTACGCTTGAATTGTTGCTTGCGGGCGCTTCTCTTGCGATGAGGAAGGCATCCCCGGCCTTGAGCCGGGCCCGGAAAGCGCGACTCGCACGAGCGGCGAACGAAGGCACGGTTGGCTGCCCGCCACGTTCCCGGCGCATCGGCAGGCGGTGGGGTCGGTGATACGCCGTAGCGTGAGTCAGAAAGGATCGCTGCCCGCCGGCAGCGCATGGTCAGCCGTCGCCGCGCCGTTCGCCGCCGGCGGGGTTTGATGCGACGAATGCGACGGCTGTTCCCGCCTCGTTGCGGCGCCGTTCTGAACGTCCGCGCCCGGCCTGGCGATTCGCCTGGTTTCGCCTGCCATGCCAAGGCACGCCTGGATCGTACAGCACCTTGCGCACCGCCGGAGTCAG
>NZ_JAVMKF010000211.1:0-20881 GCF_031732815.1 Accumulibacter sp. | reverse complement strand
GCCGTCTGATGTACGTCGGCGTGACGCGCGCGCAGCGTTCGCTGCACCTGAGCTACTGCGAGAAGCGCCGGCAAGGCCGGGAACTGATTCCCTGCCGGAGCTCGCGCTTCATCGACGAGCTGGGGCGTGCCGACCTGCGTTTTTCGGGTGGCGGCGAGCCCGGCCCGCCCGACCGCTCGCTCAGCGCCGAGCGCTTCGCCGGCCTGAAGGCTATCCTCAACAAGCAGGCCGGGTAAGTCGCTCCCGGCGCGCGCCGACGAGTTGCCGGGTCGCCAGGCGACCGATACTGCGCGGCTGCCCGGCGCGCTGCTTGCCGCGCCGGTGCCCTGCCTGCGCCTTACTTGGCGAGGCCGACCAGGTGTTCGACGGCGGCTTTCAGCTCGGCTTCGCTGAGGTCGGCACCGCCACCCTTCGGCGGCATGGCGCCCTTGCCGTTGGTGACGCTGGCGAGCAGCGCCGCCGCTCCGGTAGCGATGCGCGGCGCCCACGCCGCCTTGTCGCCCGCCTTCGGCGCTCCCGCTGCGCCGCTGGCGTGGCAGGCCATGCACACCGTCTGGTAGACGGTGGCGCCGTCACGTGGTGCACCGTCGGCTTTCGCCGGCGCGGCTTTGGCGAGTTCGAACCTGGCCACTGGCTGGATGCGCGCGTCGGCGTCGTCGCTGCTGCCGACCGCAGCGCTGCCCTTGCCGAGCTTTGCCAGCGGCCAGATGACGACGATCAGCAGAAGAGCGACGACGATGGTGATGAACAGGATCGCGCCTGAAGAGTGTTGTTTCTGAGCCATGCCAAGTCCTTGGTAGTCCGCGGGTTAAAGCGCCGATTGTACCGCCCTTTTGCGCCGCAAAAAAGGCCCGGATGGACTCCTCTGGACTCCCCGGAACAAACCGGTTAAGCTTCCGACCCGGTACGCGCCCGTAGCTCAGATGGATAGAGTACTGCCCTCCGAAGGCAGGGGTCGGACGTTCGAATCGTCTCGGGCGTGCCATGAATTTGACGACTTGGCCGAACGCGGTTTCAACTCCCGGCGTCGCTGTGCGGCCCCGACGCCATCCCCGTTTCAAATCGACCGGAAGCGATTGCCGGGAACGCGAGCTTGCGTCGATGACCGGTTTCACCTGGCCGTTGGCAGTGTGTTGTCGGCTGCACAGGTCGTCGCTACGGGAAAGGCGGTCGCGCGAGACCTGCTGTCTTGACCGGCAGTGTCGGAGGCTTACAATCGCGCTCGATGCCGCCGGCACGGTACTGCCTGCGCAAGAGGGCTGTCCGCCGGGAGCTGGCCGTCGGTTGGACCGGACACCTCGGACGCGGCAGGATAATTCTCTAGTTTTGTTCATCGACCGCACCCGATTAGCCGCAGAGGAGAAACGCCGTGTCGAGTTCCGCCTTCGCGCTGGCAGCATCGGCGCTTGCCCTGGTCTTGCTCAGCTTCGTGGTCGGAGCTCGGCTGCTCTACTGCCGAGTCCGGGAGATGCGCGGCAAGCGCATCCATCCGCAGGCTGCCGCCACTTCGCTGCAGGTCGCGGCGCGCCTGGAGGATGTCCGGGCGGCGGACAATTTTCGCAATCTCTTCGAGGTTCCGGTGCTGTTCTACGCGCTGGTGGCCACTGCCTTGGCCAGCGGGCACGTTCCCGCCTGGCTCGTCGTCGGCTGCTGGAGCTTTGTCGCCCTGCGCGTCGTGCACTCGGCCATCCATTGCACGTACAACAAGGTCTTTCACCGGCTGACTGCGTTCCTCGCCGGATTTGGCCTGATCGTCGTGCTTTGGGTCGCCTTCATTCTGTCCTTGCCGGCCAGGAATGCTGCCTGACGCGATGCCGCCGAATTGCTGCAGACGCCGCGCGTACCCTGGCCGGCTGGCGGGCGCGTGCGCTGGCTGATCTGGGCAGGCCGTTGCCGGTCGCAGCCCACCTCCGGCCGCCAGCCGCAGGAGCCCGCCAGCCGGCCAGGGCAGCGCGGCGGTGACCGCGTTTCACAGCGCCGAACACCGATGCGCAGCTTCGTTCTCGCCGCGATCACCGCCTACCAGCGCTTCGTGTCGCCGTACAAGGGCTTTTCCTGCGCTTACCGTCGTCATACCGGACGAGCAAGTTGTTCGGCGCTGGGCTGGCGGGCTGTCCGCCGCTATGGCGTGACCCTTGGCCTGGCTGTTCTCCGCCGACGGCTCAGCTTGTGCGGAATAGCTCACCGGCGCCATTGCCCGACGCCGGCGCGCCCTCACCGGGCGCAGCGCGGCGACTGCGACCTGGGCTGCGATCTGCCGTGCGATCTGGATTTTCGGCTGGGCAGCGGAAGAGCCTGTTCGACGCTCGGCGAGCTGGTCAGTTGCTGCGACTGTGGAAGTTGCGACTGGCCGGAGCGCAGGAAGAAGCGCACTCGCGAAGAGCAGTTCGTCCATCTGCCGCCTTGCCGCAACGACGAAAGGAGCGATCGCCGGTGAACATCGTGCCCTCCGCATCGGCTCAAACGCCGGCCGGCAGAGAACACCGTGCAGGCAGGCCGCGCCCTGGCCCCGGACGTCGTGGCGTTTCCTCCCTTGCCCCACATTCCACTTGACTGCCAACCACCGACAACGAATGCATATCGAATACCGCGACGACGCCCGGCTCGTCGTCGACAGCGCAATCGAGCTCTACAAGCGCTCGACGCTGGGAGAACGGCGGCCGATCGACCGGCCTGACATCTTCGCCGGCATGTTGAATAATGCCAGTCTGACGGTCACCGCCTGGGATGGCGAGAGTCTCGTCGGCATCGCACGCTGCCTCACCGATTTCACCTACGTTGCCTATCTGGCAGACCTCGCGGTTGATCGCGAATACCAGCGGCGAGGCATCGGCAAGCGTCTGATTCAGGAAACCAGAGATCGCCTGGGGCAGGAATGCATGATCGTTCTGCTGGCGGCACCGCTGGCCAACGAGTATTACCCAGGGCTGGGTTTCACACACAACCCGCGCGCATGGGTGCTGCGCGGCGGCGGCGTCGCGCCGGCAGCAACTGGCAGCGAATCGATCAGCAGTGATCTGCAGGCTGGCGCGGGTCAGCCTGCCAAGCTTACGCACAGGGAGGCGAAATGAAAGACTCGCTCAGGCCGGGAATCAAATTCGAGCACCGGTTCACGGTACCGGCATCGAAGACGGTTCCGGCGCTTTACCCGGAATCCGCGGAATTCGTCGCCATGCCCGGGGTGTTTGCCACCGGTTTCCTGGTCGGTCTGCTTGAGTGGGCCTGCATCAAGGCGATCAATCCGTACCTCGACTGGCCGCAGGAACAGACCGTGGGTACGCACATCGACGTCAGTCACGAGGCGGCCACGCCGCCCGGGCTCGAGGTCAGTGTGACGGTCGAGTTGCTTGCCGTTGAAGGAAAAAAGCTGGTCTTTGCGGTTGCCGCACACGATGGCCACGACCTGATCTCGCAAGGGCGGCACGAGCGCTTCATCATCAATCGCGAGAAGTTCGACGCCCGGCTGAGCGCCAAGGCGCCCGGCGGCTGAACGCCTGGCGGCCAGCGGATCGACGAGGAAGCTTCGCCTTGTACAGCGCCCGGTGATCGCCCAATGCGGCCCCGCGACCGGGTCGCGGCACGCGGCACGCCTTCGGACGCTGCCACCTGGTCAGGCGATGACCCGCCCGATTACAGGAAGCAGGCCGTGCCGTGAAGCATGGTGGCTTTCCGGCAACCAGCGCGTCTGACCGCCGGGGCGGGGAAGCGTGGCGCTGCTTCAGCGGGCGCGTGATTCGCCCCTGCTATCGTCGACCGCTGTCCAACGCAGCCCGGATCATCGGCATGTGGCGTCGGCTGTTCATGCATGCGACATACATTTCGCCATGCACGCTGAAATCGGCAAAGCGCAGGACCTGGATTGGCGTTTTCACGCCGACCGCAGCGGCGGCCGTGGCCGCGCTTTATTCGGCCGCGGTCAGCGGCATCTTCCTCAAGATCCATGCTGGCGGCCAGCGTGTTGGCCGGCGCTGACGGCGGCAGCGCACGTCCGGATGCTCCTGCCTGTCAGGCGATGAGCAGCGCCATTGCAAGAAGCAAGCCGTGCAATGAAGCAGCAAGAATGGTCAGCTTGATCGCCGGGGCGAGTTCGCTCGGACGGGTAGCGTTCGCCCACAGATTGCGCGTCGCCGCTGCGCTGGCCGCGATCGGCAGCAGCGAAAGCCAGGCGAAACGCGGCAGGACGCCAGCGAAGGCGAGAGCGGCGACCCAACCGTAAGCCAGCAGCACGATCAGCAGGTAGCCCCAGCGCGCCGCCGGTGCTCCGCAGCGAACGACCAGCGTGCGCTTGCCCACCTTGGCGTCGGCGCCGATGTCGGGAAACTGATTGATGTAGAGCACGCTGGCGACGAGCAGCGCGAAGCCGAGGCCGCCTGCCACCGGGACAAACGAGAAGGCATGGCGCTGCACGAAGTCGGTGCCGACGACGACCAGCAGCCAGGCTGAGGTAATCCCGAACTCACCCAGACCGCGGCTCTGCAGCCGGCATGGCGGCGCCGAGTAGGCCCAGCCGACAAGCAGTCCGGCCAGCCCGATCAACAGCAGGCGCGCGTCGCTGACCACGGTCAGCCACAAGCCGGCGAGGACGACGGCAAGGAGCAGCGCGTAGCCGAAGCGACCGGTTGCCGACGGCGACAGTACGCCGTTCTGGATCAGGCGGCTCCCCCCGGTAAAGGGGAAGACGCGCTCGGTATTTGCCGCGTCGCAACCCGAAAGGGCATCGTAGTAGTCGTTGATGACGTTGGCGCCGGCGTGCGCGACGAGTGCGAAGAGCAGCGTCACCGTGGCCACGGCTGGGTCAAGGCGGAGACCGCTGCCGGCGGCGCCGGCCAGGCCGAGCAGCACGCCGACGATGGTAACCGAAAGGAAAGCCGGTCGCGTCGCGGCAAAATAGCGCAGGACGGGATTTGCCAAGGCCTCCAGGCTGGGTTCGCGGGGGACGGGCATCGCGGCTTTCCTTTGTTGTTGTCGAGAAATCGGGTAATGCCACCGCTGTGTCGGCCGTACCCGGCGCACCCGCGGTTGACGGCATGCACGTCAGGCGGCGACAACGCCGCGGTGGTGATCGACCGCGATGGTAAAGCGCAAGCCGGAGTTTGTCTTGCGCCGATCTGCGCTCGGCGGGCGACGCCGGGCCTTCGCTGGCGCGAGCGGAAGTTGTCGTGCTCGAACGCCAGACCAGCCCTTGCCGAGCAAGGCGGCGGCTCGCGCAGGCAGACCCCATTCAGCCTGCCGGCAGATGTGCATCGAGCCAAAGATGCAATGGCGAATCGGGCGGCCAGTTGCGCAGCAGTCGCGCGCGGTCACGTCGCCAGGCGCGCCGGTAGGTCGCCGGGCTGCGGTGGTGAACAACTGCGTCGAGGTCGATCAGGGCGATCCGCGCACCGTCCCAGAGCAGGTTCATTGCCTTCAGGTCGCCGTGGCTGATGCGTTGCGCGTGCAGCCCGGCGAAGAGCGTGCGCAAGGCATTCGCCTCGGCCGTCGGCGGGTCGGCGAACGGCGACAGGTGCGTCTGCAGGTTGGGACCCGGAGAGAACTCGCTGATCAGCCAGGCGCGCCGCCGCAACGGGCCATAACGCTCTTCGATCAGGGCCAGCGGCGCCGGTGTATGGAAGCCGAGAAACTGCAGGCAATGCGCCGCGCGCCAGGAATGCCAGGCGCGGCTTGGCCGCCAGAGCCGGCTGCAGGCATGGGCAAAGCCCTTCAGGTTGTAGCGCTTGATCAAGACTTCTCCGTCGCCGAGTTGCACGCGGGCGACGGTGACCGTGCCGCCATCCTTGAGGATGGAGCCGCGCGCGAGGACACCGTCCGGGTCGGCCAGGACGGGCGCCAGGCGCTCGGCATGGCGGCGGACAACGGAGGAAAAGCGCCAGAAACTGCGCTCGACGGAAAACAGGCTGCACTCGCGCACGCTCTTGGCGAGAAAGTCCTTCAGCCGCCAGTTGCGCACGCCTTCGATCGCGCGCAGCAACGCCGGGGAAGGCGCGGGCCGGCGGTGAGCAGAATCGGCAAGGGACTCGCCAGCGGGATCGGCAGCCAGAGCGGCCGTGTGGGGCGCGCCGGCAGACGCGGCGTACGCCGGCAACAGCGTCTCCAGGTGCGCGTCCCAGGCGGGCGGCAACTGCGCCAGAAAGATTGCCAGATTGGCCACGGCGCGCGCCGCCGGCAGCGGCTGACCGGGGGTGATGACGCGCACGGCGTCGCCGTCGACCAGAAACAGCGCGTCGCCGCAGCGCAGGAAGTTACCGAAATGCAGGTCTTCCTGGGTCAATCCGGCGGCGTGCAGGCGACCGAGCAAGGCGAGCGCCGGAGTGAGCAAGGCCTGTGCGGCGGCGTCGCCGGCCGGCCGGTCGGCGACGCGCGCCCACGCCTCGGCGAGGCTCTCGGCCGCGGCAAGGAAGTCGGTCAGCAGCACGTGCCCGCCACCCGGCAATGGTGCCGCAGCGAGCAGCTCGGGCGTCGGCACGCCGGCCTGGCGCAGCGCCGCCAGACCGGCGCATTCCTGTTGCCAGTGCTGCTCGCTGCGCGCACCAAGAAAGACCTTGGCGAAGACGCGTCGGCCCCTCGCCTCGGCTTCACCGACCAGCCGCTTGCCAGGCAGAACGCGCAGCAGGCGGAGCATCGTGAGGCTGCCGCCGGAGTCCAGAAGGAGGCGGAACGGCAGCTCCGGTTGTCGCCCGGCGCGCGCCAGTGCGCTTGCTTCGCTCAATGCGGCCGGCGTCATCGGCCGGCCGACGAAAGGCGAGTGGTGGCGGGCAATGGATGGCGCATGCGTCGACTAGTCCCGGCCGGCAAAGAAATTGACGATCCTGCCGATCTGCTTGCGGTCGTCAGCGGTAAGCCGTGGGTGCTGCACGTAGTCGAGGTAGAAACGCAGTCGCTGGCTGCGCGACAGGTGCCGGCGGGCGAGCTTGTCGAGACAGGCGAGGTCCTTGACGATCCGATAATCGAGAATCGCGGCGCGATAATGGCTGCCGCTCGGGCAGTCAATCAGGTACACGGTCGGCTGGTCGCCGCCGTCGACCAGCAGGTTGCGCCATTTGAAGTCGTTATGCGCAAAGTTGGCGCGGTGCAGGCGGCGAGCGATATCGGCGATCTGGCGCGCTACGTGTCGCACCCAGCGCGCGTCGCGCAGGCGCGGATCGCCGGCGCGCGCCAATTGAGCAAGGTCGGTCGTCTGCGCAATCTCCTCGGTGATCAGCGCACCACGGATGAAGGCGCCGAAGTGACGCTCGAGGCCGAAAGCAACCAGCGTCGCCGTCGGTACGCCGAGCGCCCGGAAGGCCTGCAGATTGCGCCACTCGTTACGCACGCGCGGCGGACCGAGCCAGCGCCGCAGGCCGAACCAGCGGCGTTGCGGATTCTTGCCCGTGCCACTGTAGCGCTTGACGTAGTAGCGCTTGCCGGCAACCTCGACGCGCAGCACGCGGGCGAGCGAATCGGCCGCGATCGGCTCGCCGGAGAGGGCAAAGACGCGCTCGAGGTCGGCGAACATTTCGCCGCTTGCGCCCTGCGCGTAGTCCGGGTTCAGCCACCAGAACCTCATGTCATTTCTCCGCGGGCGACCTTGCGCACGAAGCGCGCCTGCAGGCGTTGCGCCTCGCGGCGCAGATGGGCGATCAGGCGCGCCTCGTCGCGCAGCACCTGGCGCAACGGGCGGGCAAAGTAGGCGACCAGGAAGCGGCAATAGTCGCTGCGGCTCAAGCCCAGGCCGAGCACCGAAAAGTAGAGCGCCGCCAGGTCCTTGTCACGCCAGCGCTGCGGGGTGTGCGGGCGAACCTGTGCCCGGTGCAGATCGATCAGCGAAAGGCGAAGCCGTTCGGGTGTCGGTGGCGGATCGAGGTGGAGCAGGAAATGGCAAAGATAGAAGTCGCGATGATTGACGCCAGCCTGATGCATGCGGCTGGCGATCTCGCCGACGCCGCGAATCAGCGCGCGCTTCAGGCGCAGATCCGGTGTCTGGCGCGGCCATTCGGCGCAATAGTCTTCCAGGCTGATGGTCGGTGCCAGTTCCTCGCTGACGATGAACGAGGCGCGGCGGGCAGGATCGTCGCCCCGCTGCGCGTAGGCAACGACGCGCAAGGTGTCGATGCCGGCGGCGCACAGGCGCTGGACGGCGCGCCATTCGTCTCCCGCGCCGAGCACCGGCCGGTGCAGGGAGACCAGATTCTTGACGATTTCCGGCCAGCCGACGCCGCGATGTATCTTGACGAAATAGCCCCGCCCGTCGACCTCGGTGCGCAAGGTGCGCCGCCCGGCGAGTTCGCGGAACACTTCGCCGCGCAGCGCCTCGACGGCAACAAAGGGGTCCTGCCCCGCCCACAGCGTGCGAAACGGTTCGGCGAGAAAGATCTCCGTCTGGTTCATCGCCGCGTGCCGAGAATGAGGTCGGCCGCCCGCTCGGCGTTGCTGTAGATGTCCGCGCGTTCAGCGTAGGCCAGGCCGGCGGCCGTCCAGCGCGCGCGCGCCGGCGCGTCAGCCAGCATGTCGGCGAGCGCCGCGTTCAACTCCGCCTGGCGGAAAGGTTCGCCGACGACGATTCCAGCACCCGCCTCGGCGACATGCGAGGCATAGCCGCAAACCGCTGTGGTCAGCACCGGGAGTCCGGCGACGACGGCTTCGAGCAGAACCGTGCCGGTATTCTCGTTGTACGCCGGATGAATCAACAGGTCGGCGCCGAGCAGGAAGCGGACGATGTCGCTGCGCCCGCGCAGGAGCTCGACGCGTTCGGCCAGGCCGAGCGTGCGCGCCAGGACGCGGAAAGGCCTGGCGTCGTCGTCACCGATGGCGAACAGACGGCAGCGGCTGCGCAGCGCATCCGGCAAGGCAGCCATCGCCTTCAGGCTGCGGTCCAGCCCCTTCGTCTTGAAACCCGAGCCGAGTTGCAGGAGCAAGAGATCGTCCGCGCGCAAGGCGAATTCGGCGCGGAAATCGGCGCGCAGCGCCGGTGCCTCGGGCGGCGCCCGCCGGTCGCGCGAAATTCCTGGTGGCAGCAGATGGAAGCGTTCGCTCGGCGTCGCGTAATGACGTTCGAACAAGGGCTGCTGGTGGGGCGAGAGGAGCAGGATCTCGGTGCTCGCGTCGGCCGCGAAAACCGCCCGCTCGTACGCGGCAAAGTGGCGGTAGCGCGCCGACAGGCGGTAGAGCGGACTGCGCAGCGTGCGCGCCTTGTCCTCGAAACACGGGTCAGCCGCGAAGTAGAGGTCAAGCCCCGGCATCTTGTTGAAACCGACGACGCGCTCGGCCGGATTGGCGGCCAGATGGGCGGACACCCAGGCGGTGAACCGGCGGTAGCGCGCCGGGTTGGTCAGCCCGCGCACGGGCACCCGGATCAGCGTGAAGCCGGGCGGAATGTCACCGCGCCATTCCAGCGTATAGACGCGCACCGCATGGCCGCGCGCCTGACAGGCCAGCGCAATGCGCAGAAAATCGCGCTGCAGGCCACCGAAGGGAAAGTACTTGTACAGGCAGAAAGCGATCCGCATCAGGTCGCCTCCTGCGCAGCGCGAGCTGCCGGGGTTGGCGCGCGATCGGCGCTCATCCGTCGCCCTTCTCGCTCAGCGCGCCCGGTGGCTGGCTGCTCCGACGCTGCTTGTAGCGGTTGTATCCCCACAGGTACTGCTGCGGACACTGGCGGATCAGATCCTCGATCTCGTGGTTGATCTGTTGCGCGCGCTCCTCGAGCGTACCGCGGATCGGCCGCCGCGGTTCCTGCAGCCGGAAGTGATAGCCCGCGCCACCCGGCAGCCTTTCGGCCCAGACCATGATCACCGTCGCCCCACTGTCGGCCAGGCGCGCCGCCAGCGTCATCGTGTAGGCCGGCTTGCCGAAGAAGTCGAGCCAGCGACCCTCGCCGGCGCGCGGCGCCTGATCGGGCAGCATGCCGACCGCTTCGCCGCGGCGCAGTGCCTTGAGCAGCGTGCGCACGCCGGCGAGGTCGGCGCTCGCCAGATGCAGTTGCTCACGCGCCCGACCCGCCTCGACCATCGCCTGCAGCCAGGCCTGCTTCGGCTGTCGGTAGAGCACGGTGATCGGCGCGCGCGTCGACAGATATTGCGCGGTCACCTCAAAGCAGCCCAGGTGCGGCGTCAGATAGAGAATCCCCTTGCCACGTCGCGTCGCCGCCTCGACCAGTTCCCAGCCGGAAACCCTGACCACGCGCGCCGCCGTCTCGGCGAGCGGACGCAGCCAGATGCGCGGCAGTTCGAGCATCTGCTTGCCGGCTTCGCCGATCGCTGCGGCGCGCAGACGCGCCGCCTCGCTGGCACCGAGCGCGAGCTGCATGTTCTCGCGCAGGTGCCGGCGGTAAGTCGGCGAGAACAGCCAGGCAAGCCAGCCGAAGCCGTACCCGAGCACGTGCAGCGCGGACAGCGGCAGGTAGCCGAGGAGACGAAAGACGATGCTCACAGCGGTTTCGGGGCAATGGCGGTAGATTGAGGGCGATCGGCGGGGCCGCGCGAGCGCCGGGCAGACGCAAGGTTTGACCGGCCGCACGAGGAAAAACTATAATTATCCATCCGCCGAGTTAATCAGGACAACTTGCAGGGCGGAGCGTCGCAGAAGCGGCCGTAAAATACTGCTAAAGCGTCGTCTGCTCGAACCCCGGAGCCGGCAACGCCGCCGTTTCGGGGTTTTCCATTTTGGAGCAGATGCAGCATGAGCAAGGAGTACCTCTTTACCTCGGAATCGGTTTCCGAAGGCCATCCGGACAAGGTCGCCGACCAGATTTCCGATGCCATCCTCGACGCCATCCTGGCCGACGATCCACCCGCGCGAGTTGCCTGCGAGACGCTGGTGTCCACCGGCCTGGTCGTCATTTCGGGCGAGATCACGACCAAGGCGCACATCAACTACCGCGAGATCGCCCAGGACGCGGTCCGCCGCATCGGCTACAACAATTCGGATATCGGTTTCGACTACAAGAGCTGCGCCATCCTGACGGCGATCAACCGCCAGTCGCCCGACATCGCACAAGGCGTCAATGAGGGTCAGGGGCTGGACCTCGACCAGGGCGCCGGCGACCAGGGTCTGATGTTCGGCTATGCCTGCAACGAAACGCCGTCGCTGATGCCGCTGCCCATCCACTACGCGCATCGCATCATGCAGCGCCAGGCTGAAGTGCGGCGCGACGGCAGACTGCCGTGGCTGCGCCCGGATGCCAAGAGTCAGCTCACCGTGCGCTACGTGGACGGCAAGCCGACTTCGATCGACACCGTCGTCGTGTCGACGCAGCACGATCCGGAAGTCCCGCACGCGCAGATCAGCGAGGCGGTGATCGAGGAGATCATCAAGCCGGTCGTCCCGAAAGGTCTGCTCAATGCCGGCACACGCTTTCTCGTCAACCCGACCGGGCGCTTCGTCGTTGGCGGGCCGCACGGCGACTGCGGTCTGACCGGGCGCAAGATCATCGTCGATACCTACGGTGGCGCTGCCCGCCACGGCGGTGGCGCTTTCTCGGGCAAGGACCCGTCCAAGGTCGACCGTTCGGCCGCCTATGCGGCACGCTACGTCGCCAAGAACGTCGTCGCCGCCGGCCTCGCCGACCGCTGCGAGGTGCAGGTCGCCTACGCGATCGGCGTCGCCCGGCCGGTTTCGCTGATGGTCAATACCTTTGGCACCGGCAAGCTGAGCGACGATGCGATCGCCAGCCTGATCGAACGGCATTTCGACCTGCGGCCAAAGGGAATCATCCAGTCGCTCGATCTGCTCCGCCCGATTTATCGCAAGACGGCGGCTTACGGGCACTTCGGGCGCGACGAACCCGAGTTCACCTGGGAGGCGATCGACAAGGCGGCAGCGCTGAGCGCCGAATCCGGAATCTAGTATCCAGTCGTCCATCCGTCGGCGCAGGCAATGCGCCGACGGCGTCTCCGACCGTCCATGGCAGCGACCCCTCAGCTCATCCCGGGAGATCACCATGCTCAAGCGAATCAGCGTCGACCAGCTTGCCCTTGGCATGCATATCAAGGAGTTCTGCGGTTCGTGGATGGAGCATCCATTCTGGCGCTCGGCCTTTGTTCTGAATGATCCGGCCGACCTGCAGGCAATCCGCACGAGCAGCATCAAGGAAGTCTGGATAGACTGCAGCAAGGGGATCGACGTCGCGCCCGAGGCAAAGGTCGTTTCGCTGGCCGAATCGGAAGCGCAGGTCGAGGCCGAACTCGCCGCGCTCGCCCGCACGACGCGCGACCTTCGGCGAGTCCCCGCGGCGACCGAATTCAACCGTGCCGCACGCATTGTTGCCCGCTCGCGCCAGGCGGTCACTTCAATGTTCGAGGAGGCACGCCTTGGTCGAGCGGTCGATACGGTGGGCGCGCAACGCCTGGTCGAGGAGATTTCCGATTCGGTAACGCGCAACCCGGGCGCGCTGATCAGCCTGGCGCGTCTGAAGACTGCCGACGACTATACCTACATGCACTCGGTCGCCGTCTGCGCGCTGATGGTCGCCCTGGCCAGGCAGTTGGGCATCGCGCCAGAAGAGACGCGTTCGATCGGTATCGCCGGACTGCTGCACGACCTGGGCAAGGCGCAGATGCCGAGCGAAGTGCTGAACAAGCCGGGCAAGCTGACCGACGCCGAGTTCGCGATCATCAAATCGCACCCGGAGGCCGGTTATCGGATGCTGTGCGAGGGTGCCGCCGTCGATTCGATCGCGCTCGATGTCGTTCTCCACCATCATGAGAAGGTCGACGGATCGGGTTATCCGGAACGTCTGCAGGGCGATGCCATCAGCCTCCACGCCAAGATGGGCGCGGTCTGCGACGTCTATGACGCGATCACCTCGAACCGGCCGTACAAGGCTGGCTGGGACCCGGCCGAATCGCTGCGCAAGATGGCCGAATGGAGCAAGGGACACTTCGACCCGACCGTCTTTCAGGCGTTCGTCAAGGCGATCGGCATTTACCCGATCGGCTCGCTGGTGCGCCTGAGCTGCGGCCGCCTGGCAGTGGTCGTCGAGCAGAGCGAGCACTCGCTGCTCAGCCCGCGCGTCAAGGTCTTCTTCTCGACGCGCGCGAACGCGCGCATCGCGCCGGAGGTGATCGACCTGGCGCGGCCCGGTTTGTCGAGCAAGATCGTCAACCGGGAAGACCCGGCAAAGTGGAACTTCCCCGATCTGCAGGAGATCTGGTCGGCTCCCACGTAGGGCCTGGCCGAGTGCACGCGGCTGGGCGCTCGTCGCCGATCGGCCGGCGTCCGATCATGCGCTCCGATCTTGCGCCGCGCCATTCGCCCCCCAGGCGCTTACCGTCGCACGTGCCGCCGGATGGATGCGTTCGAGCAGCGTGCGCGCCATCGTGCTCAGCAAGGGCTGCAGGCGCCGCGCAAGCGCCTCGCCGCTCAACGTGTCGCGTCCGGTACACGCGGCGAGCAGCGCCGAGCGCTGGAGCAGGACGAGTTCGTCGACCAGGGGCGGCCAGAACGCCGGATACTCGGCTTCGCGCCATTCGCCGCGCCCGCGCCCGTAGTGCGCGACGGCCAGATAGCGCAGGAGCAGACTGCCGGCCAGCGCGCTCAGGAAAGCGTCGTCCCAGCGCAGGCTGGCGCCGAGGCGGCCACGTGCGATATTGACCCCGCGCGCCAGGCCGGCGGCACTCAGCGCGCCGAGCACGGCGCCAGTAAGCATCCCGCCGCCCAGAGTCAACCCGCCGGCCGCCAGATCGGCGCCAAGGCCGCCCAGCGCGCCGGAGACGGCGCCGCCAAGCAGCGCCGCGGTCGACTCATTGACCGGCGCCTGACGCTGCACCGTGCGTGCCAGACGCTCGCGCAGGTCGGCGCTCGCCTGACCGGCGAGCTGATGGATCGCGATCAGGCGATCGAGCGTCGCCAGCAGATCGGCGTCGAGCCGCGCGCCGAGCGCCGCCAGCGCGCGCGCCTGCTCGTCGTCGGCAGCCGCCCGGCCGACGCCGATGGCTCGTCCGAGGTCGCGCAGAGCGCCCTTCAGGCGTCCCTCGCTGAGCCCTTCGCTGTCGCTGACGGCGCGCGCCAGACTGGCCGCGAGCACTGCCATCGCCTCGGCAAACTGCGCTTCACGACGCGCGCGCCAGGCATTGGCGAGGCGCCCGACGGCGGCCTGGCGTTCGCCGCTCAGCACCTTGCCGACCTCGCCGAGAAGCACTCCCTCCTGCACCCAGCAACGGGTAAACGCATCCAGCGTCAACAGCGAGCGCACCTGGCTCCGCCCGGCCAGCGCCTGGCGCCAGCAAGCCTCCTCGGCCGCCTCGTCGGCCGGCGGACGCGGCGCGCCGGTCTGATTGAGGAGGACGATCACCGGCCGCCCGATCCACTCCAGGATGTCCATTTCCGGGTCCAGGTAGCCGGCATCGCTCGGCGCCTCGGCGGCATTGACCAGGTAGAGGACGACATCCGCCTGCTCGCGCACGTTGCGTACCGCCAACTGCGACAGCCAGAAGGCAGGATCGCGAAAGCGATCCCAGACCTGGCTGAGGAACCAGCCAATTGGATTGCCCTGCTGGCGCAGGCGCCGCGCCAGACGGGCGCTGTCGCCGAAACCGGGCGTATCCCAGAGGAGCAGGGCGTCGCCGGCCGGCGTTTCGATCAGCGTGTGCGCGCTCGCCTCGCGCGTCACGTGCGGCGCGTCGCGCACCTCGCCGACCTCGCGCCCGAGCAGCGTCCGGGCGAGCGTCGTCTTGCCGGCGTTGGTGTGCGAGATCAACGACAACGCAATCGTCTCACCACCGCTCATCGCAGCGCCTCCGGCAGCGCGTCGATCGCCGCCTGCACGGCGGCCAGGTCGGGTTGCGCGAGATCGACGAAGACCGGCGTCAGGCCGAACTCGGCCAACCCCGCCTGCCACGCGGCGCGGCGTTCGACCAGCCGCCGGTCGGCGACGCCGAAACGAGCCCGCCACGGTGCCTCGTCGACCACGGCGAGCAGCGGTGCGCCCGCCAGACACGCGCGCAGAGCGCCGAGGAAAGCCCCTTGCGCTTCGCGCTCGGGCGTCGCCGCCAGATTGAACAGCGCGCAAGCCGGCGTGCCGCCCGCCGGCCGGCTGGCTGCCGGCAAGGCATCTTCGTCGCCGTAGCCGACCGGCGCCAGGCACGCGAGCAGCGGGCTGCCGGCAAAGACGCGCGCCGCCACCTTGTGCAGCCCCTCGAGCGCCGCCGCCGACGGGTGGTAGCTGTAGGGAATCACGCTCAGACATGGCGGAGCCGACTGATAGCCGCGCAGCAGCGCCTGGAAATACGGCGCTGAGAAATCGGCAACGAGCCGCCCCACCTGCTGCCGCTCGCTGAAATGGCTCAGCGCAGCGAGCAGCAAGCGCGGCAGGACGACCACGCTGAGCAGCGTGGCCGCGAGCAGGTGCAGCCAGGGCGCCGCATTGACGCCAGCCGACCCCGGCGTAAAGCGCAGCGGCGCCAGCTCGGGTAGCGTCTGACCGGTCAGCCACAAGCCCGGCGCAAACAGCCAGGCGAGCAGCGCATGTACCGCTGGCGGCGAAAGGAAGGTGCTTTCCCAACCGGCGCGATATTCGAAGGCGATGCCGCGCAGGTAAAACCCGGCAATGATGCCGAGCGCAAAGAGCGCCGCTGCACAGTGCAGCAGGCGAGCCGCACGCGCCGCGTAGAGCGGGGCGGCGGCGCGACTCCAGTCGGCGAGCAACGGGCTCAGCGCGCTGTCCACCAGCGCCCCGGCGCGCGGCGGCCAGCGCCAGGCAGTGCCGGCGGCGACGAGCACGAGCAGACGGCGGACCAGCGCGCTCGCCGGCAACGGCGCCGCCTGCCGCGCGTCGTCCGGCGCAGGCGCCGAGTCGAGCGCGACTTTCTCCGCCCCCACCCTCGGCGACGCCGCGGGTAGCCCTCGCGGGCGCTTGCTCAGGCGCAGCAGAAGGCTGGCGAACAGCCAGAAATAGACGACCAGGTTCCACGCCAGCAAGCCGAGAACGGGTAGCGCAAGCAGGTTGATTCGCTGTTCGGAACCGATCCGTTCGAGCGCCAGGCCGGCGGCCAGCGCGACCAGCAGCAGGCCACCGCCAATCGCCGGACGCCAGTGCAGACGCTCGACCGCACGCACGAAAGCCGCCTCGCGACTGGCCAGGCGCTGCCACGCCAGGCGCGCACGCTGGGCGACGAAGTGCGCCGGGCTGGCGCCTTCGCCGACCACTTCGGCGGCGGCGCGACTCGCCCACGCACGGTCTTCGTCGGTCCACGTGCGGCGCTCGCGGTCGGCGGTCTCCACCGCGCGAACGGCCAGGGTCAGCAAGGCTGCGCGCTCGTCCATCGGCCAAGGATATCAAATAAGCTTGCGCGCCGGCAGGGAGACTGGCGGGTGAGCGGCAAGCCGGACAAGGCGTTGGGCGAGCCCGGCAAAGCGCCGGCGATGCGCGCACTTTGACCGGAATCAAGCGCGCGTGAGCACGCATGACTATACTGCTCGACTCACCGGACGAGGTTTGATGTCGTGCAACGCAAAGTCCCCCAGCTCATTTGTCCTGCCGGTAGCCTGCCGGCCCTCAAGGCGGCCGTCGACCACGGCGCAGACGCGGTCTATCTCGGCTATCGCAACGATACCAACGCGCGCAACTTCGCCGGCCTGAATTTCGATGAGAAGGCGATGCGCGAAGGCATCCGCTACGCGCAGTCGCGCCGACGCGGCGTGCTGATGGCGATCAATACCTTTGCCCAGCCCGGACGCTTTGCCGACTGGCAGCGCGCCGTCGACGGAGCCGCCGAACTCGGCGTTGATGCGGTCATTCTGGCCGACATCGGTGTGCTCGCCTACGCGCACCAGCGGCATCCCGAATTACGCCTGCATCTCTCGGTGCAGGGGTCGGCAACGAGCTACGAAGCGGTCAATTTCGTGCAGCGCGAATTCGGCGTGCAGCGCGCCGTCCTGCCGCGCGTGCTGACGCTGGCCCAGGTCGAAACGGTGATCCGCAATACATCGGTCGAAATCGAGGTGTTCGCCTTTGGCAGCCTGTGCGTGATGAACGAAGGCCGCTGCTGGCTCTCGTCGTACGCCACCGGGGAATCACCGAATACCGTCGGCGCGTGTTCGCCGGCCAGGTACGTGCAGTGGGAACGCTCGCCCGGGCAGATGGCGACACGCCTGAACGGCATCCTGATCGACCGCTTCGGCAACGACGAAGCGGCGGGCTATCCGACGCTGTGCAAAGGTCGATTCGAGGTCGGCGGCGAGGTCTATTACGCGCTCGAAGAGCCGACCAGCCTCAACGTGCTGGAAATTCTCCCGGCGATCGCCGACATCGGCGTCGCTGCGATCAAAGTCGAGGGTCGCCAGCGCAGCCCGATCTACGTCGCGCAGGTCACCCGCACCTTGCGTGCGGCGCTTGACGAACTGGCGCGCGACCGGCAGCACTTCAGCGTGAAGCCCGCCTGGCAGAGCGAGCTGGCGAAGCTGTCCGAAGGCCATCAGGTCACCCTCGGCGCGTACAACCGGCCGTGGCGATAGCCGGCGAAGAACGATGCGACTGGCGCTTGGACCCCTGCTCTTTTTCTGGCCGAAGGCCGAGGTTTTCGCTTTCTATGCTGAAATGGCGGCAAACCCGGCGATCGATATCGTTGCCCTGGGCGAAGTCGTCTGCTCCCGCCGACAACAGATTCGCGTTGCCGACTGGCTGGCACTGGCGCGCGATCTGAGCGCAGCCGGCAAGGAGGTCGTCGTTTCGGCGCAGGCCCTGCTCGAGTCGGAAAGCGATCTGCGCGCCTTGCGGCGAATCGCCGACGAAGTGTCCGACATCGCCAATTGCCGACTCGAAGCGAACGATCTGAGCGCGGTCGGCATCGCCGCCGGCCGGCCTTTCGTCGGCGGACCGCATCTGAACATCTACAACGAGACGACGCTCGCCACCTTTGCCCGCTACGGGCTGCAACGCTGGGTGCCGCCACTCGAGGGTGATCGCCGGCTGGTCGAAACGCTGCACCGGAGCCGGCCGCCCGGCGTGGCGACCGAGGTCTTCGTCTTCGGCAAGCTGCCGCTGGCTTTTTCGGCGCGCTGTTTCACTGCGCGCCATTACGGTCTGAACAAGGACGACTGTCAGTTCAAGTGCCTCGATCATGCGGATGGACTTACCGTGCGAACGCGCGAGGGCCAGCCGTTTCTCACCCTCAACGGCATCCAGACGATGTCGGCGCAGACGCTCAATCTGCTCGGCGTAGTTCCCGAGATGCTGCGCATGGGAATCGAAGTCGTGCGCATCAGCCCGCAGGCGCACGCGATGGACGAAATCATCGCCGCTTTCGACGCCGCTCGCCGCGGGCAAGCCGTCGATCCCGAGACGACGGCGTGGGCGACAACGCCAATGGTAGACGGCTACTGGTTTGGCCAGGCCGGCATCGTCCGCCAGCACCCGGTGCCGGACGCAACACCGCAAGGAAATCCGCAATGAATCAGACTTTCACCATCCCACGCTTTCGCCTGCCCGGGCTGGTCGCTGCGCTCGGCGTCCACTTGCCGCAGTGGCCACATTCGCTCGCCCTGGCCAGCGCGCTCAACCTTGCCGCGCTCGCCGGCCTGCTGCCGAAGGAGAGCCTGGCGCAGCTCGAAGGGCGCAGTTTCCTCGTCGAAGTACTCGACGCCGGCGGGCAGGCTTGCTTCGCCTGCCGCGGCGGCCGCTTTCGTCCGCTGCTGACCGTTCCAGCGAAACCCGACCTCACTTTCCGGGCCAATCTTTCGGCATTCCTGCAGTTGCTCGCGCGCCAGGAAGATCCCGACACGCTGTTCTTCAACCGCGAGTTGTCGATCGTCGGCGATACCGAGCTGGGGCTCTTGATCAAGAACATGCTCGACGCGATCGACTGGCCACGCCTGCCGCTCGCCGGCCGCTGATCACTTGCCGCGCAGTCGTCACCGCCAGATCGGACCGCGTGCGCAGGCCAGGAAGCGTCGCGTTGCGATGGCGGCCGCTCGCTGCACCTGCGACCGGCGACGCTGCCCGCGGTCCGGGCGGAATCCCTTCCTACAGACTTGTCATCTGCCCAACGGTATCCTTGAGGTGGGCAACCGCGGCCGACTGCTTCTCGGTGGCGGTCGCCGCTTCCTGAATGATGCTGCGGATCGAGGCGATTTCGTTCATCACGCTGGCCAGCGAACCTGCTGCCTGGGCAAAGGCGTCGCGCGTAGCCTGCGCTTTGGCCTCGGCGGCATTGATCTGACGCGAGTTGACCTCTATCAGCGATTGCACCTCATTGACCGTGCGTGATGCCTCTTCAGTCGCCCGGGCTGTGCGCTCCGACAGCTTGCGCACCTCGTCGGCGACGACGGCAAAACCGCGCCCGGTCTCGCCAGCGCGCGCCGCTTCGATCGCTGCGTTCAACGCCAGCAGATTGGTCTGATCGGCAATCTCCTTGATCGTCGAGGTAATGCTGCTGATCGTCTTTGACTTGTCGAGCAGATTCCCCAGCCGGCTGTTGGTCTCGGAAGTAATCCCGGACAGGTCCTGAATTTGCCGATTGGCTGCCTCGACAATGTCCACCGTCGATCGCGTTTCGCTCAGGATGCCGTCAGTCAACCGAGAGACTTGCAGGCTCTGCTGGGCCGTCTCCTGGATCGCGGAAGCGGTATCCACCAAGCTGCTGGAAACGGACAGCACGCGCTGGTGCAGCGTTTCGCGTTGGCTCTGTGCCGCCTTGGCCAGTTCGAACTTGTGCGTCACATCCGCGGCAAACTTGATCACGCAACTGACCTTGCTCTGGCTGTCGAGAATCGGATTGTAGGTCGCCTCCAGATAGACTGACTTGCCTTGCGAAGTCAGCCGTTCGAACTCGCCCGCAACGAACTCGCCTGCGGCGAGCTTGCTCCAGAACTGCCGATACTCGGGGCTGGCAGCGTATTCCGCCGTGCAGAACATGCGGTGATGCTTGCCGACGATCTCCTCGCGCCGGTAACCCATTGCCTTCAGGAACAGATCATTGGCATCGATGATCATGCCATCCGTGGTAAAGCGGATGCTGGCCATCGACTTGTTGAGCGCCGCGATGATGCCCTTGGCTTCCTGCAGCTCCCTTCGGACGCTTTCCAACTCCTGCTTGATCCGGCTATCAAACATCCCATATCTCCTTGACGATGCCTCTGCAATGGGGACGAACCCTTGTCCCGGTGGTAGATCCTGGTCCTGCCAGCCAGGCCGATGCCGGTTTCCCGTACGTGCACCCGATATCCTCTGGCTTGACACCATGGCCAACGGCCCCCCGCTCCTGCGGCAACCAGCAAAAAAAAAGGCGCGCAGGAGGCGACCTCGGGCCCGACATTTCTAACAGCGGCGAAGAATCGCCAAACTTGATCGATTGCGCGTGTCTTGACGCAAACCGTAGCTTGCGCTGCTGGCTGCACGGCGCTCGCAGGCGCCTCGTTGTCGACTGCGCCGATCTCGTGCGTAGCGCTGGCGATCGAACAGCGCCCGGTGCGTGAACCCCGAACGGACCTGTTTTCTTGCTACCGAGCGCGCTCGGTGATCAACGTAATCGCGCGCGCGAACTCGCCCTGGTGCTACAGGTAACTGGCCTTGAACCTGAATTCCTCGGTTAGCCCATCCCGGCAGCCAGCCCGGGGGAGCCAGCGTGGTGTGGCGACCGCTGGCGCCGAGGGCTGGCAGCGCTCGTCGGCCATGGAACTGGATTGATGCGGCGCGGCGTTTGAAAGTTGATACGCCGAACTGAGCAGATCGGCGAATTTCTTGTCGCACCGATGATCAGGCACGACGTGCAAGCGGCCATCGAAGGCTTCAGGAACAACGATTGCGTCTGCGCAAAATTGCAGCGTAAGTCGATCGCGCAAGTATGGCCTTCACGGTCAGTGCTTATCCTGTCCGATCAGAAGATCTGGTTGCCGAGATCGCGCACGAGTTGCATGGCGTCGATGTCGGGCACTTCGAACTGTACGTCGTCGAGCGAGACCTCGAAAGGCT
>NZ_JAVMKF010000210.1:0-3613 GCF_031732815.1 Accumulibacter sp. | reverse complement strand
GATGCAATGGAAGAAGCTGTCCTTACCGTGCGCGGAATGAGTTGCCAGGGCTGTGTCAGGAACGTCACGCAGATCCTGACCGGTCTTGCTGGCGTCGACCAGGTCGAAGTCTCGCTGGCGGAAGGAAGCGCGCGCGTGCTTTACGACCCGCAAGTCGTCAGCCTCGAGCGGCTTGCCGAAGTCATCGACGACGCCGGATTCGAGACCGGCTGAGCCTCTTCCGCCCCTGCCCGCTACCCCCTCACCTCCCCTACGCCGAGATTGCGACGGCTGTGCCGACCGATAAGACCATGCCGAGAAAAAAGCCAAAAACCAACGAGCTTCCCGCAACGCCCGACGCAGCAACGACGCCGCTCAGGTTGACCGAGTTTTCACACGGCGGTGGTTGTGGATGCAAGATCGCGCCAGCGGTACTCGAACAGATCCTGAAAAAGAACTCGCCGGCGATCATTCCCAAGCAGCTCCTGGTCGGCCTCGAAACCAGCGATGATGCCGCGGTCTATCAGATCAACGCCGAGCAGGCGCTGGTTGCGACAACCGATTTCTTCATGCCGATCGTCGACGATCCCTTCGACTTCGGTTGCATCGCCGCCGCCAACGCCCTGTCTGATGTCTATGCCATGGGAGGGCTGCCAATCCTCGCGCTGGCCATCGTTGGCATGCCAGTGAACACACTACCGCTCGAAACGATCAGACGCATCCTCGACGGCGGCGAATCGATCTGCGCGCAAGCGCGCATTCCGATTGCCGGCGGACATACCATCGATTCAGTCGAGCCGATCTACGGTCTCGTCGCCATCGGGCTGGTTCACCCGGACAACATCAAACGCAACGCGGGCGCGCGCCCTGGCGACAAGCTGATCCTCGGCAAGCGGCTGGGGATAGGCGTCTATAGCGCAGCCCTGAAGAAAGGTCTGTTGACCCCGGCCGGCTACTCGGCGATGATCAGTTCAGCCAGCCAGATCAACACGCCGGGACGCGCGCTGGCCTGCCTGGCTGGGGTGCACGCAATGACCGATGTCACCGGCTTCGGCCTGCTCGGCCACCTGAGCGAGATCTGCAAGGCGTCCAACGTTGCCGCGGTAATCGATTACAGCGCGCTGCACTTTCTCCCGAATGTGCTCGAATACGCTGATGCGGGTTGCCTGACCGGCGCCTCCGGGCGTAATTGGGCAGGGTGCAGCGACCATGTCGAGCTCCCGAAGAAGAACTTCAGCGACACCGAACGCGCTCTGCTGACCGATCCGCAGACCAGTGGTGGCCTGCTGCTCGCCTGCGCGCCGGAGGTCGTTACCGAGGTGCTGGCGGTCTTTCTACAGGAAGGGTTCGACCATGCCGTGGTGATCGGCGAGGTCGCCGACGGAAAACCCCATATCGCAGTCGTCAAGAGCAAGACCGATTGACCGCTGCCGCCACGCAGCGGGTCGTGTCAGTCACCGTCGACCCGCCTGCCCGACGGGTGAGGCCGGATGGAGCGGACCTCGCCGGCGAAGCGAAGCTGGTCTAAAGCTTCAATCCAGAACGTGTGAGACCAGGCCATCGGCCAGCTTGGGGTCGAACCATGTCGACTTCGGCGGCATCACCTGTCCGGCGTCGGCAACACTCATCAATGCCGCCATCGGCGTTGGGCACATGGCGAAAGCAACGGCCATCTCGGCGCTGTCAACCCGCCGCTCCAGTTCGGCCAGGCCACGCCCCCCGCCGACGAAGTCGATGCGCGTGTCCCGGCGCAGATCGCCAATTCCAAGCAGCGGGCCAAGAATGTGTTCGGCGAGCAGTGAGACATCGAGAGAATGAACCGGGTCGGCTGAAAACAGCCACGCTGACGGGAACTCCAGGCGATACCAGCGCCCATTGAGGTACATGCCACAGACGGTCGGCCGATCGGGCCGGCAGCGGGCGGTGCACGGGTGGATGCTGGAGCAGCGCGCCACAGCCGCCAGGAATTCCGCCTCGCTGTGGCCGTTGAGGTCGCGCACAACGCGGTTGTAATCCAGGATTCGCATCTGACGCGCAGGAAAGATCACCGAGAGGAAGAACTCGGCGCTGCCCCCCGTTCCTGCTGCCGCCATCGCGCGTGCGCGTCGCGCGGCTGCGACGCGCGCTGCAGCGGCTGAGCGGTGGTGGCCGTCAGCAATGTAGAGCGTCGGCATCCGGTTGAATACTTCGCTCAATTGCGCAATCGTGTGCTCGTCGTCAATGCGCCAAAGCTGGTGCCGGACATCGGCGTCGGTCAGCACATCGGTATCCGGCAGGCCGGCCGTCGCCTGCGCGAGCAGGGCTTCCGCCTGCTCATCGTCCCGATGGGCGAGGAGAACCGGCCCGGTTTGCGCGTTGAGTGCTTCGATCTGACGAACGCGGTCGTCTTCCTTGTCGGGGCGGGTATACTCGTGCTTGCGGATGCGGTTGCTCTCGTAGGCAGCAACCGATGCGGCAGCCACCAGACCGGTCTGTACGTGCCCGTCGACGATCATGCGATAGGCATAGTAGCTCGGGCGCTGGTCGCGCTGCAGAACGCCAAGGCGGATCAAGCGCTGGAAGTTCTCGGCGGATTTGGCGTATACCTCGGGCGCGTAGTGATCGACCGAGCGCGGCAGATCGATCTCGGCTTTCGATACATGCAGGAAAGACAGTGGCTTACCGATGCTTGCCTGGCGCGCCTCGTCGCTGGAAAGAACATCGTAGGGGGGCGCCGCGACGGCGGCTGCGTCCGAGTTGCGTGGCCGGAGGCCGGCGAAGGGTCGAATCAGGGGCAAATCCAAAGACAAGCCTATCTCCTGCTGGTTAGGTCGAGGTCAGATACTTCGGTACAAGGCCTCGTAGCGCACGGCCGAGTCGGCCCACGAGTAGTCCTGCAGCATGCCGCGCTTTTGCACTTGGCGCCAGGCCGTACCCTCCCGATACAGGGCGCAGACGTCAGCAATGCGTGCCGCCAAGGCACGGCTGTTCGCGTCGACAAAAACGAATCCGTTCGCCGTTCCCGCCTGCAGGCTCTCGGCCGTCGCGTCGATCACCGTATCGGCCAATCCGCCAACTCGCCGTACGAGCGGCAGCGTACCGTAGCGCAAGGCGTAGAGCTGGGTCAAGCCACACGGTTCGAAACGGGAGGGAACCAGCAGGACATCGGCTCCGGCGATGATACGATGTGAGAACGCGTCGTCATAACCCAGGTGGACCGAGACGTTCCCCGGATACTCCGCGGCGGCGGCCCGGTAGGCCGCCTCGATCTCGACCTCGCCGCTGCCGATGACGACGAGTTGCCCGCCTTCAGCCAGAATGGCCGGCAAGGCACCAAGAATGAGATCCATTCCCTTCTGCGCGGTCAGTCGGCTGACCACGGCAAACAGCGGCGCCTTGGCGCGACGGGCGAAGCCCAGTTCGGACTGCAACTTCGCTTTGCACGCTTCCTTGCCGCGCAGATCGTCGTGGTCGTAGTTCTTCGCCAGGGCCGGGTCCGTTTGCGGATTCCACACCAGGTAATCCACTCCGTTCAGGATGCCCGACAGATCGCTTCCGCGATCGCGCAGCAGGCCATCAAGTCCCCAGCCAAACTCGGGCAGGCAGATCTCCTGCGCATAGGTCGGACTGACCGCATTGACCCGCTTGGCGTGCA
>NZ_JAVMKF010000209.1:0-3681 GCF_031732815.1 Accumulibacter sp. | reverse complement strand
CGGCGCTGCTCGTGCGGACAAGGCCAGATAGGTCAGTGAGAGGGATACCCATTATTCGTCAATCGCGTTGACTGAAACCGCGATCGCAATAAGATCGGCCGCTACGCTCACGTGGTATGCACCCGTAGCTCAGTGGATAGAGCGCTGCCCTCCGGAGGCAGAGGCCACAGGTTCGAATCCTGTCGGGTGCGCCATCTGGCGGCGACAGTGCGTGGAACGCGCGGCTTGTCTGAAGGCGGGGCGCGGTTCCGCTAACGAGCGATGAGCGGCAGATCAGGCGGCCTGCTGGCCTATGCCGCAGCGCTCTTGCCCGCTGCCGGTCGGTAGTGCGCTCGGCCAACGAGAACGCTCCTGATACGAGCGCTTGGCGTCAAGTAGGCAGGGGTGGGCGTGGCTGGGATTAGGATGTGGCTCAAGGGGCTGATGCTGGGTGCTGCCATCGGTTGCATCAGCGCTGCCTTTGCGCTCTCCCCCGCCGGTATCGCGCTGGAGGAAGGCCTCGGCCTGCCGCTCTTGTTCGCCATCCGCGGCCGGGTCCCGCCGCCACCTGATGTGGCGGTCGTCGCGATCAATCAGCGTGCGGCCGAAGCGCTGGAGTTGCCTCCGCATCCGCGAAATTGGCCTCGGTCCGTGCATGGCGAGCTGATCGATACCCTGGTCGCACACGGTGCCAGCGCTATTGTGTTTGACCTCCGCTTCGAAAATAGGTCGGACGAGAGCGGCGAGGGTGACGAAAGCGCCGAGAGCGGCGAGGATGAGGCGTTCGCTGCTGCGGTCGAGCGTGCGAACCGCGTTGTCCTTCTTGAACGCATGGACAAACGGCGGGAGTTGTTTGCGATAGACGAGGGCGGCGCGACCGCGACCGCCGAGGCGGATCGAGCGATGGGGCCGGTTGAGCCGCTTGCCCAGGCGGCCACCGTCGTCGCGCCATTTCTGCTGCCGAAGACAGCCGGCAACATCAACCAGTTCTGGGTGTTCTGGCCGGGCGACGGGCCGGTTGCCACCGTGCCCACGGCTGCGTTGTGGCTGCACGCGCTACGGACAGACCGCAACGCTGTGCGGCCGATCCAGGCTCTTGTCGCCGGCGAGCAACGGCGGTTGGCGCCAGCGGCAGGGGGCGACGGTGTGATACCGGTGCGCGAAATGCTGCTGCGCGCACGGCGGGGGCTGGCCGGGCGCAGCGATATCGTGGCCGCCCTCGAGGCGGGTGGCGACGCTGCAAAGCGTCCGCCGGCGAGCATTCTCACGCGCCGGCTGGCCGCTCTGTTCGCCGGTCCCGACAGTCGCTACCTCAATTTCTACGGACCCTCAGGGACGATTCCGGTCATCGGTTACGACGTCCTGATCGCAGCCGCACGGGCGGGAATGCCAGCGGCGATCCGACTTGACGGCCGGTGTGTCTTCGTCGGCGTTGCCGACTACAGCACGCCGACGCAGGAGGATGGCTTCCCGACCGTCTTCACTGGCGCCGACGGGATCGACCTCAGCGGGGTTGAGATCGCTGCGACGGCCTTCGCCAATCTCCTGACGGACACCTCCCTGCGCCCGCCTGCGCCCCTGACCAGCGCCGCCATGCTTTTTGTTCTGTGCAGCGTGATCGGTTTCTACGTGCTGGCGGTGCCGGCGCGCCTCGCGGTGCCGGCAGCACTCGCGCTTGCGGTCGCCTATGTAGCGGTGGCGCAGATCTTGTTCAATCGCGCAGCCTTGTGGTTGCCGCTGGTAACGCCGGCGCTCGCGATCGCCCTGTTGGTCGTGTCCGCGCTCTACTGCCACTATGTCATCGCACGGCGGCAGCGGGAGAAAATGCAGCAGGCGATCAGCTATTACATCCCGGAGCGGGTCGTACAGGGCTTCGCCGACAGCGGCGGCGATATGAGCGCGGCCAACGAGGTCGTTTACGCCACGTGTCTTGCCGCCGACATGGAGGACTTCACGCCGCTGGCCGAGGGGATGCGGCCGGGTGAAGTGGCTTCCCTGCTGAATTCGTACTTCGATGCAATCGCCAAGCCGATCAACGATCGAAAGGCCGACGTTGTCGAGTTCCGCGCCGACGGCATGATGTGCGCGTGGACGGCGCCGCAGCCCCAGGCGGAGGTCCGTGCCCGGGCGTGCGCCGCCGCAATCGGCGCCCGCGATGCGGCCGCGGCCTTCGCGGCAAAGGTCGCACCCAGGCCGCTGGGCGTGCGTCTCGGCCTGCACGATGGCGAAGTGTTCGTCGGCCATTCCGGCGGCGGCGGTCGCTTTGTCTACGGGATTGTCGGTGACATCGCCAACACCGCGTCCCGGATCGAAGGCCTCAACCGCTACCTCGGAACGCGGCTGCTTGCCAGCGCCGGCGTGGTCCGGGACCTCGATCATTTGCGCGTGCGGCCGGTCGGCCAGTTCATTCTGAAAGGCAAGAACGAGCCTTTGTCGATCGTCGAAATCGTCGGCCGGCGCGATGCCGTCAGCGTCCAGACCGAGACCCTGTGTCGCCGCTTCGCCGTTGCCTTGCAGGCTTTTTCCGCCGGCAATGCCGAGGCGGCACAGGTGCTCTTCGCGGCGCTCTTGCGCGATTATCCGGCCGACGGGCCGAGCCGCTTTTATCTCAACCGACTGCTGGGGGAGGAGGGGGAACAGGCAGGCCAGGAGGCGCCAATGATTATCAGGATGGGCACGAAATGAAGGCGCGGCAACGCCTGCTCCGGCGCCCTCCGGCGGCGGTGGGATCGAACCGCGGGGCGCGCGCGGCGGCGTTTGGCCTGGTTACAGCATGCATGACCGCGATGGGCGCAGTGAGCGCGCACGCGGCCGAAAAGTGCATGCCTGCCGCCGGGCGCATCGCCTCCGTTGAAGGCAGCGTCGAGGTCTCCATCGACGCCGGATCGATCTGGCGGCCGGCCGTTCTGAACGAACTGGTCTGCGTCGGCGCCCTGGTCCGGGTCGGCGCCAACAGCCGTGCCCTGGTCGCGCTCGCGAACGAGTCCATCCTACGCCTGAACGAACACACAATCTTGCGGATGATGCCGCCGGTTAAGACCGAGACATGGCTTGTCGCTCTCGTGCGCGGTGTCATCCAGTTTTTCAGCCGCCAGCCGCGCGGGCTGCAAGTATCGACGCCTTACGTGAATGCCTCGGTCGAGGGAACGGAGTTCCTGGTTCAGGTCGACAGCGACCGTACCGCCGTGAGCGTGTTCGAGGGCGTTGTCGCGATGACCAACGACCAGGGCCAGATCAAGCTGACCAGCGGCGAGTCCGGCCAAGCCGAGCCGGCACAGGCACCGGCGCGCACCATTCTCGCCCGCCCACGCGACGCCGTGCAGTGGGCCATCCATTATCCCGATGTGCTGGACGGTCTCGCCGACCGCTCCGGGCGCAGCGCCGGATCGCTGCCGCCGGCCGTGCAGGAGGCCATTGCGCTCTTTCATCGCGGCGACATTTCAGGCGCTTTGGCGCGCCTCACGCCGGCCGCTGGCGAAACGGTTGCAGCGGACGAAGCCGCGTTGCGGGCAGTGTACCGGGCGGCGATCCTGCTCTCGGTCGGTCGGGTCACGGACGCGCGCACAGCGCTCGATGCCGCGCGCGCCGAGGCACCAAAGGACGATGGGCTCGCGGACGCTCTTGCCGCCATCATCAGCGTCAGCCAAAACGACAGGGCGGCGGCTCTCACCGAGGCGCGTCGCGCCACCGAAGCCGGACCAC
>NZ_JAVMKF010000208.1:0-3693 GCF_031732815.1 Accumulibacter sp. | reverse complement strand
GCCAGGCGATCGAGTATCGGCTCCTGCGCCACGACGGCAGCGTCAGCCATATCGCCTCTGCCGGCAAGGTGATCACGGACAAGGACGGGCATCCGGCGCGCATCGTCATCGTCTCGCACGATGTGACGCAGCGCAAACAGGCAGAACAATGGGAGCGCATTGCCGCGACGGCATTCGAGTCGCAGCAGGGAATGTTCATCACCTCGGCCGACGGGGTCATTCTGCGTATCAACCAGGCGTTTACCGACATCACCGGTTACTCGGCCGAGGAGTGTCTCGGGCGGACGCCGAGCCTGCTCAGGTCGGGGCGGCACGATGAAGCGTTCTACGCCGCCATGCGCGAAGCGCTGGCGCAGCATGGCGCCTGGCAAGGCGAGATCTGGAATCGGCGGAAAAGTGGCGAGGTCTATCCCGAGTGGCTGACGATTTCCTCGGTGCGCGACGCCGAAGAGAGGGTGACGCATTACGTCTGCACGCTGGCCGACATCACGGCGCACAAGAAGGCGCAGGAAGAAATCCAGCAACTCGCCTTCTACGATGCGCTGACCAGCCTGCCCAACCGTCGCCTGCTGCACGAACGGCTGCGCTTGGCGCTTTCGGCGAGCAAGCGTCATCGCCAGCAGGGCGCCTTGCTCTTCATTGATCTGGACAATTTCAAGACGCTCAACGACACGCTCGGGCACGATATGGGCGACCGGCTATTGCAGGAGGTGGCCCGTCGCCTGCTCGCCTGCGTACGCGAGCGCGACACGGTTGCCCGGCTCGGTGGCGACGAGTTCGTCGTCATGCTGGAAAACCTCGGCGAGCGCATCGACGACGCGGCGACGCAGTGCCGCAGCATTGGCGAGAAGATCCTCGCGGTGCTCAATCGTTCGTACGATCTGGCGGGCTACGAATACCACAACACGCCAAGCATCGGGGTGGCGCTTTTCGGCGGCGCAAGAGTCAGTACCGACGATCTGATGAAACGCGCCGATCTCGCCATGTACGAAGCCAAAGCCGGCGGACGCAATACGCTGCGCTTCTTCGACCCGCAGATGCAGGCGGTGGTCACCGCCCGCGTCGCGCTCGAGAAGGACCTGCGCGAGGCGCTGCAGCGGCAGAGCTTCTGCCTTGCCTACCAGCCGCAGGTCGATGATCGAGGTTGGGTGATCGGTGCCGAGGCGCTCGTTCGCTGGCAGCACGCGCAGCGTGGAATGATCTCGCCGAGCGAGTTCATTCCGCTTGCCGAGGAAACCGGGCTAATCCTGCCGCTCGGCCTGTGGGTGCTCGAAACGGCGTGCGCGCAGGCCGCCGCCTGGGCTGCACTGCCCGGGCGTGCGCAGTTCACCGTAGCGGTCAACGTGAGCGCGCGCCAGTTTCGCCAACCGAATTTCGTCGACCAGGTGCTGGCCGTTCTCGCCGCTACCACCGCTGCGCCGTGCAACCTGAAACTCGAACTGACCGAGAGTCTCCTGCTCGACAACATGCAGGATACCATCGGCAAGATGACCGCGCTCAAGAAGCAGGGCGTCGGCTTCTCGCTGGACGATTTCGGCACCGGCTATTCATCGCTCTCCTACCTCAAGCGCTTGCCCTTCGACCAGTTGAAGATCGACCAGTCGTTCGTGCGTGATCTGTTGACCGACGCCAATGACAAAGTGATCGCCGACACGATCATCGCGCTCGCCCACAGTCTGGGCCTGGCGGTGATTGCCGAAGGCGTGGAGAGCGAGGAACAGCGCGCTGCACTGTCTGCTCGTGGCTGCAATGCGTACCAGGGCTACCTGTTCAGCCGGCCTTTGCAAGTCGCCGATTTCAACCGCTACCTGCAGCAACATGTCGCGCAGTCCTCTGGTCAGTCGAGCTGACCCCGGGCGCGGCGCAGGCACCGGGCACCGGTCGATGACGAAGTCGGCGATTTCTGCGTATTGACCCGCTGTTGCATTGAGTGTCATAGTGAAAAACGAGTGTCGAAGCGTCGATGCTCTGCCCGTTCCGATCAAGAGAGGAGACATCTAGTGACGAAGAAGGACAAGAAGGTCAAGAAGGCTTCGGCAAGAGCGCGTGAAGATAACGCGCAGCAGACAGCAGCCGTCGACCCGGGCGAGATCCAGGCTCTGTACGAGCGCATCGCAGCCATCGAGGAAGCGCTTGCCCAGCTCCAGTTGAAGGAAGGCCCGCCCGGCCCGCCCGGTGCCCCGGGAGCAAGTGGAGCCAAGGGCGAACGCGGAGCGACTGGCGCTAAAGGTGCGGCTGGCCCGGCCGGACCACAGGGGCCGGCCGGCCCGCAGGGTGCGCCAGGCCCAGCAGGTCCGGCAGGGCCGGCAGGGCCGCCTGGACCGACTGGGACGGCTGGCCCGGCTGGCCCGGCTGGCAAGAACGGAGCGGCCGGCCCGGCGGGTCCGCAAGGTCCGGCAGGGCCGCCAGGTCCCGCCGGCGCCAAGGGACCGGCTGGGCCGAAAGGTCCGCCGGGTGAAGCAGCCAGCAAGGCTCCGGCTGACCCCGCCGCTTGACTCTTGAGCGGGCGCTCGGCAAGCGCCGGCGGCGCGCGGCGAACCACCCCGCCCGCTCGGCTTGCCGCACAGCGCGCTCAGTAGTCGTCTGCCCGGCGCTGACGGCGGCCGTAGAGCAACCATGCGTAGAGGCCGAGATTGGTCACGATGACCAACCCGGCCAGGGCGAACTGCGTGTCGCGTGTCAGCCCGGCCGGGTAGAGCACGGGTAGCAGATAGTGCTCGATGAACGTTTCCGTGTACCCTGCCTGCCCTGCCGCATGCCGCAAACGGTTCTCGAGCGGCGTCAGCGGGCAGACCCAGCCACTGAGTTCGACGAAGGCGCCCCAACACGCAGCCGGCAGGTGAAGGATCGCCAGCTTTGGCCAGCGCTGCACAAACAGGCCGCCAGCGACGACAAAGACGACGAACAGCAGGTGGACGACCAACACACAGTCGGCGAAAAGACGTTCAAGCATTGCCAATACCTCCGCGCTCTCCCTCTCTTCGATTTCGCTGGAGCATAACCCGGAATGCGTGTCCACTGGCTGATGCGGCGCGCGTCGGCCGTCCGAGGGGCATCGAATCCGGCCCGCGGTGCCGGACGAGCAAGGCCGGTGCTGAGCATGGCGACGAAGGTGCACGAAAAAAAGGGGGCTTGCGCCCCCTGAGGTTCCGTGCGGGATGGCCGTGGGTCAGCGTGCCACAGCTTTCTTCTTGGTGCGCGGACAAACCAGCCCGAGCAATCCGAGGCCGGTGAGAAGCAGAGTCCCCGGCTCGGGCAGATCGCCGGGGGGATCGACGAGAATGCTGTCGTTGGCGCAGTTCTCGGTCCAGTGGATGTCGAATGCCTGCCCGTCATGCCAGCCGCTGTTACGCAGCACCTGCAGGTCGAGACTCATTTCGTAGAAATAGTGTCCATCGAGTGGGGCTGCACCGTAACCGGTGGTCGGCGTCGTCGTGTAGGCGAGTGTTGCCATTCCGGCCAGCGTGCCGCCGGCCAGGTAGGTCGGGTGCAGGGGATCGGGCGAGTAGCCTGAAGCGGCGGGATTGGTATAGCCGCCGCTGCTGTTCCACAGGCCGTAGTTCCACTGCGCGTTGCGGTAGATGCCGCCTTCGACACCGAAGCTCTCAACAGTGTAGTTCGTGCTGTTGACGAAGCTTGTGACGTGCTTGATGTTGATGCCGACTTCGTAGCTGCCGTCCTTGCCGAAGTCGA
>NZ_JAVMKF010000207.1:0-21623 GCF_031732815.1 Accumulibacter sp. | reverse complement strand
TCAAACTATCTCTCCAACTCAGGATATGCTTCCATATGAATGGATCATGCTCTAGCGGGCGACGCGTTATCCTGGATCTTTACGGAACGAACCACGACGCCAGGACGTGGGACTCACCCGAGGCTTTTTGGCCTGAACGATTTCGTGCTTGGGACGGCAGCCCGTTCAACTTCGTTCCTCAGGGCGGCGGGGATCACAACGCCGACCACCGCTGCGCTGGCGAGTGGATCACAATCCAGCTGATGAAGCAGGCGTCAGACGTTCTGACCAGACGGATCAGATACCAAGTGCCGGAGCAAGATTTGCGGATCGACTACTCACGGCTGCCCGCATTACCCCAAAGCCGGTTCATCATCAGCCGGGTAAGCTGACCCCCCATACTCCTGCCGCGGGGCTTCAGCTCAGCGATGATCGTTGGGCGACAGCGCTTCGATAATCCGGCATTCGGCGATTGTGCCGCATCCGCACTGGCTGAGAATGCTGTCCAGCTCGCGGCGCAGGGCCTGAAGGTCCCGGATCTTGCGCTGCACTTCGCCGAGATGCTCCCGGGCGATCGCGTCAACAGCCTCACAAGGTCGATCGCGCTGATCGGAAAGTCCGAGGAGGTCGCGCACCTGCTCGATCGAGAAGCCGAGATCGCGCGCGCGGCGAATGAAGCTGAGGCGACCGAGATGCGCGGCCGAATAGCTCCGGTAATTGCCGCTAGTGCGTGCTGGCTCCGGCAAGAGCCCTATGCGCTCGTAATACCGGATCGTCTCTACCTTCGTGTCGGTCGCCTTGGCCAAATCGCCGATTGAGAACTTTTCGCGCGTCATCATCTTGACCCTGTAGTTGCTACAGGGTCTATATGCGATGTCACATCGAACAAGTCGAGGTGACATCATGGCAGTTGCGCCAGCCAGTGCGCTTAAGCTCCGCGTCGAAGGCATGGATTGCGGGGCCTGCGGACTCAAAATCGAGAACGGACTGAAACGTCTGCCCGGCGTCAGCGACATCAATGTGAATGTCGGACTGGAGATGCTCTCGCTCGTTCTGGACGAGGACCGCACGTCGCGCACGGTGATCGAGGAGCGCATCCGCTCGCTCGGTTACACGCCGTACCCCGTGGGCGGCGAGCCTATGGCGGACGAAAATGTCCCGCCTGACCGACCTGAGACCGTCGATCGGACCTGGTGGCGCACCGGCAAAGGCCAGCTCGTTCTCGGCACCGGCGCGCTCCTTGCTCTGGCCTTCGCAGTCGCGACGATTGCGCCGGATGTGGCGGACTGGGCCTATGTGGCGGCGGCGGGTCTCGGCCTCGTGCCGATCGCCCGGCGTGCAGTCGCCGGGGCACGTCATGGTACGCCCTTCAGCATCGAAACCCTGATGTCCGTTGCCGCGATCGGCGCCATCGCGATTGGCGAGGGCGCAGAGGCCGCCGTCGTGGTCTTCCTGTTCGCGGTAGGCGAGCTGCTCGAGAACGTCGCCGCAGGACGGGCGCGCTCCGGGATCGCTTCGCTGATGAACCTCGTGCCGCGCGTCGCCCGCCTGGAGCGAGATGGAACTGTTGCGGAAGTTCCGGTCGAACGGCTCGCCATCGGCAATATCGTCGTGGTCCGCCCTGGCGATCGCGTGCCTTCCGATGGAGAGGTTGTCGAGGGCTCGTCCGAGCTGGACGAGGCGCCCGTCACGGGCGAGTCGGTGCCGGTCCTTAAGGAGCCGGGCAGCGCCGTTTTTGCCGGCAGCATCAACGCCAATGGCGTGCTGCGGGTGCGGATCACGCGGACGGCCGCCGACAACACGATTGCACGCATCATTCATCTCGTAGAGGAGGCGCAAGGCTCGAAAGCCCCGACGGCGCGCTTCATCGACCGGTTCAGCACCTATTACACACCCGCCGCCATGGCGGTTGCCGCCCTGATCATGATCGCGCCTCCGCTGCTGTTCGGGGCGGAATGGTCGACCTGGGTCTATCGCGGCCTAGCGACGCTGCTTATCGCCTGTCCATGCGCGCTCGTCATCTCGACGCCGGCGGCGATCGCTTCCGGACTGGCCGCAGGTGCCCGGCGCGGGCTTCTCGTGAAAGGCGGCGCCGCGCTTGAGACGCTGGGCAAAGTGCGCACGGTCGCCTTTGACAAGACCGGAACGCTTACGGTCGGGCGGCCGCGCGTGACGGATGTCATTGCCCTCGAGGGCGACGATGCCGAAATCCTCGCCAAGGCCGCCGCAGTCGAAAGCGGGTCCAGCCACCCGCTCGGCGCCGCCATCGTCGAGGCGGCGGAGGCCCGCGGCCTGGAGCTGCCGAAGACGTTCGGCGGGGCGATGGCGGTCCCCGGCAAGGCCGTAACGGCACGCCTTCGGGAGGGCTTCGTTTCGGTTGGCTCACCGCGCTACGCGGCTGAGCAAGCCGAGGTACCCGAAGAGATCGGTGCCCGCCTGAGATCGCTGGAGTTCGAAGGCAAGACCGCCGTTGTGCTGCTGAGCGGCAAGAGGATCCTCGGCATCATCGCCCTGCGCGACGAGCCGCGCGAGGATGCCGCCGCCGGCGTGGCACGCCTTAACGAGCTCGGCGTCCGGGCTGTCATGCTGACCGGCGACAACGCGCGCACGGCTGCTGCAATCGCTGGCGGTCTGGGAATGGAAGCCAAAACGGAACTGCTGCCCGACGCCAAGCTCTCCGAGATCGGCGCGCTGAGAGCGCATGGTGGCGTTGCTATGGTGGGGGACGGCATTAACGATGCGCCGGCGCTGGCAGCTGCCTCGGTGGGCATCGCCATGGGCGGTGGCACCGACGTCGCGTTGGAAACAGCCGACGCGGCGCTTCTGAAGAACCGGGTTACGGGTGTGGCCGAGTTGGTGGAGCTGTCGCGTGCGACGCTGGGCAATATCTGGCAGAACATCGCTCTCGCGCTCGGCCTCAAGGCCGTTTTCCTGGTTACGACGCTCACCGGCACGACGACGCTCTGGATGGCGATCCTGGCCGATACTGGCGCCACCGTGCTCGTCACGATCAATGCGCTGCGGCTCCTTCGCTTCCGTGCCAATCGCGCTTCGACGAGCGGCAGGGGTGCGAGCGCAGCCAAAAACGAAAGAATCGGAGTGACAGGATGAAACTGGTGAAGACCCTCGCGCTCGGCCTGGTACTGAGCGCGGCAACGCAGGGTGTGCTTGCTCATGACTACGAGGCCGGGCCACTCGCGATTGACCATCCCTGGGCGCGGGCGACGCCGCCCGGAGCACCAGTCGCTGGCGGCTATCTCACCATTACCAACACCGGCACCGAGCCCGACCGCCTTCTCGGCGGCTCCTCGGATGCCGCCGAGGCCGTGGAGATTCACGAGTCGACAATAACTGACGGCGTGGCGCGGATGCGTCCCGCCGAAGACGGAATTGCAATCGCGCCCGGCGAAACCCTCAGGCTGGAGCCCGGCGCCGCCCACATCATGTTCGTCGATCCGGCAAAGCCGCTGAAGGACGGCGAGCGCTTTCCGGCAACGCTTACCTTCGAGAAGGCCGGCGATGTCGCGGTGGAGTTCGCGATTGTGCCGATGGGCGCAACGCCGGAAGCGCCTCAGAACCACGAAGGCCACGGAGCGCCCGTATCACAATGAAAGCGTTGAAGATCATCCGCATCACGGCCTGGGGCGCGGTGGCGATCGTCGGGGGTGTGCTGTTGGCCTTCAGTGGCATCCTGCCGGGCGTCGAGAAGCCTGGAGCGCTCACTTCGAGCACGGTCACGGGCGTTGCCGCGATCGGCGGTCCGTTCGAGCTGACAACGCATGGGGGCGAGACGCTGACCGACGAGGACCTGGAGGGAAAGCCCTATCTCGTCTTCTTCGGCTTCACGCATTGCCCCGACATTTGCCCGACGACGCTCTTCGAGCTGAGCGGCCTGCTGGCGGACCTCGGGCCGGATGCCGACAAGATCAAGCCGCTGTTCATCACCGTCGATCCCGAGCGCGATACGCAGGAACTGCTGGCAAGCTACATGACCTCGTTCGACACCCGCATTCTCGCCCTGCGCGGCACGAAGGAACAGACGGATCAGGCCGCGAAGGCGTTCGCCGCGTATTACGAGAAAGTGCCGCTGGAAGGCGGCAACTACACGATGGACCACACCGCTGGCGTCTACCTGATGGATGCCGAGGGCGAGTTCATGGGCACGCTCGATTTGCACGAGCCGAGAGAAACCCAGCTTCGGAAGCTCCGCCGCTTGGCGGACACGGCCGCATGAACAAAGGAGAAGATGCCGTGTCCTTTGTTCGCACAACCGGACTCGCCGTTGCCGCCTCGCTCATGATGGATGCCGATCCTATGACGTGCTTCTGGTGCGCCGCGACGGATCGACCGAAATTTACCCGAGCTATCCCTGATCGGCTGGCCTGAAGACCAACATGTCACCGATCGAGACCGTCTGCTCTGCAATAGTGCTGGTCTATATGGCGCTATTCCTAATTCTGACGGCCCGTGCGGCACGGGCGTCGGGCCAATCATTTTGGCTGTTCGGCAAGGGATCGGAGAGCCAGGCGCTCCCAGCGCTCCTGTTCCGACTCTCCTTCGTCGGCGTCGCTTTCTACGCGCTGACGGCGCTGGTGTTAGGCGACCCACTGGCCGCCCCGGTACACAACGCACTCGACGGCCGCTTCGGCGATCTGGTCGGAGCCGCCCTCGCCTCGGCCGGAGCAGGCCTCGCGCTCTATTCTCAGATCCATATGGGCCGATCCTGGAGGATCGGGGCAGCGTCGGGGCAGCTCGGCACCATCGTACGAACAGGACCGTTCGCCTTCTCGCGCAACCCTGTGTTCGTCGGTCAGGTGATGCTGTTCCTCGGGTTGGCTCTCGCGCTGCCTAACCTCATCCAATTCACCCTGAGCTTCCTGCTGCTTGCGGCTGTGCACCGTCAGGTCCGGATCGAGGAACGGGTCCTGGAGGGCGACCTCGGTGCCGAATATCAGACGTACAGAAGGGAGGTGCGACGCTGGATCTGACCGTATCGGATTGTCGAGAGGCAGTTCGCCCCAGCGTTGGCATTCTCGCGCTGCAAGTCGCGCACCAGATCACTCCAGACCTTGAGCAAAACACGAGCTTGCCGCGCCAGTCCTCTAGCGATCGCGCGGCTCTGTCCTCGGCGACGTCGGGCTCTGGTGGGCTCGTGCAACGCGATGGCCGGCAGCAAAACGGCCGCCAAGACGCCGACGCAAGCGTCGACAGGCATTACCTTCAACGCGCCTCGTCCTTCTCGCGCCGGCTCATCTCCGTCTGATAAGCGCGCTCCCGCTCCGGCCAGGTGCTCTTGACGAAGGCCAGGACGGCACGGATCTCCTCGTCACTCATCATGTTCCCGAATCCCGGCATGTCGCTTTCGTATCCGTCTCCAACCACGGCTGCGGGACCCTCCTTGGTGATCCGGAAGAGGACCCCATCGGGATGATGCCAGGTGTGCCCGGAGGCGTCGTGAGGCGGGGCGGGCATGCGCCCCGAAGGAAGCGGCCTCTTCCAGTCCGATTGACCTTCCAAGTTGGCGCCATGGCAGACCGCACAGTGTTCGGCATAGAGTTGCCGTCCCTGCGCAATCCCCGCGGCCTCGCCCGAGCCCGCTCCGAACAGCCAGACCCACGCCATCACAGCGGCTCCCGCAAGCATGGCCATCACCGCCAGGATCGGGGTACTTCTCATTTCCTGCCGCTGAAGAAGAGGTACTTCACCAGCGCCGCGGCTGAGAGAACGAGTATGACGATGAGCAGGAGCCATCCAAGGCCCATACCCAGCATCATGCCGCTCATGCCGTCCATCATTCCGCCGTCCATCATCGGGTTCGTCCGGTCAAGATTGTCAGGCCTGCTATTCGCGCGCGTAGACTCCGCCGATAGTGCCGGACGTTGTGATCTCCAGCATCTCGAAGGGTGCCTCCTTCACGCCGCTCATGCCGGGCGAGCCCAGCGGCATGCCGGGTAGCGTCACGCCGGCGATGTCGGGCCGCTCGGTCAGGAGTTTCTCGACCGTGTCTATGGGGACGTGGCCGCTGACGACGTAGCCATCGATGAATGAAAGGTGACAGCCTTGGAACTCGTCGGGGATGCCCGCCTGCCGGCTCATTTCGGCCAGATCGTGCGTGGGCTTGGTGGTGACGGTGAAGCCGTTGTCCCGCAGGTAGTCGGCATAGCCCTCGCAGCAGCCACACTGCGGGTTCTTGTAAAGGGTGACATCCTTCTCACCAGCCAATGCCGGGGCAGTGCCCCAGACGAAGGAGGCAAGAGCGACGGCGCTCAGTATTGTTCGCATTTCGGTTCTCCTTTCGAGATAATTGGTCAGGCGACGCGGAAGACACCCATCATTCCTGCGGCCTGATGTTCGAGAACGTGGCAGTGGAGCATCCAGTCGCCCACATTGTCGGCGACGAAAGCGATCTCGACGCGCTCTCGAGGTGACATGAGCACCGTGTCCTGCCATTCGCGGTGGCGGGTCGGCTTGCCGTTCCGGGAGATCACCCGGAAGGAATGGCCGTGCAGGTGGATCGGGTGATGCCAGGCCGTCGCGTTCGTCATCGCGATGACATGGCTTTTATCCCGCGCCAGCGTCAGTATCGGGTCCATGATGTGACCTTCCGCCGCCACGCCGTTGACGAACCAGATGCCGCCGGAATGCATCATGTTCATCATCGAGCCCATCCCGCCCATCATGCCTCCCGGCGCGGCCTCTCCCATGCTGCCGCCCATCTCCTGCATGACCATGGCTCCCATCATGCCGCCGTTGAAGGTGACCTCGTGACGGGCGGCCGTCGCGAGCTCTGGCTCCGGCAGCGGGTTTGGCGGGAGGGCGAGCGGCCAGTCTGGTGCCGTGTCCCTCAGCGGCTGCTTCTCGTAGGCAAGATCAACCAGACGGTACTCCAGCCCCTCGTAGAAACGATCCACCACGGAAACCTGGCTTCCTGCATCAGCGGTCATGTCGAGGATGACGTCAGCGCGCATGGCGGGTCCGAGGACCACCAGCCGACCTTCCGGCGCATGCGGCTCGACCGGCTGTCCGTCGAGCGCAATGACGACGGGCTCATGGCTCCCGAAATCGAGACCGAAGATCCGTGCGTTGGCGGCGTTGATCAGGCGCAGGCGAATGCGCTCTCCCTTGCGCACAGGAAAGGTATCTGGCACGCGGCCGTTGATCGTGACCGTGTTGCCCACCCGGCCGTTGTGCATCATGTCGTGGCGGTTGCCGAAATCATCCCGCACCTCCGCCGATCTGGTCAGCCGCCAGTCGGACAGCAGCCACGTGAGATCGCGGTCGACTTGGACCGGAACGGCTTCCTCCACGATCATTGGGCCGTAGAGACCGCGTCCGACCTGCTCAAAGCTGCGATGGTGCGGGTGATACCAGAAGGTGCCCGCATCGACTGCGTCGAACTCATAAACGAATACTTCGCCGGGCGCGATCGGCGCCTGAGTGAGGTGAGGCACGCCGTCCATGGCGTTCGGGACGCGCACGCCGTGCCAATGCACTGTCGTTTCCTCGTCTAACGCGTTCGCGACCGCGATCCGCAGGCGTTCTCCCTGACGGACGCGGATCTCCGGGCCAGGCAGGCTCCCGTCATAGCACCAGACGGGTGTCTGGCCGTAGGGTTCGGGTGCGATCTGGGCCCGACCGTATCCGGCGCGCAAGTGGAACGCCCGAACGCTCGTCGCGCGGGCTTGCGATCGAAGAATCGTGCTCGCCGAGACAACGGCGGCTGATGCGAGGAAGGCTCGACGCGTCAGCGCCGGAAGACGTGGATAGGACATGGATCAACCGTCCGTGGAATAGCCTGATGTGACGCGCGGAGCGTAGCCAGGGCGCGTCGACGGTCGGCTGCGAGCGATCTTGCCGCGGCCGCTTCAGCCCATGTGTATGGTTCGGGGAGGATAGGGATCGGGCGGCCCGACACGACCACCGGGCGATGCCGCGGTACCGATCACCACGACATCCGTGACATTCGGCAGGACTGTCCCTGCAGGCGTGCAGATCGCGGCTAGGGTGGTCACGCAGAACTGGTCGCATGCCGACGTCTGAGCGTCATCGCCGGGACAGTCCTGACAGTCCGCCATACCGCCGTCGTCCATATTTGCCATGGACATCATCAGCGACATTTGGGTAGCAGCCGCCGCATTCGCCGCCGTGCCCGCAGCGAAGGCTGCGAGAAAGACGAACGCGAATATGCGGACGAGCTTGCTCATAAGGTCAAGCTATTCCTGTCAGCGCAATAAGTCGAGATTAGGATTGCCGCGGGCAATCGGTGAAGGGACGACTGCCGGATCTACGCACGAGCCAGCTTGCGGAACCTGTGCAATTCGGAGTAGAGCCGCGCCAGAGAAGGTTGGATATCAGACCCATCCCCTCCGCCAGTTTTATGTTGCGAACTCCCCACACCCCGATTTGAGCGCCGAAATTCCTTTTGATTTCAAAGGGGTTTAGCAGAAGCGACCGAACCTCTGAGACTGGCCAGGAGCCGATTTCCAGTCTCAGAATGGCTTTTGTCTCAAACCATGCGAACCTCGGTCGATTTGGTTCGGTCGGAAAAGATCACGCAATTTCAATGCATTGGCATTTTGGAACTACGCCCGAGTTGTAACGGGTTCCGCCGCCAACTGGCCCGATCTGAGTCACCCGAGGTGGGCGTTTTCGAGCGCATTGGGGCGCAATGGAACGGAGTGATGTCAGGTCTGCGGGGCAAGGTCGGCAATGGGGCGGGAAACGGACTGGCAGCTTTTGGCTTGAAGGAGCGTGACAGCGTCCTTTCTGCGTGTGTGACAGGACTGTTAGCGAGCCGCTAGAGCGCATCCAGCGCGCTATTCAGGTCCGCGAGAATATCGTCTGGATGCTCCAATCCAACGGAAAGGCGCAACAGTCCAGCCGGTGCCATCGAACTCGGCCCTTCGACCGACGCCCTGTGCTCGATAAGGGAATGTGTGCCGCCAAGGCTTGTTGCCCGCGTCACGAGTTTGAGCCGTGCCGCCATAGCCATCGCGGCGTCAGCCCCACCCTCAACGATGAATGACAGCATCGCGCCGTAGCCGTCCATCTGCTGTCCTGCCAAAGCGTGTCCGGGATCGTCCGTCAGGCCGGGAAACAGCACGTTCTCGACACGCGGATGAGCCGCCAGCGCCTCCGCCACCTTCTGCGCGCCGGCGCAATGCGCCCGCATCCGCAGCGGGAGCGTCTGCAACCCTCGCAGGGCCAGCCAGCAATCGAAGGGCGCGGCTACGCTTCCCTTGTGCCACTGGATCATGCGCAATGGCCGTTCGAGCGGCGAGGCTTCAGGCACGATGACGACGCCCGCCATCAGGTCCGAATGACCACCGATATATTTCGTTGCCGAGTGCATGACGGCATCCGCGCCAAGTTCGAGCGGACGCTGAAGCACCGGGGTCGCCCAGGTGTTGTCCACCACGGCGAGCGCACCGGCTTCGCGGGCGATCCCGCAGGCGGCCCGCACATCGACAACCCGGATCATCGGATTCGACGGGGTTTCGATCCAGACAAGGCCAGTCGGCGCGGCCGTGACCGCCGCGCGCAAGGCTTCGAGATCGCGCATGTCGATGGCGACGAATTCGAACCGCCGCCCAATATCGGTTTCCTCGATCAATGAGCGGATGCCGAAATACATATCGTCGGGAACGACGATGCGGCCCTCGCCCGGATGCCCCTCGAAAACGGCGGTGATCGCCGCCATGCCGGAAGAAAACGCAATCGCGGTGTGTCCTTCTTCAAGCGCCGCTATCGCTGCCTCGAAGGCGTTGCGCGTCGGGTTGCCGTCCCGCGTATAGGCGAGGCCAGACGGGAATGAACCGTTAGCACCCCGTTCAAAGGTCGTGCTGGTGTGAAGCGGAATCGACACGGCTCCGGTCGAAGGATCGACGCCACGGCCAATATGGATGGCTTTTGTCTCAAGTTGCATCGGGAAGGCCCACCTATGGTTTTGCCGCAATCCCGTTGAAGTTCGCGGCGTCGGTCATTATAATGACCGTAGCTAGGACATGGCGGAAAGTCAATATAATGACCGATACGGTGCTGATGATTGAAACGGAGCAGCAACTTGGCTCCGCGCTCGCCGCCCGCATCGGCACTCTGCGGCAGGATCGCAGGCTGAGCCTCGACGCCTTGGCGAAGCGCGCCGGCCTGTCGAAAGGAACGGTCGTGGCGCTGGAACAGGGCAAGGCGAATCCGAGCATCGGCGTCCTGTGCCGACTGGCGGCCGCCTTTTCGGTATCGGTGTCCGATCTGGTGAGCGATCCGTTGCCCGCCGGTTCAGGAAGCGCGATCGAGCGGACAGAAGGGAACACCCTCTGGACCAGCGCGAAGGGAAGCGAAGCGCGGTTGCTCGCATCCACCTCCGGCCGGACGATGTTCGAGCTGTGGGCGTGGACCATCATGCCGGGCGACGGCTCCGACGCTGACGCTCATAGTCCAGGAACGCGCGAGCTGATTTCCGTCGCGCAGGGAAGCCTGCGGATCACGGTCGGCAATGAGGCGCTGACCCTGAACGCCGGCGAAAGCGCCAGACTGATTACCGATCAACCGCACTCCTATGTCGCTGTGGGTGATGTGCCTGCCGTCTTTACAATGGCGGTGCTGGAACACGGTGCGCCCCAATGATCCGCAAGCCGACCGCCAGCAAATCCGAAGGATGAGCCTCCATGTATGTGCCCGCCCATTTCGAGGAACCCAGTCAGGATGTTCTCCACGACCTGATGGTGAGCCATCCGCTCGGCGTCCTGATTACCAACGGAGCCAGCGGGCTGGACGCTAATCACATCCCCTTCGATCTCGACCGCAAGAAAGGGGAACACGGCACCCTCTATTGCCATGTGGCCCGCAACAACGCGGTGTGGCAGGATGTGGTGACGGGCGACGAAGTGCTTGTGGTGTTCCGGGCGGCCGATGCCTACGTCTCGCCAAACTGGTATCCGAGCAAGCACGAGTTTCATAAGCAGGTTCCGACATGGAACTATCTTGTCGCCCACGCCTACGGACGGATCACCGTTCACGACGACGAACGCCATGTTCGGCGCAATGTCGCCAAGCTGACGCATCGGCATGAAGCAAACCAGCCGGTCCCTTGGAAGATGGGCGATGCGCCAAGGGAGTTCACGGACTCCATGATGAAGGCGATTGTCGCTCTGGAAATCGAGATAACCCGGCTGGTCGGCAAGGCCAAGCTCAGCCAGAACAAGGAACAGCGTGATATTCGTAGCGCCGGCGAGGCCTTGCTGGCGCAGGGCGATGGACAGCTCGGGCGAGCAATGCTTGCGGCTGCGGCAAGAAAACCGGAATAGCTGTCGCGAAAATCCCAAACCGCGACAGCCTCATCCATCTTAGCGTCCGCTTCAAGAGGCGTCATTCACAACGATAAACGACCACGATAAGGTCGAATGCTGCCTCACGGCGAAGAACCCGATGCCGCGCCAAACACCGCCTCCACCTGCTCCGCCCACGGCAGTTCGGCGACGACGACCAGGTCGTTGAGCGACAGCGCTGGCGGTATGCGCTGGATGAGCAGCTTCTCCAGCACGTCCGGCGCGAGATAGGCCAGTCGCATCATGCGGCTGACGAAGCGGTCGGCGACCTTCTCGGCGCCGGCAATGTCGGCAATGGTCGATGCCTCGCCACGCTCGATCTTGCGCCGCCAGTTCCAGGCGCGCGCAATGGCGCGCAGCACATGCGGGTCCTGACCCGCGCCGTGAAGCCGGTGATGCCGCCGCATTTGCGGGCCAGTGAACATACGGCCTGCCGGATTGGCCAGAGCGGCTGGGCGCTTCTGCAGGCCGCCGCCTGACGGGTGCCCCGTTTTCTTCGCGCGTGGTGAACCAGCCCTTGATATTAGTCTGGTCATCTCCGCACTTAACTTCATTTGCGAAAAGGCGGCGGTCAAGCGCGGTTTGATTGCCGGTTTGCGTCTGCGGTGCTAGGCTTCCCTCATGTCAGCAGTTCTTCGCTCCTTTCTGGCGCTTGTGATGGTCGTGAGCCTTCTTGGCTTCACGGCGCCGGATGTTTCGGCTGACCTGGCTGCGGCCATGCCGGAGGCGGCCGGTCATTGCTGCGATGACGGGCCTTGTCCCGACGATCAGGATTGCGATGGCGACTGCGCCATGCTGTTGCGGTGCGGCGCTGCTGGCGCGTTTTTGCTGCAGCCGTCTCTGCCCCTTGCCGCGTCCCGCGTGCAGGGTGCGGCAGCATTTTCCGGTTTTGAGCCGCTACTGGCCGGCCGTGTGCCGGACGGGCTGAAGCGTCCTCCGCGCATCTGATCCCGCAGCGCGCCTTCAGGCGCGTGTGATGCCGCGTCCGCCGTCTGCCATGACGGGGACGATCCCTGATTCTCATCCACCGGGAAATCGCCATGTCCTTGCCTGCCACCCATCCGTGCAGCTTTGCTGCTGCGCCTGCCTCCACACCGGTCAAGCCGGGAGCTGAAGCATGAGCGCGCAGAAAAAGACGGCAGCGTTTGCTGCAACCGTCCTGTTTGCCGCTCTTGCCGGCTGGTTTCTTGGCGCGGGAGGCTTGCTGCCTGGCGTGCTGCCACCGCCGCATGACGAGGCTGCGATGAGCGGCGGGGAAGCAGCGGGAGAAAGGCGGATTCTCTATTACCGCAATCCGATGGGGCTTGCCGACACATCGCTTGTGCCGAAGCAGGACTCAATGGGGATGGATTACATCCCGGTCTATGAGGGAGAAGAGAGCGAAGACGGCACTGTGACGGTGAGCGCAGGCAAGCTTCAGCGCACGGGTGTGCGCACTGTTGCTGCCGTCATCGCACCGCTGTCTGTTTCCATCCGCGCGCCGGGAATCGTCACACTCGACGAGCGACAGGTCAGTGTCATTGCGCTCAGAACTGACGGATTCATCGAAAGCGTTGCGGACGTGACGACGGGCGCACGGATTGAGGCGGGCGCGCCGCTCTTCTCATTCTATTCGCCTGAAATCGCCAAAGCGATCGCGCTTTTCGTGAGCGATTCGCGTGGCGGCGCGGCGCAGGCGCGCGGGGCGCGCCAGCGGCTGGAAAATCTTGGCGTTCCCCCGGAAGTGATCAGCCGGCTTGCCGCCAATGGCACGGCGGAAGTCACGATCCCGCTTTCTGCGCCGCGCAGCGGCGTTGTGCTGGAGCGCATGGCCTCCGAAGGCATGATGGCAAAAGCGGGAGAGACGCTCTTCCGCATTGCAGATCTTTCGGCTGTCTGGATCGTTGCCGAACTTCCCGAGGCGCAGCTCGCGCAGGTGCGGGAAGGGGCACTGGCGCGGATCAGTTTTCCCGGCCTGACAGGCCTTCCGATTGAAGGCCAGGTGAGCATCATCCACCCTGAAATCGATCTGGTAACGCGTACGGGCAGGCTGCGCATCGAGCTTCCCAACAAGGATGGCCTGTTCCGGGTCAACATGTTTGTGGACGCTGAAATCAGGCTCTCGGCTGAATCTGTCCTTCAGGTGCCTGACAGCGCGGTCATCAGTACCGGCGACCGGCAGGTTGTGATCCGCGACCTGGGCGAAGGCCGCTTCAAGCCCCAGCCGGTCAGAACCGGCCGCCGCGGCGGCGGCATGGTGGAAATTGCCGAAGGGCTGGACGAAGGCGACCGCGTGGTCAGCGCAGCGACCTTCCTGATCGACGCGGAGAGCAATCTCAATGCCGCGCTCAAGGCGCTTGATTCAGCCGGGGTGCAGCCATGATTGCGCGCATCATTGCGTGGTCGGCCCGCAACATTTTCCTTGTGATGTTTGCCACGGCGTTTGCGGCGGCGGCGGGCATCTGGTCGTTGCGCACGCTGCCGGTCGATGCCATTCCCGACCTCTCGGATGTGCAGGTGATCGTTCTTACCGAATTCCCCGGACAGGCGCCGCAGGTAGTCGAGGATCAGGTCACTTTTCCCCTCACCTCGGCCATGCTGACCGTTCCGCGCTCGCGCGTGGTCAGGGGATTTTCTTTTTTCGGGGTCTCTTTCGTCTATGTGATTTTTGAGGACGGGGTTGATCCCTATTGGGCGCGCTCGCGCGTACTTGAATATCTGAATGCCGCTGCGGCGCGTCTGCCCGATGGTGTGACACCCGCGCTTGGCCCCGACGCCACCGGCGTGGGCTGGGTCTATCAGTATGCGCTCAAGGGCAAGGATCTGACGCTGGCCGAGCTGCGGTCCCTGCAGGATTGGGTGATGCGGTTCGCCATCAGCCGCGCCGAGGGCGTATCAGAAGTCGCGAGTGCGGGCGGTTTCGTCAAGCAGTACATTGTCACGGTTGACCCCCTCCGGATGCGGGCGCTGGGCGTAACCCTTCAGGAGCTGGCCAGCGCCGTGCAGGCCAGCAACATGGATACTGGCGGGCGTACCGTCGAGCTTTCCGAATTCGAGTTCATGGTGCGCAGCCGCGGCTATCTGCGCGGTGTGGAAGATCTGGAGCTTGTGCCCGTCCGGACCCAGGACGGCGTGCCGCTCCTGCTGCGTGATGTGGCGCGGATCGAACTGGCGCCCGACGAGCGGCGCGGCATCACGGAGCTTGACGGTGAAGGTGAGGTTGCATCCGGCATCGTGCTGCAGCGCGTGGGCTCGAACGCGCTTGATGTCATTGAGAATGCCAAAGCGGAAATTGCGGTCATTTCGGAAAGCCTGCCCGAGGGGGTCGAGGTTGTGCCGGTCTATGACCGCTCGAACCTCATTCTTGCGGCCATCGACACGCTGCGCAGCACGCTTCTTGAAGAAAGTCTGGTTGTTGCGGCTGTCACCTTCCTTTTTCTCCTTCATGTCCGTTCAGCGCTTGTTGCCGTCATCATGCTGCCCGTGGGCATTCTGATCGCCTTTGCCGCGATGCGCGCACTGGGGATCGGCGCCAACATCATGAGTCTTGGCGGCATCGCCATTGCGATCGGCGCCATGATTGATGCGGCCATCGTCATGATCGAAAATGCGCACAAGCATCTCGAGCGGGCAGAGCCCGGCGCGCCGCGCATCAATGTGCTGATTGCGGCAGCGGCCGAGGTCGGGCCAGCACTTTTCTTCAGCCTGCTCATCATCACCGTCTCGTTCCTGCCGATCTTCACGCTGGAGGGGCAGGAAGGGCGGCTGTTTGGCCCGCTGGCCTGGACCAAGACTTTTGCCATGGCGGCCGCGGCGCTTCTGTCGGTGACGCTGGTACCGGCCCTGATGGTGATTTTTGTGCGCGGAAAAATCACGGCAGAGCAGAAGAATCCGGTGAACCGGTTTCTCATCGCCATTTATCGCCCGGTCATTGCCCATGTGCTGAAGGCGCCGGTGCTGACGATTCTCATCGCCCTTGGGGTGCTTGCCGCCACGGTGTGGCCCGCGCGCCAGCTCGGTTCGGAATTCATGCCTGCGCTGGATGAGGGCACACTCATGTATATGCCCACCACACTGCCGGGCCTTTCTGTCACCAAGGCGGCGGAGCTTCTGCAGATGCAGGACCGCATCATCCGCGCCTTTCCGGAGGTTGAGACCGTGTTCGGCAAGGCCGGGCGGGCGATGACAGCAACGGATCCCGCGCCCACGGAAATGTTCGAGACCATCATTCAGCTCAAACCGCGCGAGGCGTGGCGGCCAGGCGTGACCATCGAAAGCCTGCGGGCGGAAATGGATGCAGCGCTCCAGTTTCCGGGGGTGTCAAATGCATGGACGATGCCGATCCGCGCGCGGATTGACATGCTCGCAACCGGTATCCGCACGCCGGTCGGCGTGAAGATATTCGGCACTGACCTTGCCGAGCTGGAGCGCATAGCGCGCGCCGTTGAGGCGGTTTTGCGCAACGTGCCGGGAACGTCCAGCGCCTATGCTGAGCGGGTAATCGGCGGCTATTATCTCGACATTGTGCCGGATCGCGCGCGTCTTGCCCGCTATGGCCTTACGATTGCGGACGTGCAGGAAGTCATCGCCGTTGCCCTGGGAGCGCAGGCCATGACCCAGACTGTCGAGGGCCGTGAGCGCTATACCGTCGCGCTGCGCTATCCTCCCGGCATGCGGCAGGATCCCGACGCCATCGCGCGCGAGGTGATGGTGGCGCTGCCTGGCGGCGGCTTCGTGCCGCTGGGAGAGATCGCGCGGATTGAGCGCACCCGTGGCGCCACGAGCATCCGCACCGAAAACGGGCAGCTTGCCGTCTATATCTTTGTCGATATCACGGGCAGAGACCTTGGCGGCTATGTTGCTGACGCGCAGGCCGCCGTTGCGGGCGAAGTTACGCTGCCACCCGGCTACTCCATTGGCTGGAGCGGGCAGTTTGAATTCCTTGAGCGCGCCCAGGCGCGGCTTGCCCTTGTTGTGCCGATGACGCTGGCGGTCATCTTCCTTCTGCTCTTCCTCAATTTCCGGCGGCTGCCGGAAACGCTGATCGTCATGCTGTCATTGCCCTTCGCGCTGGTGGGCGGTGTGTGGTTCATGTGGTGGATGGGATTCAATCTCTCCGTGGCGGCAGCAGCCGGGTTCATCGCGCTGGCAGGCGTGGCGGCAGAAACCGGCGTCATCATGCTGATCTATCTCGACCACGCATTCGCCGAGCGGCAGGCTGAAGCTGCCGGCGCGAACCGGGCCTTCGGGCGCGCCGATCTGGAAGCATCCATCATGACGGGAGCAGTGGAACGTGTGCGGCCAAAGATGATGACAGTTGTCGCCATCATGGCGGGACTTCTGCCGATCCTGTGGGCGGACGGGACAGGCTCCGAGGTGATGAGCCGGATTGCGGTGCCGATGATCGGAGGCATGGTATCGTCAACCGTCCTGACACTGGTGGTCATCCCGGCGGTCTATGCGCTGGTCAAAGGACGCAGGCTTGCCTCTCCCGGCGCTGCTCAAGCCGGGGCAGGAATGGCTAAAGAGAGAAAACCGGAACTCTCCTGATCCGGATGAAGCCAGCCCATGCCGTTCGCCCTGCGGACGCCGCGTGTGCGGGTCAGTGTATCTGTATCGGCCATTTCCCCGGCACTCTGTTTGCGTAATAGTCACGTCATTGGCCCGAGGCATCCCCTGATGAACGTTTCTCCACCGCTGCTGAAATTCCGTGATCCCGACATCACCGCCAAGGGTGAAAAGCGGGCGCAGGTTGCGTTTGGCGGGCTTGAAACGCTGTGGGTCAATACCGGCACGCCTGTCTGCCGCTCTCTGATCTTGAAGTTGTGGTTGGCGAGGCAGTCGCGCGCGGCGTTGGCGTGCGGGTCCTGACCCGCGCCGTGAAGCCGGTGATGCCGCCGCATGTGCGGGCCAGTGAACATACGGCCTGCCGGATTGGCCAGAGTGGCTGGGCGCTTCTGCAGGCCGCCGCCTGACGGGTGCCCCGTTTTCTTCGCGCGTGGTGAAGCGGCGCATTCTGTTTGTGATCGGCAGGGCCTCGCTGATCAGGATGCCAGTGCCTCCAGAACGGGGCATTCTGGCACATGCCGGCCCGAGCATTGTGATGCCGTTGCTGCAAGCACGTTCTCGATGCGTCTGAGGTCGGCGATCTTTGCCCGCACATTGGCCAAGTGCAGTTCGGTCAACGCTTTCACCTCCGCGCAGGTTTGGGTCCCTCTGTCCACCAGCTGAAGCAGCCCACGCAGCTCTTCGATGGAGAACCCCAGCTCCCGGCCACGCAGAATGAAGCGCAGCCGCGTCACGTGAATCTCATCATACACGCGGTAGCCACCCGCAGTGCGCGGTGGCTCGGGCATGATGCCGATTTTTTCATAGTACCGGATGGTCTCCATGTTGCAGCCTGCGCGCCGCGCAATACTGGCGCGATTCAGTGTCTTCCCGAAAACGTGACCGCCCATTCCTGCGAAACCCTCTTGAGTCTGTAGTTACTACAGACCCTACCTCAAGCTCAGAACCAAAGCGAGGACGAAGACGCATGAGTACACCCGAAGCAGGAATCCAAACGGTACAAACCACAGAGGATGCCGGCGACCGGAAGCGGAACATCTTTGCGGCGGGCGGTGTGATCGGCGCCATTCTGGCTTCGGCCTGCTGCGTGGTGCCGCTGCTGTTCGTGATGCTTGGCATCTCCGGGGCCTGGATCGGCAACCTGACGGCGCTTGAGCCCTACAAGCCGTATGTTGCGGGCATTGCGCTCGTCTTCATCGCCCTCGGCTTCAGGCAGGTCTATTTCAAGCCAAGACCGGCCTGCGAAGAGGGCACTTACTGCGCAAAGCCGCAATCGGCCGTCATCACCAAGACCGCTCTGTGGGTTGCAGCCGCACTGGTGCTTCTGGCGCTCTCTATCGACTGGTGGGCGCCGCTATTCTACTGACGACTCTGGCAAAGGAGACATTCAATGAAACGGACGCTTCTGATTTCTGTCAGCCTCGCCGCTGCCATTGCGGGCGGTGTGGTGATCGCAAGTGGCGCATGGCATTCACCCGTCAGCCCGGCGTTTGCGGAGACCGCAAAGCTCGAAACGCTGACATTTGCCGTGCAGAACATGACCTGTGCGCTGTGTCCGGTGACCGTCAAGAAAGCAATGGAAGGCGTTCCCGGCGTGAGTTCGGTGACAGTGGATTTTGATGCCAAGACGGCGACAGTTGTCTTCGACCCCTCAGTGACAAGTGCTGACGCCATTGCTTCCGCCTCAACAAATGCTGGATATCCAGCTTCCGTAACAGGCTGAGCCCTCAACAAATCACGCCTCCCGCCTTTAATCGGCGCCTTGGCCCCATCATCGGCTGGGCCACGTCATGGGGTCGTGCGTCCAAATGAAAGCGCCATCACATGGCAGATTGCTGCACGCCCGATAAACGATCGCGGAAGCCCTTCGACCTCACTGTCATTGGCGCAGGTTCGGCGGGGTTCTCTGCCGCCATCACGGCCGCCGAACAGGGCGCCAACGTGGCGCTGATCGGCCACGGGACCATCGGCGGCACCTGCGTCAATGTCGGCTGCGTGCCGTCGAAGACCATGATCCGGGCGGCCGAGGCGCTGCACGGCGCGCGGGCGGCGGGACGGTTTCCGGGGATTTCAGGCGAGGCGGGCGTGACTGACTGGCGCAAGCTGATCGCCGCCAAGGACGACCTCGTCTCGACGTTGAGGCAGAAGAAGTATGCCGACCTGCTGCCCGCGTATGACGGCATCGCTTATATCGAAGGCGCGGCGCGGCTGAACGGCGCGGGCGTCATCGTCAATGACACGACCATTTCCACCGGAAAGACCATCATCGCCACAGGTGGGCGTCCGTCCGTGCCGCCGATCCCGGGCATCGACAAGGTGCATTACCTGACCAGCACGACGCTGCTGGAGCTGGAAGAGCTGCCGAAGAGCATGATCGTCATCGGCGGCGGCTATATCGGCGCGGAGCTTGCCCAGATGATGGCGCGCATGGGCGTCGCCGTGACCGTCGTCTGCCGGTCGCGGCTTCTGCCGCAGGTGGAGCCCGAGGTTTCAGACGCGCTGGCGGCGGCCTTCCGTGCCGAGGACATTACCCTCCATTGCGGCGTTGCCTACGATGCCTGCCGGGAAGACCAGACGGGTGTAATCGTCAGCGTCAAGGAGGATGGCAGGCTGATCGAACTGAAGGCGGAGCGGTTGCTGATCGCTACGGGACGCACGCCCAACACAGATGGGCTGGGCCTGAACGGCGTCGGCATCAAACAGGACAGCCGTGGCGCCATCGTCGTCGATGATCGCATGCGGACCTCGAAAACGGGCGTCTATGCCGCCGGCGACGTAACCGACCGCGACCAGTTCGTCTATATGGCTGCCTATGGGGCGAAGCTCGCTGCCCTCAACGCCCTGAACGGCGACAGTCTCGCCTACGACAACAGCGCCATGCCCTGGGTCGTGTTCACCGAACCGCAGGTGGCGGGCGTGGGCCTGAGCGAGGCGGCGGCGAAAGCCGCCGGCCATGAGGTCAAGACATCCGTCCTGCCGCTTGATGCCGTGCCGCGCGCACTGGCCGCCCGCGACACGCGCGGGCTCATCAAACTGGTGGCGGATGCCGGGACCGACCGTCTGCTTGGCGGACAGATCCTCGCGCCCGAGGGCGCCGACAGCATCCAGACGCTGGCGCTGGCGCTGACGTCCGGCATGACCACGAAGACGCTCGGAGAGCTGATCTTCCCCTACCTGACCACGGTTGAAGGACTGAAGCTGGCCGCCCAGGCGTTTGATCGAGATGTGGCGAAGCTTTCGTGCTGTGCGGGTTGACTCTGCTTTTCAGGTGATGCGTGCATATGTCTGCGCAATTCAGCAGCCTGACCGGGAGTTACAGCACAATCTGTCGGCCACATGCGGGCTGTTACCGACAGTGGCCAGGCGTCAGCTGAAATTTCGCCTGCCCCTACGCCACTCGCCATCCGTTGCAGCGCGCAGGGCAGACACGCTCAAAGCTGATACTGACGGCTTTGAAGCACCTGATTTTCGCATTTCTCTTTGCTGACTGAGCATCTAGAATGACATCGGGCAGGTGCGCCGCACACGATGCGGTTGAACGTGATTCTGGAGCGCCCCTTCCGTGAACATCGATGTTGTCAGGACGTATTACGGCAAGACACTGCAAAGTTCAGCCGATCTCAAGACCGAAGCATGCTGTACGCCAGATGACATGCCTGCCCATGTCAGGGCTGCTCTGGCAAATGTTCACGACGAGGTCCTTGCCAAGTATTATGGCTGCGGCCTGGTCACACCGCTTGCGCTCGAGGGCGCCAGAATTCTTGACCTGGGTTGTGGAGCTGGCCGGGACGTCTACGCGCTTGCCCAGCTCGTCGGCCCACACGGGGAAGTCACGGGCATTGATATGACCCCCGAACAGATTGGCGTTGCGCGCAAACATGATGCGTGGCACCGGCAGCGTTTCGGCTATGCGAAGAGCAATGTCCGCTTTCTTGACGGCTTCATCGAACGTCTGGACGACCTGGATCTTGAAGCAGGCAGTTTCGACGTCATCGTGTCGAATTGCGTGATCAATCTCTCGTCAGACAAGCTGGCCGTGTTGCGCGGCGCGCACAGATTGCTCAAACCTGGCGGCGAAATGTATTTTGCGGACGTCTACGCCGATCGCAGACTGCCTGATTCCGTGCGGCAAGACCCGGAATTGATCGGCGAGTGCCTCGGCGGCGCACTTTACTGGAATGACTTCCAGAACCTTGCCAAATCGGCGGGGTTTGCCGATCCGCGTCTGGTAACCGACCGCCCTGTGGGCATCCTTGATCCGGCAATCGCTGTGCGGTTGAGTCCGGCGCGGTTTTTCTCGGCGACCTACCGGTTGTTCAAGCTCGACGGACTTGAACCGGCCTGCGAGGACTATGGTCAAGCCGTTATCTATAATGGCGGCATTGCCCATGCCCATGACGTTTTTGCCCTGGACAAGCATCATCTGATCCCGCGCGGCAAAGTGTTTCCGGTTTGCGGCAACACGTGGCGCATGCTGGCGGAAACCCGGTTTGCCAGACACTTCTCATTTATCGGCGACTTCTCGCGCCATTTCGGGATTTTTGAGGGTTGCGGCAGCGCCATGCCTTATGACACCGCAAGCGCCGCTGTGTCTTCCGGCGCGTGCTGCTGACAGAGACGCGACCATGAACATTCTGATGAAAAAGCTGCCCTTCAGCGACCCTGACATCACCGCCAAGGGCGAGGCGCGGGCGCAGGTGGCGTTTGGCGGGCTTGAGACGCTGTGGGTCAATACCGGCACGCTGTGCAACATCACCTGCGCCAGTTGCTATA
>NZ_JAVMKF010000206.1:20343-21631 GCF_031732815.1 Accumulibacter sp. | reverse complement strand
GGATAGAAGCTCTGCGGCGAGGCGTACTTGAACCAGTTGATCAGTCGGTTGTTCATCGCATCAGAAAACCGGTACTCCGAGCGCCTGCAGTGCGCGGTTGAGATGCACTGCGGCCGTTTCCATCTGTTTCACGGCCTCGGCATGACGACCGGCAGCGGCATCGCCGGCCGCGGACTGTCGCAAGCGTTTCGCTGTATCGAGTTCACCGGACACCCGCTGACGAACACCTGCATCGGTGGATTCCTGGAGATTCATGCCGACCAGCATCTCGTTGCTCTCGAAGCGGCGCAGCTCATAGGCGTATTCGTCCGCCGGCGTCTCGAATTTCAGGGCGTGCGTCACGGTCTGCCCTGACTTCAGCTTCACCATGGCCTGGATCGCCAGACGCTTTGCGGCTTCGCCCCGTTTCACGGCTTCATCAAGTCGTGTCTGCCCGGCGAATCGGGCGGACTCCGTCATCAGCGCATCGATGCGCTGCAGCGATTCACGGGCATCGCGCCCGACACGGGGGTCGCCCGTCATCGCCTGCAACGCTGGCCGGTACATTGTCACTTCATCCGTAATGGCGCGCAGATTCTCGCGCAGGAACGCGTTGGCAGCGACGTCCGTGTCGGCCAGCGCAACCGCACTGGCGAGTCCGGCAAGCGTGCCGAAGAACAAGCGATTCATCGTATTCCCGTGCCTCCCTGAGGTGTTGGCGAACTCAGCGTCCGCCGGTGCGGAGGCTGCGCAAGGCACACCTACTCCGGCACGGCGAACCATCGATTCGGTGCAAGAATCGAACCAGCGAATTCACAGAGGCAAAAAAAGACGGGAACTACTTCCGCGAAGGAGAAGACTGCACATTGCTGCGAGAGAGTTCGGCACGCAATTCCCAGACCGCAGCCTCGGCCTTGACCCGGAAGCGGTCGTCGGGCGGACTGCGGTGGAGATAGGTTTCCATGGCCTGCAGCGCGCCGTGGCGGTCACCCAGCGCCATGAGGGCCTCGCCGAGTCCGAAGTATGCGTTCATCTGATCCGGGCGCAGGTTGGTAGCGCTATCGAAGAAATCGGCGGCTGCACGGGGATTGCCCATGCCGAGAAGCGCAAACCCGGCATTGACATGAGCTTCGGGAAAGCGGGGGTCGATCTGCAGCACGCGATGGAAGGCGGTGAGCGCATGATCGTACTGCCTCGCATGAAGCATCATCACGCCCTCCTGAAACCGGCGTGCGACCTCCTCGGCCTGCTTGCGCGTCGCATGTGCCTGCGGATCGGCATGTGGAGAAGGCATCACCGTGCTCCACTG
>NZ_JAVMKF010000206.1:17717-20243 GCF_031732815.1 Accumulibacter sp. | reverse complement strand
GCCAGTCCGCCCATCATGAGCAGGATGCCGTAACCGTAGCAGGCGAGTTGCAACCTGACGAAGCGCGTCTCCGGAATCGATACGCCGAGCGCCGGAAGGAGCCGATAGCTCACTGCCATGAAGGCCAGGGTAACGGCGCCGATGGTTCCGTGATAATGGGCGGTGATCAGCGTCGTCTGCCCATTGATCAGCGCGCCGAGCAGCAGTCCGGCGACGAAGAGCAGCAGCGACAGCCCGTAACCCGGTGCCAGGCCGCCGCGGGGCGCCAGCAGTGCCACCATGCAGCCCAGCAACAGTGGCGCCTGCCAGCTCATCCATTGCATCAGCCAGGTATAGAGGTAGGTATGGGCGGTTTCGTCCGGCGCATGCAGCAGCGGCACCGCCAGACCCGCAACGACGGGAAGAAGGCTGACGCCGACCAACAGCCGCAGGAAGCCGGGGGCGATCCGCCCCGCCGCCTTCGGCGCCAGCATGAGCCAGCAGCACATCAGGAGCCCGGCAAGAGTGAACTGCCACAGGTGGCCGGCACCCCAGAACAGGGTTTCAAAGAACAGGTAGCCCGTCTGCCCCGTCATCTGCCACCAGGTTAAGGCCAAAAGCACGAAGACCGCCAGCGTTTCCGCTGCTGCGAGACGCAGCAGGGTCGACTGCAGGCTGGCAAGTCCGCCCTCCGGCGACCAGAAGGGAACGCCGACCCAGGCGCTGATCGCTTTCAGCATGATCCCAAGCCCGAGCAGCGACAGGCCGCCGAGGAATAGCGCGTTGTCGAGTACCGGCAGGTAGTTGCTCATGATGGGCGGCGCCTTTCCTGACAGCACGGACAGGGTGATGCCGGAAACGCCGAGCACGGCGAGCAGCCACGCCGCACGGTCGATACGCTCGGACTCCCTGACCGCCACCAGGCTCCACAGCACCGCGGCGAATGCCATGAACCAGACACCCTGCGAGAGATTGACGTGCAGGACGAGCGCCGTCCGATAGAACTCTGTCCCCGGAAAGAGCGTACCCAACGCCGGTACGCGCGCCAGGGCGATGAGGATGGCGAAGAGCCCTGAAATGGCAACCGCGGAAACCGCCAGCAGCAGCCAGCGCCGCGCCCTTGCGGCAGCAACTTCGTTTACGGGATGGATGAACGCTGTGCTGCGAATCATACCGCCCCCTGATGCGCCGATTGCGTGACGAAGGGAATACCGAAGAAGGTCAGGAAGGCGGTAACGAAGACGGCGATGGTCATCCAGGCGCCGACGCGCGGAGAGATGCGAAAGGTGATCCGCGCGTGCAGCGAGATGGCAACCATCAGCCAGGTAATGAACGACCAGGTTTCAAGCGGATCCCAGTCCCAGTAGCGCCCCCAGGCATCCTGCGCCCAGATGGCGCCGGCAATCAGCATCAGCGTGTGAAACACGAAGCCCACCGCCACCCAGCGGAATCCGAGGTCACTCAGCCGATCGTTGTCGGGGAGACGATGAAAGGTCTCGCTCCCGAAGCGGGTCGCACGCGACAGGATGATCCCAGACAGCCCCACTGCTACCAGCATGGCCCCCATGAAAACCTTGGCAAAGCCTATGTGCACGAAGAGCCAGACGGTGTGATAGGTCGGTGGCAGGCGCGTTTCGCCGGGGCTTACCGTCATCAGCCAGCCCATCATGATGAAGAGGATGGGCATCACGACGGCAGCCATCGGGCGGACCACCGGAAGCCGCCAGTAGGCAATCGAGAAGACAAGCATCAGGCTCCAGACGTTGCTTGTCAGAATTTCGAACATCGAGACGAACGGGCCGTGACCCAGCCGCTCCCAACGCATCGCGATCGAGGCGGTATGCACCAGGAGACCGACGACCATGAGCGCAAGGACGTAGCGATCCGGCCGCTTTTTCAGCATGACGCCGAGAATCGCGAGGCTGCCTGCGAGGACGTAGGCGACGACCGCGCCCCACAGGACCCTAAGTTCGTTCAATGCTTCCAATGACTGCTCCGGTTGTTTGCGTGTCGTTGCAGGAGACCTGCCCCGCGCCCGCCGGGTTCCACGGCTGGCGGGAGAAGTGCTGCCAGAAGTGCAGCGAAAGTGCGAGAGCAGCGATCGCGGAAGCGAGGAGAAGCCAGGGAATCGTGCCGTCCCATACGACGAGGTAGCCCATCCAGGTAGTGAGACCAAGATACTGCAGGGAGCCCTCGGCAAACCGGATCGCCGCCGGGCGGTAAGGGTCGATCTCCCAGCGCTGCTCACCGTGGCGAACGACGACTCGGTAGTCCTCAGGCAACCTGAACTCCGCCTCACGGTCGTCTGGAATGAGCGTCTCGTCAAACTGCAGCATGGCCCAGACCGGGTCGGCAACGCCAGGCAGCTTCCACTCCTGTGCCTGCTTCAGCGCGTTGGCCGGATATCCCGGAAGATTCACCGAACCGACGGCAACCGGTCCGCGATTGGGCTGCCAGCGAAAAACCAGCGCGAAGCCCTTGTTCCATGTCGTGTAGAAGCGGTAGCCGTTGCGGACGAGCGGCTTGTCGTCGCCGATCACGGCATCC
>NZ_JAVMKF010000206.1:10353-17617 GCF_031732815.1 Accumulibacter sp. | reverse complement strand
CAGCGGAATCTGGCGCCGGAAGCGCGGATTGGTGACGATCATCGCCAGCAGGTTGATCGCAAGCCCCGACAGGCAGGCAGCAACGGCCGGACTGAAAGGAACCCCCCCGAAATGAGCCGCCATGATGCCGCCGCCCAGCGCCACGAAGAGTCCAAGCGTCAGACGGAGCGAAGCAAGTGAACGCAGAAGCACCATCATGGAGGATTGCCGCAGGTACCCTGCATCCAGCTGCGGGCACCATCGTCGCTCGAACCTGGTGTTCCGCAATCGCCGATCGACCAGTTGCCGCTGGGACCGAAAACGTCGATCTTGAGCATGGCGTTACGGTAATAGGGGCCGTTGGAATACGGCAGGCTGCCATTGGCAATCACGGTGCCGTTCGCAACCCCCGCCTCCAGACCGACATCGTTGAGATTGACGAGAAGTGCCTTGTTCTTCCAGCCATGCGGCACGGCAACATGGCACCAGTTGCATCGCATGCGGTTGATCTTCGCGTAGTGCGTATCATGCCCGTCCTTGCCGGTGCCCCGCGAGCCGCGACCGATCCAGAAGCCGGTTCTGGCACCCGAGGTGCCCGTATAGCGCCCGGATTCATGGCAGCGGAAGCAAAGATGGTCCGTATTTCCTGAGCCCGTCGCCGTCGTCCAGGGGGCCTTCAGCAGAAAATCGTTGGTCGACCCATGGGGGCCCCACGAATTGGTGCCATCAGGAATGACGGATGTCGCGCTGGTCACTTCGGATCCGTGGCAGTCGGTACAGTACATCGTCTGCGAACCGACCGAGTTGTTCCAGGGCGATCGCCAGTTGTTGCTGATGTTCGTTCCATTGCCACGGGTAGAGCCAGTTCGGTTGGTGCTGTCCATCACCGGGTGCCACGAGCGATGGTTGTTGGTGCTGAAGCCGGCCGACGACCCGGAATCCGTCGTCGTCGGGTGCCCCCTGTGCGCCGAGGGCGCCTGGAATTCCTTCGCCTGGTTCGTGTAGCGGGTGAAGCTGCCTGCCGTCCGTGAGGTCGGTGAACCTGTGAGGTTCGTGCCACCCAGGGTCGGCCGCGTGCTGCCACTCGGATAGGCATTGTCATCGGTATAGCCGTAGTCCGAATGGCATTTCAGGCAAATCTGGTATTCGCGCGTGACGAAGGTCTGCGCGTCGCAATTGGCCTTGTTGGCGCCGCCGCAGTCGGTGATAGCAGTGTTGCCGGGATCGCCGCGCTTGACGTCGTAACCGGTCGGCAGCAGATGGAAGGACTTGTTCGAGCTGTAGACCGGCTCGACGCCCCAGGTTCCGCGCAAAACCCCCGAGATTACGTTGGTGTGCGTATAACCCGCAGCTTCACGATGGTCGTGATGCCCGCCGCTTGCGCCATTGACACGCGCTTCGCTGGTGTTGGCCGCAGTCAGCGCACCGGGAAGACCGCTCTTGCCACGGATTACGCGGTGCGGGTTATGGCAGTCCGTACATTCCGCATGCCGGTTGGCGAGGTTGCCGACCCCCAGCTTCTCGCGGCTTTCGATGAAGTCCTTGCCGCACTTGTTGGTCGTCGAGTTGCAATCGACGAAGCCGGCATCGTTGAAACTGCCCCCGATGTCATGCGTCTCCGGCGATTTCGCAATCGGCATCCGCTTGGCCTTGGTCGTGAAATCAGTCTTGATGTCCGGCGGTGAAGGAGTGACGATCGATTCGGTGGAATTCGAATGGCACTGGTAGCAGGTTTCCTCGATCGCCGAGGTGCCACCGGCCTTGGGAGTACCGGTTCCGGTCGTTCCTTCGCGAAGCAGGCGGCGAGATCCCGGGATGCTGTGCGTGTCGTGGCAGTTCAGGCAACCGGCTTGCCAGACCTGGATGTTTGCAGGGAAGTCGCGTTGCTGTGCCGGTGTCGCCTTGTAGGTCGCCGATGCTACGCTGGGGTTTGCATGGGCCGAGAAGGCCCACATCCCCGTGCCTCTGTTCTTGTTGTGACACGACAGGCAGATCTGGTCCCCGGACTCGTTATAGGCGTTCGCCGGGGCGTCAACCTGGAATCGGTTCTGGCGCAGGAACTTCTGGTTACCGGCAGTCGCTTCGCTGGTTTCCCGGATATGCGGATCGTGACAGGTCGCGCACTGGACCTGGCCCGAATCGGTGGCACTGCCGGTCATCTCGAGCGGCAATTTCGGTTTCTGGGCCTGTCCGCTACCGCCCTGGTTGCGATGCTTGCGAACGCCGATGATCCGCGTGCTGCCATTGACCCACTCCCATGTGCCGTCGATCGGATTCAGCGTCGCATCCCTCAGTTCACCGTCGCGGTCGGTCAAGAGCTTGTTGTAGGTGACGGAAATCGGGTGGTCGTTGCTGAGGTCGGTTCCGAGAAAACGGGTAAAGCCGGTGTTGGTGCCTGAACCGCCTGGCATGACGCCGCCCGCTCCGGTACCTGTCATCGTGATCGACTGTCCGCCCTGCACCGTATTCGAGCCAGCGCCGTTGAGCACATTCACGTTGCCGATCGCCAGCGTTCCGTCGTGGCACGACAGGCAGAGCTTGGAACTTCCACCCGGTGCGGCAAGCTGCCCCTCGATTGCCTGGGCATCGAGAGAACTGGAGGTATAGGTCGTATAGGCGGCATTCGACGCCTTGCGGTTCCACAGCGGAGTCATGCCGGAGGTTGCCGCGTGGGGGGTGTGGCAGAAAACGCAGACCTGCGATTCCGTTGTCGCCTTGACCGTGCGGGTATCGGCTCCGCCGCCACCCCAGTCCTTGGAAAGATTGTGCTTGGTTGCCCGCACGTTCGATTCGCGCGCCGACCAGCTGTCACTCACAGAAGCGGTGAGACCGATTGCGATGGAGAGCGTCACAGCAAGGCAACGCAGCAACAGACGGGAGGAGGAACTATTCATTTTCGGTGCCACCACCAAGGAACTGATAGACAACGATCCGGCCGTTGAAGGTATCGGCCAGATAGACACGGTTGCCGCTGTCGACAAGCACGCCCGATGGCAGGTAATACTGCCCGATCGCCTGTCCGGTGCCCCCGCCGACGGCCATCAGGAACTCGCCCTTGCGATTGAAGACCAGCAAGTGATCATGATACGACTCGACAACGTAGACATTGCCCTCACTGTCCAGCGCAATACCCTTCGGGCGGACGAGGTTGCCCACGTACATGCCGCGCGTGCCGATGCTGCGCCGGAAATCGCCACGCTCTGCGCCAACAACCTGGACACGCGCGTTCATCGTATCGCTGACGTACAACTCGTCGTCGCGCAGCGCGAGGAAGGTCGGAAAATTGAACTCGCCGGCGGCGTCGCCACGCTCTCCCAGCTGGCCGACGAAGCTTCCGTCCTGGGCGAAGACCTTGATGTCGTGCGCATGCGTATCGGCAACGTAGAGACGCTTCCGGCGGGCATCCCAGGCCACCCCGGTCGGCCGCTGCAGGACATTGCGGCCGAAGCTCCCGAGGGTCTTTCCGTCGGCGTCGAGCCGGACGACGATCGCCAGCTCGGCATCGGCGACGTAGACCTCCTGCTGCTCGCCCAGCGCAATACCCACAGGCGCGACAAACCCTTGATAGCCGACCGCCTTGTCCCAGATGTCCATCCGCCCGGACTGTCGATCAAAGACGAGAACCGCCTGACGACTGATGTCGGTGACAAGAATGCGGCCTGCATTGTCGACAACCAGCGCCTGCGGTCGCTGCAGCCCCTCCGGAACGGCCTCGCCACCGACGATGCCGGCGATCCAGCGCAGGAAACCTCCGAAGGTATCCCGCTTCGGCTCCGGCCAGACGAAATTTTCCTCGCCGGTCAGTTGCCCGACATACACATAGCGCGGAATTTCCTCGGCCTGCTCGGCAGGGAAGACCGTGCCTCGCGCTCCGGGCGGCATCTGGGCCCCGAACTGGAGAACGGGGCGCTCGTCCGTCGTCGCGCATCCGGCGAGGACGAAGGTGCACAGGAGGATCAGGAATCCCTTCACGGGCGCATCCCGAATTGCACGACACGGCGACCCGCGCCGTCGGCCACATAGAGACTGTCATTCACGATCGCAACGCCCTGCGGGTTTGCGAGTCGGAGCGACTCGTAGGAAGGCTCGCCACGCAGCATGCCATCCCGGTAGATGAAAAGATGGCGCTGTACGCTGTCCGCCACCGCAACCCAACCGCCACCGGCAGCCAATGCGGCCATGTCCTTCAGATCCTCGATGATGGCCTGTTGGCGTCCGGTCTGGCGATCGATCTGCACGACGCAGGCGCATGCGCGACTGCTGACGAACAGCATGCGCCGATCCATCGCCAGGCTGACAGGATTGTCGGGCATCTGCCGATCAGCCAGAACGACGCCGACCCGACCGACCGGATGGATCTCGTCGATACGCCGCTGAATACGGTCCAGCGCGTAGAAGCGGCCGGACACCGGATCGATAGTGGCATCGTCGTAGTGATCGGAACCGGTGTTGGCATTGATCTGCTGCAGCGGATTGCCGGCACGGTCGAAACGCAGCGGGAACCCGGCCTGCGGGGTAACGACCAGGATGCTGCCGTCGAGACCCGCCGCCAGCCGCGTTTGCGGCGTCACGGGGACCGGAAACACCGCCATCGCGTTGAGTGCCGGATCATAGCGATAGAGGCGCCCTGCCCCGGCATCGGCAACGTAGATGTCGAGCGGCGTAGCGGCGACGGCGACAGGAAAGACGAAGGGAACGAAGCCGCCAAGGCTGCTGCGGCCTGACGGCATCCCGGTCTGCGTCGTCTTCGTGAGAATCTGGGCACCGGTGAGCGAGCGCATCTGTGTCAGCAGCCCACCGGTCGCCTCGCGCACGGACTCGCGTCGCCCAGCGGTCGACGGGGCGCAGCCCGCCGCCAGCGCCAGAAGGCCGGTCGCCGATGCTGCGCCCAGCAGCTGGCGCCGACGGAAGAAGCGGCTACCAGCGCCCGGGACCCGAGGTTTCATGACCACCATAGATCCCCGAGGGTAAGCCCGGCTTTCCGGAGTGACAGAGATCGCATTTTTCAACGCTCCACGCGATGTCGTTGTTGTGGCAAGCCCCGCAGAACTTGCCATCGATGATCGCTGCCATTGTCACATCGTTGGCGCCGGCGCGCATCTTGAAATCGAGCTCGGCATGACAGACCTTGCAGCGAAAGCGGATGCGATGGAACCAGTGCGGAAACACGACCGGCCGCATGCCATTCTTCTCGGCCTGCTTGTTGATGACGACATCGGCGTACTCGGCCTCGGCGAGCGGAATGCCGAGGCATACTGCAAGAGCCAGCACAAGAGTTGCGATGGTGGTCCGCAGCGTCATGGTCCGAGCCGCCCTGGACTATGAAACCGTGGATCCATGTGCGTCGGCATCGTCGCCGGTTTGCCCGGACGGGTCACGCTGTGACAGCGGTAGCATTCGGTCAGCGGAAAGGCAACGGCTCCATGGCATACACCGCACTGCTCGCCCTGCAGAATCTCGAACATCGAGATCTTCGTAGCGCCTGTCTGCTGCTTGAACAGCCGGTCATGGCAGTTGCTGCAGTCGAGCCACTCGGTATGCGCCTTGTGCGGAAAGCGGACGATAGGCATGCCGCCCTTCAGGTTGAGCAGGATGTCCTGATCCAGCTTGCGGATTTCCGTCTTCGGATTGAGCTTCTCACGGGGACTGATCTCTCCTCTTTCCAGCGCCTGCACCCAGCGGACCTGGTTTCCCGTAGTGTCGGGCGTCAGTCGCGAAAGCGCCTCCTGCGGCTGTTGCAGCTGCTTGGCTGCCGGCGATTTGGGATCGTGAACGCCGTCCTTCGCGATCGGCAGCCAGCTGCCCGCGAACGCGGCACCGGCGGCGAGCAGCATCACGATGCCGCCGGCCAGCCGGGGTATTCGGAATCGATCAGCTCGGGATATAGACGCCTGCATTGCGGATCGCACGCACCAGTTCGGCCGTCGACTCCTCGAGAAGCTTCACGGCCTGTGCGAAGTCCTTGCGCGACGCTGCCCCTTCGGCTTCCTTGCGCAGCGCCCGGGCCTTGTCGAGGAAGGCCTGCACCTGCTGGTCGAGCTGGGGGTTGGTCGCGCGCTTCTCATCGACGAGCACCTTGATCAGCATCTGGTGCGTGTCGTTGCGATCGACTTCGTAGTGGTACTCCTCCTCCTTCGAGGCGAAGTTGAGCGAGCGGACGAGCGTGTCACCGCCGCGCAGCGAGCTGAGCGCCGCCTTGGCCACAAGATAGGCGCGATCCAGTTCGGCGCGACCTTCGGCGAATTTCCGGGCAGCGGCCAGCTTGTCTGCCTCGGCCACCGATTTCTCGATGCTCGCAACCGTTTCGGCAACGCCCTTGCTGCCCTTCTCGGCGGCAACCCGCTTGTAGGCACCAAGCAACGCCTTCACGCTCTCGCTGCGTGCGTTGAAATCCCCCTGCAGCTTGAGGGCAACGACGTCGTCGGGAGCAGCATGACGCACTGCCTCGAACATCAAGACGGTAGCTTCCGGCAGCAGCCGGTTCGCTGTCGCGAGATCGCCCTTGCCGAAGGCTTCCTTCGCCTTCAGGTAGACCCCCTTGGCCTTTTCACGCGTCGCAAGCGCCTTGGGATCACCGCTGATTTCGATCTGGCGAGAAGCAGACGAACTGTCCAGCAGCTTGCCTACCGACTCCAGACGCAGCGCCAGCTGGTCCTTGTCGATCTGCGCCGCATTGCTCGCGTTGAGGCGCGCTGCCGCACTGTCCGGCGCGGAGGAAGCGGATTGGGCTGCGGCCAGACCGGACGCGGCAGACAGCAGGACGGCGATAACGATCTTCTTCATGTGATTTCCTCCTCGAGCCGCGTTACTTGGTCTTCGCAGCCGCCTGGGCAGGCGCCACGAGTTCCTTCTTCTTCGAATGGCAGAGACGGCATTCGGAAACCGGGAAGGCAACCTTGCCATGACAGACGCCGCATTTTTCGCCGAGCAGGATGTTGGCCATGCTGATCTGGTTCGCGCCCTTCTGCGGAATGAAGATCGCCGGATGGCAGTTCGAGCAGTCGAGCCACTCGGTGTGCTGCTTGTGCGGGTAGACGACATCCGGCATTGAGCCCTTTACTTCGCGGACGACGTTCATGTCCATGACGATCGGCTCGGCATTCGGATCCGTCTTGTCGTAGCGCGGCTTGATCTTCTTCGTGTTGAGCGCCTCGACCCAGTTCACGCGGTTGCCGGCCAGGCTCTTCGGCAGCGAGTTGAACGCGGCGAGCGGCGGCTGCAGGGCCAGCGTACCGTCGTTCGTCGGATCATGGATCCCGTCTTCCGCCGGCGGCAGGTTGCGCTT